>JBAXQV010000067.1:0-14963 GCA_037131575.1 Actinomycetota bacterium
TGCTGCCACGGCCGAAGAAGTCATGCGACCATCATCGCAAAGGGGTGTCACAGGGATACCCGACCCCGAACCGGCCCACCAGCGCCAACACCAACCCGAACCCGATGCAGCACCCGGCCGGTTCACGTTGCGTCAAATCGACACGAATCTCACGGTCGAGCACCACGCGCGCCCGCGGGCTCGACTACCGATGCAGGCGTCGGCGATGTGTTCTCGGCCACCAGCTATTGATGCGGCTGGCAGGGGCCGTGGCGGTAGCTGGCGCAATGCTCGTGGCAGGGCCGGGATTCAGCGTTGTTGCTGGCGTCGATGTCGGCGGCGACACAGGTGGCATGGGCGGCATGGGCGGCATCGGTGGCATCGGTGGCATCGGCGGCATCGCGGCCGGAAGCGCGATGGCGCCGCGGTCGAGACGATTCACCAACGTCCTGCCATCGCCGAGCTGGCCGGAGATGCAATTGCGCAGCTCATTGATGCAGTGCAGTGTGAACTCGGCCTGAATGGCAGGGTCCCATGCCCCGAGCCAATCGGCGTGGAACGTCGACCCATGTGCACCCGGTACGGCCATATCGCTCGACACACGCCAGGCCGCGGTGTTGGCCTTGTATGGGTACCAGACGCCGAAGGTGACCTGCGGCAACATGACCGGGTACCCCGCCGGGCAATGTGCGCCACCCCCACCTGCATAGGTGAGGTAGGCCAGGTGATGGCGATGGTCGGCTGAGTCGATGTTCACACCATCCCAACACGAAGGGAAGTCGACGACGACCCCGATGTGACTACCGGGACGACAATTGGGAATGTTCGGCCCGACGCCCGTGCCGTCCTCACACATCCAGTGATAGGCCTCGGCAGCTGATGGGTCGGTGGCGTCGTAACCGGCGATCATCCTCAGCCCGGCTGGCATCGGTTGGATACGACGGATGTCGGCAATCGATGGCCCGTTACCCTTGTAGTACATCGTGATGTAGTCGGGCACCTGGGGTACGTCGGTGGTGTCGAGCAACGCCGGCACCCAGTACGCCGAACGGTTCAACTGGCCACCATCGCACGTACCTTCACCCGCTGCCCTCAGCGACGCGTACGTGCTGAACGCGTTCGCGGCAGTGTTGCCGAAGAACAGATGGAGATGCGCTGCCCCCGGCTGTCCGGGCTTGCCGATCGGGTCGTCGTAGGCGAAATGCGACGCGGTGCAGATGAACCGGAAGTTGCCGGTGGGGTCGCCTGCACTCGATGGCGGGGTGGACCCGCCACTCGACACGAAGTCGCTCTCGTTCACCGCCGCCCGCGGGGACGCGGTGGCCACATTCCCGCCGCTGAGCGTCGCTGCGCCCACACCCAACAACCCGAACAACGCACTACCGAGCACCCGCAGGTGCAGTTTGGAACCATGAACCATCGACAAACACTTCCTTCGAGCCGCCGAAGGTGAATATGAACGAGCAGCCGACGCACTCCGCGCGCCATATGAACCGCTCCGTCATATTCTCACACAGAGTGACAAACGGATCAAGTTTTGCCGACATGAGGCCCATTCTCACCACGCAGCGTGGTGAGAATGGCTTTCATTCCACGAGTTCGAGCTCCTCACCCAAGTACATCTCACGACACTTTGCGCGCTGCAACTTGCCACTCGACGTCTTCGGCAACGTTCCCGGGCGCACCAGCATCACATCGCGGGGTGGTAGGCCGCACACCTCGAGCGTGCGATGGTGCACGCTCTGGCGCACATCGTCGAGCGTGATGTCGGTGTCGGGGTCGAGGCGCACCTCGGCCACCACCACCACGGTCTCCTTACCCTTGTAACCGTCGACACCGAATGCGATGACGTTGCCTGCGCGCACACCACTCAGGCCCCCGCATGCCCGTTCGATGTCTTCAGGGAACACATTGCGACCACCGACGATGATGACGTCTTTGATGCGACCGCAGAGGATGAGTTCACCGTCGAGCAGATACGCAAGGTCGCCAGTGCACAACCACCCGTCGTGGAAAAGTGCGGCCGTGGCATCGGGTCGCTTGTAGTAACCGGGTGTCACCGAGGTGCCGCGCAGCAACAACTCACCCACCTGACGTTCGGGCAGTTCCTCGCGCGTGTCGGGGTTCACCACCTTCATCTCGAGGCCCGGAACCGCTGCGCCGAGCAACGGAAGGCGACGCACCTCGATGGCCTCGGTGGCTTCGCCAACCGCCAGTGGCTTGGCCACCCGTTCGCGTTCGAGCACCTCACGATCGACTGAATCGCAACGCAGGCCGCGGTGGCGTTTCGGGAACGCGCCGCCGATGGCCACCTCTGCCATACCGAACGCAGGGAACACACTGCCGGGCTGGAACCCGAACGGTGCAGCCGCGGCGCAGAACGCCTCCACCGCATCGGGGTCGACCGGTTCGGCCCCGCTGAGCGCCAAGGTAAGTTTCGACAGGTCGAGACCTTGGGCCCGCTTCAAGGCGCGCGTGGCGAGCACCCAAGCGAAGTTAGGGCCAGCCGTGGCCGTGCCACCCCAATCGCTGATCCACTGCATCCAGTGACCGGGGTGGGCGAGGAAGTCTTGCGGTGCCGCCTGGACCAGTTGCACACCACGGGTCATGGGAATCGACAAGAACCCCACCAACCCCATGTCGTGGTACAGCGGCAGCCACGACACCATCACTTCTTCGAGACTCAGTTCAGCAGCCACGCATGACGCGTCGATGTTCGCTGCCAACACTCGGTCGGGAATCATCACGCCCTTCGGCTCACTGGTGGAACCGCTCGTGTATTGCAGAATGACCAAGCGCTCGGGGTCGTTCGATGGCAGTTCGAGCCGTTCACCGCTCACCTGCCCGGCTGCACCCGGCAGCACATTGGCCATCGGCTCGATGGGCGGGTCACCAGGTGCCGCAGCGTAGAAATCGGCCAGCAGATCGTCGATGAGCACCAACTTGGCGTCGCCGTGGCGAATACGGGTGCGGGTGCTCTCGATGAACACGTCGAGCGAACCCATGCGCATCGGCAGCGGCAGCACCATGCTGGCGCAACCCGCCAACCAACAACCCTGGATGATGGTGATGAGTGACCGGCTGGTGGGGCCGAGAATGGCCACATGATCGCCCGGTACCAGACCGCGAGCCTGCAGTGCCGCGCCAACCACGCGCGCCTCGTCGTGGATCTGCGCCCACGGCACGAACGCGTCGCCAGTGGCCGGCGCCACCGAGTTGCCGACGAACCGCACACCGGTGGGGCGATCGGCTGCCTGAATGAGCCGCTCGACGATCGAGAGCGGGCGCGGTTCGGTAGCGGTCATGAAATGAAACCGTAGTGTCACCAGGGGCGTCCGTAGAATCCTTGCACCATGAATGCCACCGGCGAGCCCCAGTCCAACGAGCCCCAGCAGACGGATCAGCAAGCATTCCGCTACAGCGGAGCACTGGCCCAGCAGCTCGAGCTGCGCTGGCAGCAGTGGTGGGCCGACAACAACATCTTCGAGACCCCCAACCCGGCCGGCCCGCTCGCCGACCCCGAGGCGCTGAACGACAAGCCGAAGCTGTTCGTGCTCGACATGTTCCCCTACCCCAGTGGCACCGGCTTGCATGTGGGGCACCCGCTCGGTTTCATCGGCACCGATGTGTTCAGCCGCTTCAAGCGCATGACCGGCCACAACGTGCTCTACTCGATGGGCTTCGACGCGTTCGGTCTGCCCGCCGAGCAATATGCCGTGCAAACCGGCCAGCACCCGGCCATCACCACCGCGCAGAACGTGGCCAACATGCGCCGCCAGTTGCGACGCCTCGGCCTCAGCCACGACCCGCGGCGCAGTATCGAAACCACCGATCCCGGCTACTACCGCTGGACCCAGTGGATCTTCAGCCAGATCTTCAACGCGTGGTACGACGCCGAACGCAAGACGGCTCGCCCCATCGATGAACTCATCGACGAGTTCGTCGCCGGCACCCGCCCCACACCCGATGGGCAGCCGTGGACATCACTCAGCGCCACCGAGCAGGCCACCATCGTCGACGACCGTCGCCTGGCATACATCTCCGAAGCTCCGGTGAACTGGTGCCCGGGCCTGGGCACCGTGGTGGCCAATGAAGAGGTCACTGCCGATGGGCGCAGCGACCGCGGCAACTTCCCGGTGTTCAAGCGCAACATGCGCCAGTGGATGATGCGCATCACCGCCTACGCCGACCGTCTGGTCGACGACCTCGAGCTGCTCGACTGGACCGATTCGATCAAGGCCATGCAGCGCAACTGGATCGGCCGCAGCGAAGGCGCCAAGGTGCACTTCGCCTCGCCTGCTGGCACCATCACCGTGTTCACCACGCGACCCGACACCTTGTTCGGTGCATCGTTCATGGTGCTCGCCCCCGAGCACCCACTGGTGCCCGCCCTCACCACACCCGAGCAGCGCGCCGCGGTCGATGCGTACATGCGCGTCGCTCAAGCAAAGAGCGATGTGGCCCGTCAGGTCGACGACAAGACCAAGACCGGCGTGTTCACCGGTGCGTACGCCACCAACCCCATCAACGGCGAGCAGATCCCCGTGTGGATCGCCGATTACGTGATGATGGGCTACGGCACAGGCGCCATCATGGCCGTGCCCTGCGGCGACGAGCGTGACTTCGAGTTCGCCCGCCAGTTCGGGTTGCCCATTCCCGCCATCCAGCAACCGGGGCAAGCGTGGTTCGACGGGCACGGCATCGCGCCCGCGCTCGACACCGCCACCTGGCCCGAGGCATTCGTGGGCGATGCGCCGTACGTGAACAGCGCGAACGACACGCTCGACCTGAACGGCCTCACCAGCATCGCCGACGGTAAGCGTCGCACCATCGACTGGCTCGTCGAGCGCACCCTTGGCGAGGGCACGGTGAACTTCAAACTGCGCGACTGGCTGTTCAGCCGGCAGCGGTACTGGGGCGAGCCCTTCCCCATCGTGTACGACGCCGATGGCCGCGCCCACACGCTGCCCGACTCGATGCTGCCGCTCGAGTTGCCACCCACCGACAGTTTCTCGCCGCGCACGTTCGATGCCGACGACGCGCAGTCGAACCCCGAAAGCCCACTCGATCGGCTCGACTGGTGGGCCAATGTAGAACTCGACCTGGGCGATGGCCCGAAGCCCTACCGCCGCGACACCAACGTGATGCCACAGTGGGCGGGTAGTTGCTGGTACGAGCTGCGCTACCTCGACCCCACCAACACCGAACGGTTCGTCGACCCGGCCGTCGAGGAGTATTGGATGGGGCCGCAGAGCGACGGGCACCCGGGCGGTGTCGACCTGTACGTCGGCGGTGTGGAGCATGCGGTGCTGCACCTGCTCTATGCCCGCTTCTGGCACAAGGTGCTGTTCGACCTCGGGTACCTGTCGTCGAAAGAGCCGTACCACCGCCTGTTCAACCAGGGCTACATCCTTGCGGCCGCATTCAAAGACGAGCGAGGCATCTACGTCGACGCGTTCTCCATCGAAGAACGCGACGGCCAGTTCTTCTCCGAGGGCCGCCCAGTCACCCGCGAGTGGGGCAAGATGGGCAAGAGCCTGAAGAATGCGGTTGCCCCCGACGACATCTACGAGTCGTACGGTGCCGACACGCTGCGCCTGTACGAAATGGCCATGGGCCCCCTCGATGCCTCGCGCCCGTGGGAAACCCGCGATGTGGTGGGCATGTACCGCTTCCTGCAGCGGGTATGGCGCAACACCGTCGACGAAGACACCGGCGGCCTGCGCACCGACGTGCCCGGCCTCGACATCGACACCGAGCGCCTGCTGCACCGCACCATCGATGGTGTGCGCGCCGATATGGATGCGATGCGGTTCAACACGGCCATTGCCAAACTCATCGAGTTCAACAACCACCTCACCAAGCTTGGCGGGTGCCCCGTGGCAGCAGCCGAGCCACTGGTGCTGATGCTCGCCCCGCTGGCACCTCACTTGTCGGAGGAGTTGTGGCGCATGCTCGGCCACGACACCACCATCACCTATGCCCCCTTCCCCGTGGCCGACCCGGCATTGCTGGTGGCCGAGACGGTGGAGGTGCCGGTGCAGGTGAACGGCAAGGTGCGGTCACGCATCGTGGTGGCAGCCGACGCCGATGAGGCAACGACGGAGGCCGCCGCCCTGGCCGACCCGAAGGTGCAGGCCGCGCTCGGCGGCAACGCACCCAAGAAGGTCATCGTGGTGCCCGGCCGCATGGTCAACATCGTCGGCTGACACCTCCCCGCGGTTTTCCACGGGAGAAATGGCCGCGGGGGTAGCCTTTGCACATGGACGTTGCCGTTGTCGACTACCAGGCCGCCGATGCACCCGAGGCCTTCACCCAGTCGCTCCTCGAAACTGGGTTCGCGGTGCTGGTGAACCATCCACTCCCTCAGCAGTTGGTGGAAGACATCTACGCCGAGTGGTTGGCGTTCTTCGACAGCGATGCCAAGTACGCCTACCGGTTTTCACCCACCGAACAAGACGGCTGGTTCGGGCCCGATGTGTCGGAAACGGCCAAGGGCAACACCGTGAAAGACATCAAGGAGTTCTTCCACGTGTACCCGTGGGGGAAGTACCCCACCGAGGTGAGCAACAAGGCGCTCGAATTCGCAGAGCGCTCGAAAGACATTGCCAACACCCTGCTGGGTTGGGTCGAGGCCAACACCCCGGCCGAAGTGGCCGAGCAGTTCTCGGTGCCGCTCACCGAGATGATGAATGGCTCCACTCGTTCACTGCTGCGCATTCTGCGTTACCCGCCGTTGCGCGGCGACGAACCCGCCGATGCCGTGCGGGCCGCTGCGCATGAAGACATCAACCTCATCACTGTGCTGCCGGCATCGAACGAACCCGGCCTGCAGGTGCGCGACCTCGCAGGTGTGTGGCACGACGTTCCGTGCGACTTCGGCAGCCTGGCCATCAACTCGGGCGACATGCTCCACTTGGCGAGCGGTGGCTACTACCCCAGCACCACCCATCGGGTCACCAACCCCACGGGCGAGGGCGCCACGCGCAGCCGCATCTCGATGCCGCTGTTCCTCCACCCGAAAGACGATGTGCTGCTGGCCCAAGGCCGAACCGCGTTCTCATTCCTCCAAGAACGCATCGCCGAACTGCGCAGCCAAGATCTGAAGGGCTGACGCCCTTTCCGATGGTGGTGGGGTCACGTGGTGGCGGGAGCCACCGCTGCCGCCTCGCGTGCTGCGCGGCGGCGGAACCGCTTCCCCGTGCCGGCGATACCCGCCGGGTTCTGCACCGCGGTGATCACCAGGCCGATGGCACCCACGAGCAACTGCCACTTCCCGAAGTCGACGTGGAGCTTCGCCCACGCCGTGTTGAGCAACTTGAAGCCGATGCCATCGGCCGCAAGTACCCCGGCGATGATGGCACCGCTCACACTGGAAATACCGCCGAGGTAGGCGAACGCCAGCAGGGTGAGTGACGCAAAGAAGCCGAACGACGCATCGGAGATGGAGCCGAAGCGATAGGCGATGAGCGTGCCGGCGATGCCGGCGATGAACGAACTCATCGCGAACGCGAGCAGCTTTGTGGAGGCGATACCGATGCCCACCCCCGCTGCGGCCCGCTCGTTCGAACGGGCGGCCAGCAAGCGTCGCCCAGTGTTACTGCGCCTGATGTTGGCCACGAGCAATGCCAGCACGGCCACCACCACAGTGACGAACACCCCGAAGTGGGGCCGGTACGGATCGGTGGCGTTGCGCAGACCCAGGTCGAGCCCGAACAACTTCGGATTGGGCACCTTGGCGCCACCGGTGGTGACGTCACCCACGAAGCTGGGATTCTTGAACACGAACTCCTGAATGGCGATGCCACCGGCGAGCGTGACGATGGCCAGGTTCACACCACGCACACGCAGCGCCGGCACACCCACCAGCACACCGAACACAGTGGCCACCAGTGCGGCGAGGATGGGTGCCAGTGGGAAGGGCACATGGAAGCGTTCGGCGAGTCGCGAGAGACTGAACCCGGCGATACCGGCAATGGCCATCTGGGCGAGCGAGATCTGCCCCATGTACCCGGTGAGCACCACCAGCGACAAGGCCAGCCCGCAGAAGATGGCCGACGTGAGCAACGCCAGGCCCCACGCATCGGGCAGCACGATGAACCCCACCGCCACTGCCACGGCACCGCCCAACGCCAACGGCGTACGAACGATGCCCGCAGATACCGGGGGCATGCGGCCGGTAGAGACCGAACCACGTGTGGGCAGGCGCTTACCGAGCACCACCATGGCGCCCACGATGGCCAAGAAGACCAACCCGTCGCGGGCACCCACTCGCGGAATCCAACTGATGTGGGTCTGCAGCGGTGAGAGCACCGATTGGGCCATACCGATGGCAAGACCCGCGGCCACTGTCCAGCCGAACGACATGAAGCGACCGATGAGCGCGGCACCCAATGCGGGGATGAGCAATTGCGTGAACAGCAGTGGTGTGAGTTCGAACAACGGGGCCGCCACGATGCCCACCACACCGGCGATGAGTGCCGACACCACCCAGGTGATCATGCCGAGCCGATCGGGCGCGAACCCGAGCAGTAGCGCCCCCTTCTCCGACTCCGATGCGGCGCGGATGGCGAGACCGGTGCGGGTGTAGCGCGACAACACGATGAGCACCGCCGCCAACCCGATGGCGATGGCCAACAGCCACAGCCCATCGACCGCCACCAAGATGGTGTCGGTGAGGTGCAACACTCCACCGGGCAGCACCTTGGGCAGGTTGATACTGGTGGAATCGAAGCGCACACCGATCATGCCCTGCAACACCAACAACATGCCCACACTGGCCACCACACTGGCGAGAATGGGTGCGTTGCGCAGCGCCCGGAAAATGAAGAAGTACGCCAACCAACCCAGGAGCGCAGCGGTGGCCAACGTGAGCGCCACAGCGGAGAAGGTGGTCATCTCGGCGTCCTTGCCGAACGAGATGTCGCGCCACGGTCCGGGGATGAACAGCGGATAGCGAGCGTTAGCGCGCAAGTCGTAGTACACGTACGCGCACCAACCGGCGAGCGCGCCGTACCCGAAGTTCACCACCCCTGAGCCGCGGGCCGTGAGCACGAGGCCGAGGCCCAACAGTGCCGACACGGCACCAGCCCCGATACCCGCTACGAGGGCTGCGACGTACTCACTCATTCGTGGCGATTACTTCGCGTCGATAACGTCGAGCGATGAGATGTTGTCGCCACCGAATGCTGCTTCGATGCCGTTCTTCGTGTATTGCGCAAACGGGATGGAGAACGAGCAGACGCTCGAATAGGCCTTCACCTCACCACAGGGCAGCGGCAGGTCGGAGCCCCAGATCTGGGCCTTCCCACTCCGCAGTGCATCGATGAGGGCCTTCCCGGTGACCTCACCCTGCATCGTCGAGGCAATGCGCCACAGGGTCATCTCTTCGAGCCAGCCCACAGAGGTGAAGCCATAGCGGTCGACTTTGTCGACGGCCACACCCGTGATGTCGCTGACGTACTTCTTCATCACCTTGTTGTCGTCGGTTTCGGCACCACCACTCGCACCGGCGAAGTACCAACCCTCGGCTGCCGACCCCACGGCCTTCAGCACCGAATCGGCGAGGCACGCAGTGTTGGAGAACACCGGAACGGTGATGCCGAGGTCGACACGGGCACGCATCAGCGCCACGCAACCCGACTGCCCGTAGAGCGACACCATCACATCGGGTTTGGCTGCCGCCGCCTGCTGCATGAGCGAGCGGTAGCCAGCATCGGTTTCGGTTTCCCCACCCTTCACCACGGTGACCGTGGCGCCACCCTTTTCGAGGGCAGGTTGGAGCGAGGCCAACGCCGATGCGGTGGCCGCCGTGTCGTTGGCGATGACCACCACGTTCTTCAGGCCGAGATACTTCGAGTTGGTGATGGCGTTGGCCGTGGAGGCCTGCACCACCAGGTTGCCGGCGGTGATGTACACGGCATCGGCGGTGTAGTCGGGCGGCAGCACTGGCACTGCGCCGAACACCGGAATACCCGCCGCGCTGTAGGTGGGATAGTCGACGAAGATGTCGAGGCCGAGCATCACCACGTCGACCTTCTTGGAGGCGAGTTCCTGAGCGCACGCCTGCGACGACTCGGGGGTGCCCTTCGAGACACAGGTCTCGAGTTGTACGGGCCTGCCACCGAAGCCGCCCTTTTCGGTGTTCACGTACTTCGCCGCGGCCTTGAAGACGTTGGTGAACTCGGGGAAGTCGAGGCCTGGGGCGCCTTCGGTGTTCACCACACCGATCACGAATGGCTTCCCGGTGGGCGGTGCGATCGTGGTGGCCGCTGCCGTGGTGCTGGCCGCCACGGTGGTGGCGCCTGCCGTAGTGGCCGTATCGCCGCCAGCAGTGGTGGGCGCAGCCGTGGTAGCCGCGGCCGTAGTGCTGCCCGCCGACTTCGAGGTGGTGCAGGCCCCCGCAACAAGGCCCGCACCGACGAGAAGAACAACACTGAACCGTCGAATGGTCATCGCAATCCCCCAAGAGTTGTCGAGAAACACTTCCCCGAGGCGCACCATAGTCGATGAAGGCCGAGTGTGGGGCGAGTGCGGCGTCGAGCGCCGCGGCAGGTTCAGTCCGCAGCGGCCGGTTCGGTGAGATACCGATGACGCATCTGCATGAACGGTCGCTCGACCACCAGATAGGTCATGGTGGCGAGCGCAAAGGTGCCCGGCACGATGACCACCACGGTGTTGAGCAAGGCCTGCACACTGGGCCGACCCTCGACATGGATGAGTTCGTGCCCCTTCAAGGCCGTCACGATGGCGTAGTGCAACAGGTAGGCCGAGTAGCTCACAATGCCCGGTAGGGCCACCCAGCGTGCCCAACGCTTCGGCAGGTGCGCCGAGGCGATGAGATACGCCAACACGAACGCACCCCACACCAACCCTTCCGCAGTGGGCCAGATCGCTTTCCAACGAGCGGTCGAGTACCAACTGCCGTTGCGGTTGAACACATTGAGCGCCACGCCGACGGCAAGCGCAGCAGCAGCCACCGCCACCCACCCCCACACAGCACCAAGGCGCGGCCGATGGCGCACCACCACCCAGCCGATGAGCATGCCGATGAGGAATTGATCGATTCGTCCAACGATCGTCCAGTACGCCAGATCGCGAATTGCCTCGTGGTGCACCGCTGAACTGAGGAGGCGCAGCACGTTCATCATGACCACAGCGGCGATGAGATACCGAGGGCCGTACTGCTGCAGGAACCGCAGCAGAAACGGGAAGACGAGGTAGAAGGCAAACTCGACTGAGATGGTCCACAGCAACGCACCGAACGCACCGAGATCGGCCGTGGCGATGGGCGGCGTGCCCTGCAGGGTGAACAACTGGACGATGCCGCTGAGCGAGTACCCACCGGGCGAGGTGTACATGGCCAGGAACACCACCAGCAGATACATCGGCATGATGCGCAGGAGCCGATTGCGCATGAACGGCCGGTACTGCACCCCGTGATCGAGTGCGCCGTAGGTGAAGATGAATGCACTGAGCACCATGAACAGCGCCACCGCCGTATGCCCCTCGAGCAACACCGCTTCGAACGGGTTGCTGGCACGCACGAACACTCTGCCGCTGAGTTGCTGGTAGCCGTGGTACAGCACCATCAGCAACGCGGCCATGCCACGAAGGTGGTCGACCCCAGGCACGTAGCTCACGTTGCGGCTCACCCGTGAACGGTCGGTCCAGGTTGCGGTCATCGGCGGCACACTAGTAGGGCACCCATGCGCGACGAGGGAGAGGAGGCGACCATGTGGTTCACCAGCAAGCGCACCCAGCAGCGACGCCTGCTCGCCAACGGCTTCCCGCCAGCATGGCGAACAGTGCTCGAGCGACGCTGGGCGCTCTGGCACACGCTCTCGCCCGATGAACGCGAACAACTTGAAACCCTCACCATCAACTTCGTGGTGGGTCGCCGGTGGGAAGCGGCTCGCGGGTTCACCATCACCGATGAAGTACAGGTACTCATCGCCGCACAGGCGTGCCTGCTGCTCCTCGGCTTCGACCCCGATATCGCCAGCGGTGTGTTCACTCGCGTGCCGTCGATCATCGTGCATGCCGACACGTTGATGATCGACGGAGAGCGACGCGTCGGCCCGAACGGAACCCTTGCTGCCGATGGCCCCCAAGCCCTCGACGGACAGGCACACCAGGGCGGCCCCGTGATCGTGGTGTGGCCGGCAGTGGTTGCCGAAGCACGCCATACGGCCTGGGGCCGCAATGTGGTGCTCCACGAATTCGCCCACCAACTCGACATGGTCGATGGTGTGATCGACGGCACCCCACCGATACCCGATGCTGCGGCTCGCGCCCGTTTCGTGGCGGCTGCCACCGAGGTGTACGAAGCCGTGCGTCGGGGCGAGAATTCGGTGCTCCGCCCCTATGCCGGCACCGACCCCGGCGAGTTCTTCGCCGTTGCCACCGAGGTGTTCTTCACCCAACCGCTGGCCTTACGCGAGATGTATCCGGCGCTGTACAGCGAACTTGTTGCCTTCTATCGACAAGACCCGGCCAACCGCATGGCTCACCTGGGAATCGTGGGCTAGGCCACCCACCACCCCGTGGTGTCGAACAAGGTGTGCGAAGCCGCCATCGCATTGATGCACAACGCGCCGCCCGCCGACAACGCCACAGTGAGCGCATTGGCCATCACCGTGCCGGCGGCCGCGTTCACCGACGAGGTCTGCCCTGCAGGTGCGCCACACACCGTGCCGGTGAGGTAGCTCGCCGCCGCGGGCTCCACCAGGGTGATGGTACCCGTCACCGCAGATGCACTGGCAGGTGCGGCCACGATGTCGATGGTCTGGCCTGCCCCCTGCATACCCAGCCAGCCGCCATCACCCGACCGGGTGTCGACCATGCGCGTCGGGGTGACCGGAACGAATCGCAAGCCACTCCCCGTGGCGAAGGTGCCGGTGAGGTCGACGATCACGTCGGTGCTGGTGCTGCTGAACAGACAGAAGGTGCCATCGGTGGCAACCGGTACGAAGGCCGCCCCCGCAACGGTTTCACCTGCGCCCCAGTTCACGTTCGACACATTCGGTGGTGCGGCGCCACAGGGATAGGCACTGATGAACCCGGCCGCTGATGCACCGGTGACGGTGAGTGTGACGGCGACGGCCTGCGCTCCGGCTGGCGCAGGCAGCACGAGTTCCTGTTTGCGGCCGGAGACCCGAGTGTCGACTAGTCGCTGTGGTGCGGTGGTGGCGAAGCGCTCGCCTCCGGCGGCGACGAACAACCCCTGTACGTCGACGATCACATCGGCAGCGGCCGAACTGAACACACACACAGTATGCGAGGCGCTGAGCAGCGATGTGGTGAAGCCGCCCCGCGGCTGGCCTGCGGGATAGTTCACCGCCGACGCCACGGGTCGTGCCCGGTCGCATGGCCACACCGTGAGGAACCCGGCTTCTGCAGGCCCCGCGGCAGTGGCATTCACGGCAACCGCCGTGGCAGTGGCTGCGGCAGGAATCTGCGCCGCCACGTCAACCGTGAGCACACCGCCGGCTGGCAGGCGAGCCCCCGTTTCGCGGGTGTCGATCACTCGTTGTGGTGTCACCGGTTGGTAGTCGAGCGCACTCGACGCCGCGGGAAGTGTCGCCGCCCCGCCCACCTGACGGGCTCGTCCGAGCCGGGCGGTCACATCATTGGCCATCAGCGCACTGCGCGTCCGATAGGCAGCAGCGGTGGGCAGATGGATGCGGTCGGATGAGATGGCGATACCGCTCGACACCTGCACGCTGGGCCAGTCCCAGAGCACCAGGTTCGACCGTTGGGTAGCCACTGTTCGCAGCGCCGCGTTCCATGCATCTTGGTCGGACTGCTTGGGCATGGTGATCATCGACCACCACACCTGCCGCTTCGGCCCGATCACATCGAGCAGATAGCGAATGTTCGCCACGGCACAGGCCTGCGAACCGTTGCAGGAGAGGATGTCGTTCGCCCCGAGGTTCACCACCACCACTGCTGGGTCGAAGCCCCCGAGCAGTTCTTGAGTGAGCCAGTAGCCGAAGTTGCGCGACAGGTCTTTCTGGTTCAGGCGACCGGTCTGGAAACCTACGCCCGCCTTGGCGTGAATCGGCCCCCAGCCTCGGTCGACGAGTTGCTGTTCGAGCGACGGCCCGTAGCCACCGCTCTCGAGGGTCGAACCGACCATCACCGAGTCGCCGATGAGGGCCACACCGCCACGCGGCCCGGCATTCGGCTTCACGATCTCCACAACGGTCGGTTCGAGAGCATGCGCCGGTGACGCCGAGGAGATGGTCGCCATCGACCATGCCGCGGCGATCGCCACGACGAGCGGAAGCACACGCGACGAACGAGGCCGTGTCATACGGATCGGTGGCTCCTCTCTCAGGGTGACCGGACGATGTGGCTCACACTGTCCGGCGAATCGGCGATTCCGCACGCCAGCGCCCTGCGGTGCGCCAACCTGGCGGCGCGCTCAGGAGGTCGACGTGCCGAAGGCCGAGGTGACCCGTTCGACGATGCCCGGGGCGAGATTGGCGTAGACGACATGTGCCCCGGTGAACCGCTGGGCTTCGGCCACCAACGGGTCGACAAGCACCTCCGCGGTGAGAATGACAACGGTGGTGGTGTCGGGCTGTACTGCCTGACGGAACCAGGCAACCCACTCGTCGGGAACACCGAGGTCGACCACCTTGGCCGTTGCGGCGCCGATGCCGGCCCCTACCGCACCACCGGCCAGCCAACCCACCGGGCCGCCCACGATCATGCCGATGAGCCCAGCCCACAGCGCCCCCGACACGGCAGCTTTCCCCGTGCTCGGGTCGGTCGACTCCTGCACATGAGTGTTGCCATCGGCGTCCTTTGTGATGAGCACCACATCTTTCAGTACCAGTTCCTTGCGACTGGCCAGGCGGCCCATCGCCAGCGCCCACTCGGCCGCCCGGAATCGGTCGGCGAACGACACACCGATGATGGTGTCGGCAGGGGCGTCGGGGTCGGCGACTCGGGTCATAGCCATTGAGTCTCGCAGA
>JBAXQV010000068.1:0-14741 GCA_037131575.1 Actinomycetota bacterium
GCGCTCGCCTTCGTGGGTGCGGCCTTCGGCATCATCCTCGGCCTGCTGCTGGTGTTTGCCGTCGATCACTTCAACGACGCCCGCTCGGCAGCGCGTTCGGAGGCCGTGAGTGCCGTTGCGCTGTTCCGCTCGGCCAACCCCTACGACGAAGCCGAGCGGCACGAGATGCAGCGCAGCATTCTCTGCACGATGCGCTCGATCGTGGCCGACGACTGGCGTGCCGAGAAAGACCAGCAGATCTCGGGTTCACCGAACACCAATGCCTGGATGCAACGTACCCAGAATGCGATGGAGGCCCTGAGCCAGAACACCGACATCCAACAATCAGCACATGAGGTGGTGTTCGCCGAAGGACTCGACCTGTTCAAGGATCGCCAACTGCTGCTCGTGTCTTCACAGCCCGAGATCCCCTCGCTGGTGTGGTTGGTCATCTTCGCCTGCACATTTGCGTTCGTCCTGCTGCTGGTGATGCACCTCGGCACTCGCCGCCGGCTCGCGGCCATCTCGGTGTCGGCGATCGCGGTAGTGCTGTTGGTGATCGTCGGTTCGCTCACCAACCTCGACTATCCCTTCGAAGGCTCCATCGGCAATCTCAAGCCGGTCGCGATGGAGTCGTCGCTGATGTCGTTGCAGCAGGCGTTCCCGAACAGCGATTGGAGCCCGTGCGAGCAGCTCGCTGCACCCACACAGGGCTGAGCGTTGGCGAAGCGGCGTGGCTCAGTGAGCCAGGCCGGCGAGGTGGCTTGCACCCCGAGCAATGAGTGAGGTGCGCTGCGAACCTCGCCACTCTTCCCATGCATCGGCGATGCGAAACAGTCGGTACATCGAGTGCACACCCACCCAGCGAATGGGTTCGGGTTCCCACGATCGCGACCGGTAACCGACCCAGGGCAGGCGGGTGGCCGGGGTGTCGAGCCCGAGCGCGAGGTGGGCGAGCGATCGTGATGCCACGCATGCAGTAGTGACCCCATGCCCGGCGTAGCCGACGGTGTGGCCGATGCCGGTGGCGCGGTCGAACTGCACCGAGGTGCACCAATCGCGAGTGACTCCCAGTACCCCCGACCATGCGTGGTCGACGTCGATGGGTACATCGGGGAAGTAGTCGGCCAAACGCGAGCGCAAGAGGGCCACGGTGGAGTCGGGAGTGCGGCCGTCGCCACCGGTGCCAGAACGGAAGCGGTAGGGGTTACCGCGGCCACCGATGGCGATGCGCCCATCGGCAGTGCGCTGCGCATAGATGAAGGTGTGCGCCGCGTCGCTGAGGCACTCGGCGTCGCGCCACCCGATGCGTTCCCATTCGGCATCGGTGAGCACGTTGGTGGCGATCATCGAACTGTTCACCGGGATGATGCGCCGTGCGCCCAGCAGCGGCCCGCTGTATCCCTCGGTGGCGAGCAGCGTGACGGGCGTGCGCACCCGACCATGTTCGGTGGCGACCACGCCAGGCGACATCGAGGTCACGCGTGTGCCTTCGTACACCGTTGCGCCGCGCTGCTCCACCACGGCCGCCAGGCCCACCACCAACTTCGCCGGATTGATGCGGGTCACGTCGGGGTAGTAGAGCCCGCCGAGCGCCCCCTCGATAGCGATACGGCCGCGGAGTTCATCGCGGTCGAGTTGCAGCACCCGCTCGGCCGCCAAGCCGTACTGCAGGTCGGCATTGCGGCGCGCGGTGAGCCGGGTCATGGCTGCCATGGTGGTACCCACCACCACGTTGCCGCCGCGGGCAGCGTCGATCGGTATGCCGTGGTTGGCGGCCACCTCCACCACTTCGGTGATGCCGTCGAGCATCGCCTGCTGCAATTGGTATACCCCGTCGATACCGCCGGGGCCGGCTGCGTAGGCAGCGCGGCTGCCGGGAATGAGTTGCGAGAGCCACCCGCCGTTGCGGCCCGATGCGCCGTAGCCCACATGGTTGGCCTCGAGCACCACCACGCGCAGGCCTGGCTGCGCCTCGGTGAGGTGGTACGCCATCCACAGGCCCGACATGCCGGCGCCAACCACCACCACATCGGCATCGATGTCGCCCTCGAGGGTTGGTCGAGTTGGCATCAGGTGGCGTTCGCCGCGCATCCAGAACGACACGTCACCGTTGATGTGTGGCGCACCCGCCATACCGATTCCTCATCTCGCTCATCGCAGACCCCCGACGGCCGACCCCCGACGAATGTACGCCCTCGGCACCGCGGTAACGTCACGCCATGCCACTCCACCATGTTGCCTACGCCACTCGCGATGTCCAGGCCACCACGCACTTCTACGAAGAGCTGATGGGTTTTCCGCTCGTGCACACCGAGGTGCAGGCCCACGGCGAGAGCTGGATGCGGCACATCTTCTTCGACATCGGCCCCGATGAAGAGGGGAACCATGAGGCCATCGCCTTCTTCCAGTTCGAGGGCATGGGTGAAGCACCCGACTACACCACCGACTTGTCCACCAAGGTGGGCGTGCCGGTGTGGGTGAACCACTGCGCGTTCCGGGCAACGGCTGAACTCCAAGAGTCGGTGCGCGCGCGCATGGAGGCCGCCGATGTGAAGCCGCTCATGGAGATCGACCACGGCTGGTGTCATTCGCTGTACTACGTCGACCCGAACGGCATCATGGTCGAGCTCTGCCGCGACACGCCGGGCTTCACCCCCAACCCGCCCGAGGCGCATCGTTTGCTCACCGCCGACGTGCACGCGAACTCGAAGGTCTGACCATGCCTCGGCTCGGTGAAGTGGGGCGCGACGACGCTCATCCGTTCGCGCAGACGATGTATCGCATGCTGTTCGCCGACCGCGACCCCGTGGTGGAACCGGGTACGGCATCGGGTACCCCGGGCAACTGGTGGACCGTGTTCGCACTGGTGCCCGACGCGTTCGACCACACCACGGCTGGCTTCCAGTTCTATCGCTCACCCAACCGCAAGATCAGCGCCAAGCTGCGCGAGCTCGGGCAAATCCGCGCCGGCTACACCGTGGGCAGTCAGTTCGTGTTCTCGCAGCACTGCAAGGCGTGCCGCGATGTGGGTTTCACCGACGAGCAGGTGGCAGCCATTCCGGCCTGGAGCGTGGCCGATTGCTGGAGCCCGGTCGAGCGTGCCGTGCTGGCCTACACCGACGCGCTCGTGCTCCAACACGGCCGGGTGCCCGACGCACTGTTCGCCGAACTGCAGCGGCACCTCAGCGACGAAGAGATCCTCGAGTTCACCTACATCACCGCCACCTACGCAATGCACGCCACCATGAGCCGGGCACTGCGGCTCGAGTACGACGACAAGCCCGACCCGGTGGTGGAAGTGGCCGACCTTTCGGGCAAGTTCGGCGGGCTCGACGTGATGGCTGTGGTCGATACCGACGACTGATTCGTCAAGGTTTGCGCAGTCCGTTCAGAGGTTGTCAACGCGCATGCCACAGCTGAGCGGGTGGTGCACCGTCACCGATGTCTACGACCAAGAATCGGAGGACGTCATGAATGCAATCAGTTCAACGTCGAGCATGAATGCGTACCAATACGGCATCGCGGGCATACAGGCCGCGATGGCGCGGCTCAACACGTCTGCCGACGGGGTGGCCCGCGTTGCTGATGTGGCATCGGGCAACGGGTCGGGTGGCTACCAGGCCGCCTACCAGCAGTTCCAAACGCCGTTCGACCCGACCAGCGCCAACGCCGATACGTCGGGTGTGGAGCGGCAGACATCGATGAACCTCGTCGACCAGATGGTGCAGAGCCGGGTGGCCGTGCTCGATGTGCATGCCAACGTGCGCTCCATCGATGCGGCCCGCAGCGTGTACGAACAGATCTTGTCCATCGGCGACGCCTGAGAGTTCGGTCCGCCGAAAATGGCAGGATGAACTCGGTCGGGTGCGCCCGATTTCACGACGACGAGGTTCATCGATGCCACAGCGCAAGCAGCCCATCACCACTGCCGCACAGGTGCGCAGTGAACTGTTCGAACGCATGCCGGTGGTCACCACCGTGTGGTCGGTGTCGGGTCACGACATCGGGTTCTTCACCGACTTCGGCCACACATTCCAGGTGGGCGGGTTCGCCATTGTCACCACACGCGGAGGCGCACGGTTACTGGTGCAGATCCACGACCTGCACATCACCGAGCGCGAAGGGATACGGGTCGACGTGGCGGTCGACGAACTCGGCCCGGCCTCGAGCTCGGTTCTGCGCAGCGCCAACGTCGGCGTGAACATCCGCCACCTCGCGGGTGCTGGCCTGGTGCTGGCCGAGATCACTCCCGACGGGTTGCGGCCTGCGCCGAAGGCAGGTTTCGACGAAGGTCTCATCGAACCGGTGGAGGCCGACCGGGCCATGGCCGGTGTCGTCACGCAGTTCCTGCACGATGGGCTGGGCTCGAGCGTTGGGTTGAAGGTGGGTCGAATCGGCGGCATGCAGGCGAGTGCCGCGCTGCGCGCCTCGGGGTTCTCGCGGCACACATTCATGGTGGGGCAGTCGGGCTCGGGGAAGACCTACAGCCTCGGGTTGTTGCTCGAACGAATGCTGGTCGACACCTCCTTGCCGATGCTCATCATCGACCCGAACAGCGATCACATCCACCTCGGCACGTTGCGACCGCGTGCGCAGATCGCACCACGCGGCGGCAAGCCGATGTCGGCCGCTGCGTATACCGAATTGAAGGCGAAGATGGCCGCGGCCGGTGAGGTGGTGGTGGCCCAGGCAGGGTCGGCCACGCTGCCGTTGCGCATCCACCTGTCCGACCTCTCTCTGGCCGAGCAAGCACTCACTTTGGGGCTGTCACCGCTCCGCGATCGCGATGAATACGGCGCATTCATCGACGTGCTCGACGAATTGCAGGCGCTGCCGAGGTACGGCTTCGACCGCGTCACCGAGATGTTGGCCGGCCGCACCGACGATGCGTCGGCGCAACTGGTGCGACGTATCGACAATCTCCGCATCGCTCAGTGGAGCGTGTGGGCCCGCACCGACGAACCCTCGCTCATCGAGCGCGTGACCGGCAAACGTGTCACGGTGCTCGACACCGGTTCGCTCGGCGACGCCCGCGAGCGTTCGGTGGTGGCACTCGCCGCCATGGGCGTGCTGCACCGTCGGGCGCAGCGTTCGCCCGTGCTGCTCGTGGTCGACGAAGCCCACAACGTGCTCGCCCCCGATGCCGACACCGAACTCCAGCAGGCGGTCACCGACCACGGCGTCTGGATCGCCGGTGAGGGGCGCAAGTACGGCGTGCACCTCCTCGTGTCGACGCAGCGGCCACAGAAGATCCATCGCAATGTGATCTCGCAATGCGACAACTTGGTATTGATGCGCATGAACTCGCAAGCCGATGTCGCCGAGATCGCCACCATCTTCAGTCATGTGCCGGCATCGATGATCGCTGCAGCCACCTCGTTCGAACAGGGAGAAATGCTGGTGGGCGGCCCCATCGCCGCACCCGCAATCCGTGTGCGTACGGGCGCGCGGTGGTGCCCTGAAGGCGGCGCCGACCTACCCACCACGTGGGCCAGCAGTACCCGCTGACACCATTCGGCCCGGCCCGTCGGTGTCGTGGGTGGGGTACGATGCGTTCAGCCCGCACTTCGAACAGGGGAGCTTCGATGTCTACCGATCAGCAACTGACCCGAGCGCATTTCAAGACATTCGAAGAAAGCACCCCCGCCGATTGGGCGATCATCGGTGAGCAGTCGGTGCACGCCGAGATGATGGTGGCCGAGAACGCGCTCTACCTCCTGCGTCAATTGGGCGACGATTACGGCGGGTTCCCGGTGTCGCGTCTCGAGCACAGCCTGCAAACGGCAACCCGCGCTCAGCGCGACGGACGCGACGACGAGTACGTGGTGTGCGCGCTGTTGCACGACATCGGCGACACGCTGTCACCCGGAATGAACCATCCCGACATCGCTGCGTCGATGGTGCATGGCCTGGCGTCGGAAGCCAATCACTTCATGGTGAAGTGGCACGGCTACTTCCAGGGGTACTACTTCTGGGACAAGATCGGTGGCGACAAGGACGCCCGCGAGCGCTTCCGCGACTCACCGTATTTCGAGTACGCCGCCGAGTTCTGCGCGCTGTACGACCAGGTGGCCTTCGACCCCGACTATCAGAGCGAATCGCTCGATCACTTCGAACCGCTGGTGCGAGCCTTCTTCGCGCCGCGCACCGGCATGTTGTCGCGGTAGTTCACGACGACGGGTGCGTGGTCGCTCCACCGCTCGGCATAGCTCGGGGCGCGGTCGACGGACGAGTCGATTGCCCGCGCCGCGAGGCCCGGTGTGGCGATGTGATAGTCGATGCGCCACCCCGCATCGGTGTCGAAGGCGCGCCCCCGATACGACCACCACGAATACGGCCCCGGAACCTCGCCCGCGAGTTGACGGGCCACATCGACCCAGCCGAGTTCACTGAACCAGTGGTCGAACCGCTGCCGCTCGTCGGGGTGGCAACCAGCGACGCCGATGTTGCCTTTCCAGTTCTTGAGGTCGATGTCGCGGTGCGCCACGTTCAGGTCGCCGGTGAGCAGCACCTCGTTGCCGGTGGCGCGTAACACCTCGAGGCGCGCCGTCATCGCATCGAAGAACGCCAACTTCTCGGTCATGCGCGCCGGTACCTCGGCGTCGCCGGTATGGGCATAGGCTGAAATCACCGTGAGCGCGGTTCCGTCGGGGAGGGTGAGGTCGGCTTCGATCCATCGTCCCGTGCCGACGAAACATGGTTCGTCGTCGCCACGTCGCCACGCAGTGATGGGCAGCCGACTGGCTACCGCAACCCCGGCACGCCCTTTGGCCGAGGCTTCGGCATGCACCACGTGCCAGTCGTCGCCCATGAGTCCGGCGACGAGTTCGTCGGGGGCCCGCACCTCCTGCAGGGTCACCACATCGGGTTGGCGGGTGGCGAGCCATCCGTGCATCCCGTTCTTCGTTGCGGCGCGCAGCCCGTTCACATTCACAGAGGCGATGGTGGTCATCGCTGCCAGCCTGTCACACTGGTTCCGGAACACCCGGAGGTTTGCAGATGAGCGATTCGAAAATGATCGCCGTGGCCACGGTGGGTTCCTCGGCCTCGTGATGGGTTCGGTGGCGCAGAGCGTGGCCGGGCACGCCCATTGCCCGGTCACCGTGGTGCCTACGGAATAGCCAACGCGTCGCTGTCGTCGGCGCTGCGGCTCAGGGGCACGATGGGGTGCGGTGCAACACCGTCACCTCGGCCGCATCGATGGTGAGCGTGACGCGGCCCGGTGCTCGCACCACCAGGTTGATCCAGCCGTCGGCGGTGGGCTCGATGCACGCGTCGCCGGTGGCAACTCGGTACAGCTCGGTATAGCGAAACTTCACCACGGTGGGGCCGGGCGTCACGACATCGATGGTGAGCGACTCGGGTTGCACATCCACCACGCGAGACCCGTTGCTCGCCAATGGCGCGGCATTGCGAACGGCATACAACTTCCAGTCGTCGTTCTGCCACACCAGGTGAAGGTAGGCAGGTTCGCTCCGCACCAGCGCCGCCTCGGCCTGCGAGTACTGCTGCACCGAACCCAGGGGCAGCGCCACGTAGCCCACTGCATGTTCGAGCAACCAACGATGGAACACATCGGCGTCGAGGCGGTCGGTGTAGAACTCGGGGTTCATGGCGCGGTCGAGTTGGCTCTCCCAACCGCGAGCGATGCCCGAAGTACGCAGAGCCAACTCGTCGGCTTGGCCGAACGTGAGCGTGGGCACCGCCTCGATACGGGTGGGCTGGGGGAGCTTGTGCACCTCAGCAGCCAATGAGTCGTAATACGCCGCGTCGGCCGTGCGGTCACCGATGTGCAGGGCTGCCTTCACCGGTGAAAACGTCCACACCAAGCAGGCTGCCAGTGCGGTGGGCAGCACCCACGGCCGTTGCCCGCGAATCACCAATACCGCCAGGGGAGCCGTCATCAGCCACCCGAGTCGCACCACGTTGCCGCCGAGCGGCGATCGCACCACGAAGGCGGCCAGGGCCACCAGGCCGTAGAGCACCGCCCCCAAACGCACCAAGGCGATGTCGCGTCCGAACCAACCGACGATCGCCACCGCCCCCAGTAGCAACACCAGTCCGCCCACCGTGAACGGATACCAGCCGCCTTCGGGGAACAACACGATGAGCGCACCGATCGGCACCACCGCCGCCGCCGCGATAGCAACTACGAGCGGGCGCGACCGCGTGCGGGTGATGAACACGGCGGCGAGCACGATGCCCAGCGACAACGCCCCGACGGGCGACGACAACCCGCACAAGGCGCCCGTCACCACGGCGATCACCCAGTGCTGGCGCTGCACGGCCAGGGCGCACACCATGGCGAACATCACGGCGGGGCCGAAGGTGAGCCTGCCGCCCCAGAGGTTCACACTGCAACTGATGGCGAACACCACGGCAGCAGCGGTGGCACTGCCGAGGTCGGGTCGCTGCTGCGCCCAGTGCTCCACCAACAGGGTGAAACACCAGGTGGCCACCAACACCGACACCACCGCCACGGCCACCACGCCGAACACACTGCCCAGCCACGGTGGCACCACGCCGTAGCCGGGGAGGGGGTGGCCGCCGAACCACAAGTTGTTCCACAGGTACACGCCCCGGTCGAACAGTTGCGCACGGAAGTGGCCGCTGGCGAAGTCTTGTGAAGGCGGGCGGAGCACCACGTAGACGGCGCAGAGCAAGCCTGCCGTGGCCATGGCTGCGACCCGAGCGCGGGTCGCAGGAACGTCAGGCATCCGCGATTGAGCTCACTTCACCGGCACCAGTGGCGACCGCAACGCGACGTTGCCGCCGTGCAGCGAGGCGCTCGAGTTGGAGTGCACCGATGTACCCGAGGGCGAGCACGATGAGGCCACCTACGGCGTCGAGGAAGTAGTGGTTCGCTGTGGAGAACGTGGCCAGCGCAGTGATGATGGGGTGAGCTAGCGCCAACCAGCGCAACCGCTTGTGTGTACTGCAGGCGATGATGACGAGCGCACACCATGCTGCCCAGGCCACGTGCAGGCTGGGCATGGCCGCGTACTGATTGCTCACGTGCTGCATCGTGGTGGAGTCGAACGACCAGGGCGACGGGCTCGTGCTCAGGGTGTCGGTGAAGTGCACGTCGGTGAGATCGGTGGCCTCGGCAGTGACCGTGGGCAAACCAGCGCTGCCGTACACCCCGCCGGCATTGATGAGGCGCGGTGGCATGAGTGGGAAGAACGAATACCCCACCAGGCCGAGCACCGTGGTGAGCAACAATGTGGAGCGCCAGCGGCGGAAGTTGGCCGGCTTCTTCACCAGCAGCCACACCAACACCGTCACCGTGACCACGAAGTGAGCGATGCCGTAGTAGAGGTTGAAGAACGTGATGACCGGCGTATCGATGAACCACCGCTGCAGCGTGATTTCATGGAAGATGCCGGTGACACGTTCGAGGTCGATCACCCGCACCGCGTTGTTGAACGCTCTGAGTTGGGCCTGCAGCGACAGCGTGCTCGAGCCCACATGATTGCGAACCAGGGAATACGCGCCGTACACCACCGCTACCAGTACCAACTCGCGCTTCCACGACAACGACTGGCGCGTCGTTGACGCGTCGTCGTTGGGCGAATGAAACGCCGAGGAGGAAGGAAGGATGGCAGACACAGGAAGGCTCAGCGATTCGTGGAACACCCCAAAGCGCACCGCGCGGTGCGGAGTGGGATTGACATTCTACGCTACGTCAACGTCGAGGCAAGGGTCAGCGCGGTCACACTTGTCCCGGATTCGCCCGCATCGAGAGGCCGCACTGCCATTCGTTCGACGCACGGTGGTGGCCTTCGCGCGACGGGTAACATCTCGGTATGGCCCGTTCCCCTGGTGACGCCGTGCGCCGCTTCACGCGCGCGGCAACCTCCACCGACTGGGTGGGGAAGGCCAAGCAGGCCGCCGACACGCTGAAGACCGAGTACGAGGCCGGCAAGCGCGGCGACGACTCGCCATCGCCGAAACTCTGGGGCAACGCACCGGCTCCGCCGACCGAGGGAGCCGCGGCGACCGACGACGATGCGACCGAGGTGACCGAGTTGACCGAATTGACCGAGGTGACCGCGGTGACCGAGGTGGCCAATCAGGCGGAGGTGACCGAGGTGGCCGATCAGGCGGAGGTGACCGAGGTGACCGAGGTGACCGACCAGGCCGACGTCGATGAACTCACCGAATTGGTGGAGGGCATCGACTGGGCCGCGGTGCGTGCCTCCACTGCCGCACGTGCAGCCGACACCACGCAAACGGTGCGCACCCTTGCCGGCAACGTCGACTGGGACGCGGTGCAGCCACTGGCCGCGCAGGTGTCGAGTGCGCTCATCGCCGCGGTAGCCGCCGGACAACTGCCCATCGGCGGACGCATCGGTGGCATCGTGGCGCGAGCCATGGTCGACCAGGGCGGATTGGGACAACGTCTCGGGCGCCAGGTGCTGGCTGATCAGAAAGTGGCCCGCCCCGAACTACGCCAAGTGATCGACGTGGTGGGCACCATGATCGACCACCCACCCGGCGTCGCCGAGAGTCAGCGTTCGTCGTCGACGTAGCGACGAATCGTCACTTTCTTGCCCTTGATGGTGGTGCGCCGCAAGGCGGTCATCACACGCTCGGCGGCGCTGTCGGGCACACCGACCACGGAGAAGCCTTTGCTCACCTTGATGGGGCCGATCTCGCGGCCCACCAGGTCGGTTTCGTTGGCAATGGCACCCACGAGGTCGCCGGGGGTGACACGGGCTGCCGAACCGAGGCCGATGTACAGCCGTGTGGTGCCACCGCTGGGGCGTCGGGGTGCACGCTCGTTACCACGGTCGTCGCTGCGCTCGCGCGGGCGGTCGCCGTGCTGGTGCGAGTTGGCCCGCACCGGGCGCTCGTCGCGGCCACCACGGTCGGGGCGGCTCGAACGGTCGGGGCGTGCTGAACGATCGGGGCGAGCCGGTCGCTCGGTGCGCACGCTGGCGTCGGGAATCTCGCGGGTGTCGGCAGCCGACACACTCGACGCGTTGGCTAACCGCACCGCGCCGATGGCGATATCGCGCAGGTTGAACTCACCCGACAGTGCGTCGACCACGCTGGCCACGTCGTCGTTGCCCGGTTGAGCGATCGCGGCGCGCAGGGTGTCGGTGAGCCGTTGCAACCGGCTGTTGCGCAAATCGGCAACGGTGGGCACCGGTGAGATGGTGATCTGCTGGCGCGTGAGGCGTTCGATGTTGCCGAGCAACCGTTGCTCACGTGGTTCGGCGATGGTGATGGCAACGCCTTCGCGCCCGGCGCGGCCCACGCGCCCGATGCGGTGCACGTAAGCCTCGGGAGCCGACGGAACGTCGTAGTTCACCACGTGCGTGAGTTGGTCGAGGTCGAGCCCGCGAGCCGCCACGTCGGTGGCGATGAGCAACTCGGCGGTGCCCGCGCGCATGCGGCCCATCACGCGATCGCGTTGTTCCTGGCTCATGCCGCCGTGAAGCGGTTCGGCGCGGTACCCGCGGGCGTTGAGGTTCTCGCTCAGTTCGTCGACCTCGGTGCGAGTGCGACAGAACACGATGGCAGCAGTTGGAGCCTCGATGTCGAGCACCCGGCCGAGTGCCGCAGCCTTGTTGTAGCGCGTGACGATGTAGGCGCGTTGGGTGACCAGTGTCGGCCCGGCATCGGCACCGCGATTGGCGATGCGAATGGTGATGGGATCCTTCTGGTGCCGTTTGGCGATGCTGTTGATGCGCGGCGGCATGGTGGCCGAGAACAGCACGGTCTGGCGCTCGGTGGGCAGGTTGCCGAGGATCTCTTCGATGTCTTCGGCGAAGCCCATGTCGAGCATTTCGTCGGCCTCGTCGAGCACCACCATCTCCACGCGGTGGAGCGGGATGGTGCCACGGCGGATGTGGTCGAGGGCGCGGCCTGGGGTGGCCACCACCACGTGCGCACCACGGCTGAGGGCCTTCAACTGCAGACCGATTGCTTGGCCGCCGTACACGGGCACGACACGCGCTCCGAGCTCGCGCCCGTAGGTGGAGATCGCTTCGCTCACCTGGATGGCGAGTTCGCGGGTGGGAACGAGAACCAATGCCGCGGGGACAGGTTCTTGTTCACGGCGCAGGCGCTGCAAGATGGGCAGGGCGAATGCGGCCGTCTTACCGGTACCGGTGGCGGCCTGCCCGAGGAGGTCGCGGCCTTCCACCATGAGCGGGATGGCTTCACGTTGGATGGGGGTGGGTTCTTCGTAGCCGAGCGCGCTCAGTGCCGACAGGATTTCGGGGCGCAGGCCCAACGCAGCGAAGCTGCCTTCATCCTCAGCAATTTGGCCGAGCTCATCGCTGAGTTGTTCATTCATGACCCTTCTAGGGTAATGAGGCTGCGGCCGAATCGTCGCGGACGCTCAACCATTCTGCAGCCACGCCTGCAGCGAATCGGCGTCGGAATCGATCTGGCGAGCGATGTCGTCGATCTGGTCGTCGTCGATACCGAACGAGCGCGCCAGTTCACCATCGCCGAGAATGACGGCCTCGGCCACGGCGATGCTGCGGGCCAAGGGGGGCAGAATCCCGACAGGGTCGTGGTGGCGGCCCACGGCGCCGAGCAACGATTCCGGGAGGCGCCAGGCCTGCATGACGAGGTGCCCGGCGGTGGTGTGGTCCATCCCGAATGCGGCCCCTTCGAAGGCGCGTGCGTTCGGCGACATCTGGCCGGCCGACCACATCACCGGGTCGGTACGGAACAGCAGCGCCTCGCCGATGTCGTGCAGCAAACCGCCCGAGAATGCGTCGCCAGCAGGTTCACCGAAGATCCGTGCGCACTGTGCAGCACCGACCGCCACCTTGGCCGAGTGCGCCAAGAAGCCGGGGGGAATCTCGGTGTGGCCGATACCGATGGCGGCCATTGCGGCGATGGAGCGCACTGCCGAGAAGCCGATCACGGTGACTGCTGCCTTCACCACCGACACATGCTGCTGTAACCCGTAGTACGCGGTGTTGGCCAGGCGCAGCACGCGCAGTGCGAGGAAGGGGTCGAGCTCGATGATCGTGGCGAGTTGGGCCGAATCGATGTTCGGGTCGTCGGCGGCCTGCATCACGCGCAGGGCGATGTTCGTCTGCGGCGACGTGTCGAACAGGCGTTGGATGATGTCGTCGAGCCGGTCGCGCGCCGACTTCACCGAATCGAACTCGCTGATCTGTGCCGCTTCCGCCTCGGTGATCTGGCGCATCAGGCTCGACGGGCGCGCCACCTGCTCGCCTCGTTTGCTGTGGACATGTGAGACGCGCCGACCGGTCATGAATGCCGCCGCTGAGCCAACCGGAGGAGGCTCTCGAAATCTTCGTGGTTCAGGTAGGCGCCGCACATGCGCCGAGTGCCGGTGTAGGCGGCGCGGCCGTGCAGCACCCGCCAGTTGTCGAACAGCATCGCTTCACCCGGCGCCAGCACGTGCCGCCATTGCCGGGCAGGTTCGTTGGCCAGTAGGTCGAATGCCCGCAACGCGGCGTAGAGCGCTTCCATCTCGTCCACCGGCAGCATGAGCGGAGCGCGGTCGTAGTTGTTGAACGACACTTGCACCAGCGCGCCGGTGTGGTCGTGGCGAAGTACGGGGCGGGCGGCCATGAGATGCGATCCGTCGCCGATGTACTGGCCCGGAATGGCAATGCTCGACAGCACCTGATGGTGCTCGGGTTGGTTGCGGCGCAGTTCTTCGGCGATGGCGAACCCATCGACCATGGTCGACTCGCCGCCGGTTCCTTCGAACCCCAGACAATGCAGCATCTGCAAGCCCGGGGCATCGTGCGAGTAGGTGCCGTCGGTATGTGGGCGCAGTTCGAGCGTGGTGTAGGCAGTGTCGGCCTTGCTGAGATCGGCGGTGAATTCCCAGAAGCCGCCGAAGATCGTTTCGCGCACGTAACTGGCGCGGCGCACCAGCGCCTCGGTGGCCTCGGCAGTGGCCGGTGTATCGGTGGCGATGGCGAAGCCGTATTCGGCCACCGCGTCGAGCCAGGCAACGAGGCCGTCGTCGCTGGCCATGATGTCGGCATAGGGCACCGAAGGCGCCGATTTCAACGATGCATCCCACAGGGTGGGGCGGCGGTTCAGCCGAGCGGTGGGGGTGCTGGGCACGCGATACTGAGCCAGGAAATCGACGGGCAGCACCGACGGCGTGGACTCATTGGCCCACGTGATCTCCACGGCGGGGCCGCTGGTGGCGACGGCAGCTGCACTGATGGCGGGGTCGATGGCTGCCGTGAACAACTGGCGCTGTTGGGTGACCGGATGCAACGTGTCGGCATCGTGAGCGTGGTCGCGCAGCCACAACCAGGGATAACGCGATTCGACGCCGTCGGACCAGTGCACCTCGAGATAGGTGTTCTGCTGGGCCATTCGGCTGATCGTGATCACACCTTCAACTGTACGGCAGGGCGACGAATTGGCAGTAGGTTCAGCGCATGTCTTCCACACCAACGAACAGTGACATCGCCACCGTCGAGCGCACCATCGCCGCCCCGGCCGACAGGATCTTCGCCCTCATCGCCGACCCCACTCGGCATCACGAGATCGATGGCTCGGGCACGGTGCGCGACGCCAAGGAACCGTCGCAGCAGCTGGTGCTCGGATCGAAGTTCGGCATGGACATGAAGATGGGCTTCGCCTACTCGATGGAGAACGAGATCATCGAGTTCGAACAAGATCGTCGAATCGCCTGGCAGACCCGGCCCAACATCGGGCTGTTGCGCCCATTCATCGGTGGTCGCATCTGGCGCTACGAGCTCACCCCGGTGGAGGGTGGCACCCTGGTGCGCGAG
>JBAXQV010000069.1:0-14725 GCA_037131575.1 Actinomycetota bacterium
ACCCGTGCCGCCACCTTGAAAGGGTGGTGTCCTAGGCCACTAGACGATGGGGGCTAGGGGACTTCTCCGGTTGAGAGCGTTCAAACCCTAGCAGCCCGATCGGCCGTTGCCACCAGCCGATTCCGTGCGGCTACCGTCGACCCATGCGCCTCAGTGTGGAACCGAGCCTCGACCCGGCCGATTACGCCTTCACCTGGCGGGTACGTGTGCGCTTTGCCGAGACCGACGCGATGGGCATCGTGCACCACTCGAATTACCTGCTCTACCTCGAAGAAGCCCGGGTCGAGTACCTGCGTTCCCTCGACCGGCCGTACACCGAAATGCGCCACGACGGCACCGACCACGCCGTGCTCGAGAGCTTCGTGCAATATCGCCAACCACTGCATTTCGACGATCTCGTCGAGGTTCATCTCAGTGTGGCTGCGGCGAGCCGGGCCACGTTCCAGATGGCCTACCTGCTCACCGTGGGCGGCGCCGTGCGGGCTACGGCGGCCACGGCGCATGGTGCGGTGAACCCCGAAGGTCGCCCGGTGCGGTTGCCCGCGTGGCTCGCCGAGATGGCGCCCGGCAGTTGGCCTATTCGCCCGTGAGGGCTCGCACCGACCACTCGAGCAGCCAGCTGAGGAACGAGTACAACTCGTGATCGGCGGCCTGCGGATGGTCATCGTCGATCTCGTCGGGGTCGTGATCGTCGCTCAGGTCGAGCGCCACGGCCAACACCAGGCGTAACCCGTTCACGGCCTGCACCAGGGCCATGATCTGCCCCTCGGTGAGCGCCGACTTGTCGTTCAGAGCATCGATGACCACGTCGATACCCGTGAGGCGCGAGGCCACGATCTCTTCGCGCATGAACCGCTGGTACTCGGCGTCGAGCTCGGCGTCGTCGGGCAGGTGGTAGGCCGCCGGGAACAGGCGCATGAGTGCCGGATCGTCGCTGGGGCCCAGCAGGAGCACCCGGAATTCGCGCAGCAACCGCTCGATCATGTCCTTTTCGTCGCGGCCCAGATTGATGCGGAACCCGCGGTCGGTGCGCTCGACCGGGGGACGGAACGGCCAGCCGGCCATCAGCGATGCCCCATCAGTCGTCCTGCTGCATCGTGGCCCACAGCCCGAACTCGTGCAGGCGGAACACGTCGAGTTCGGCCTTCTCGCGACTGCCGTTGCTGACCACGGCCCTGCCCTCGTAGTGCACCTGCAGCATCAATTCGGTGGCCTTCTCGTACGAGTAGGCGAACAACTTCTGAAGCACATACGTGACATAGCTCATCAGATTGACGGGGTCGTTCCAGACCAACACCACCCAAGGCCGATCTGGGTCGACGGATTCGCGTGAACCTGGTTCGTCGACCTCGACAGGAAAGGGCGCAGATGCCATAGCTCACAGTCTGCCCGGTTGGTTGCTGTGTTCACTCGCCCATACGATGACCTGAATGGCCGTCGGCGCTCGCCCCCTCGTTCCCTCCCGGTTGGCGCCGGGTGGTGTGGTGCACGGTTCTTCGCGTACCCCCACGACGAAAGTGGGCGGGTACATCGCCCTCGCCAAGTTGCGTGTGGTCGAGTTGTTGCTCATCACCACAGTGCCGGTGATGGTGCTGGCCGAGAAGGGCTGGCCCTCCACCAAGTTGGTGCTGCTGGTGTTGCTCGGGGGCACACTGGCCGCCGGCGGGGCCAACGCCATCAACATGGTGGTCGACCGCGACATCGATGCGCTGATGAAACGAACGGCCGGGCGCCCGCTCGTGACTGGGCTCATTTCGCCTCGCGACGCGCTCATCTACGCAACGGTGCTCGAAGTGGTTGCGTTCGCCGTGCTGTGGTGGGGGGCCAACCTGCTGTCGGCCGTGCTCACCTTCGGGGCAATGGCGTTCTACGTGGTCGTCTACACCCTCTGGCTGAAGCGTACGAGCAAGCAGAACATCGTCATCGGAGGTGCCGCCGGTGCCGTACCGGTGCTGGTGGGCTGGGCTGCGGTGCAGAACAACGTTGCTTGGCCAGCCGTGGTGCTGTTCATCGTGATGTTCCTCTGGACCCCACCGCACTTCTGGGCCCTCGCCATCCGCCACGCCGACGAATACCGCGCCGCCGGTGTGCCCATGCTGCCTGCCGTGGTTCCCATCGCCCAGGCCGTACGCACCATGGTGTTGTACACCGCCGCACTGGTGGCGATGACCCTGGTACTCATCCCGGTGGCCCACCTCGGCTGGATCTATTCGGTCGCTGCCGTCGTGTGCGGTGGCTTGTTCCTGTGGGGCACCGTCGACCTCGGCCGCAACCCCACCCCGCAGCGCTCGATGCGGGTGTTCGCCTACAGCATCACCTATGTGACGGTGTTGTTCGCCGCCATTACCGTCGATGTACTCGTGCGATACGGCTGGTAACCGGCCAAAGCACGGTCGTCGCGGACTGTTGTTCACCGACAGTCCACTCACGACCGCTCACGATGATTTACGTCGCGCGGCCGCCCTGTGGGTAATGTCGACTCCACAAGTCTGTCCTCATCCCATCGGGCTAGCCCCTGCGCGACCCGAGACGAATCGAGCTCACCGCCAATGACCACCATCGAACCCCATCTCGTCGCAGCAGATTCTGCCGCTGATCGTGCCGATGGCTTCTTCACAGGCCTAGCCGCCTGGATCACCACCACCGACCACAAGCTCATCGGTCGTCTGTACATCAGCTTCTCGTTGCTCCTGCTGGTCGCGGCCGGCGCCATCGCTGCTCTGCTCGGTTTCGAGCGCATCGACGCCACCGCCGATGCGCTGAGTTCGGGCGCGATGCCGCAGTTGTTCTCGCTGTACCGCGTGGTGCTCACCTTCGGTGTGTTGGTGCCGCTCGGCCTGGGTCTTGCGGTCGCCGTGGTGCCGCTGCAACTCGGCGCTCGTGCGCTCGCCCTGCCCCGCCTCGCTGTGGCCGGTTTCTGGGCCTGGCTGGCCGGCATGGTGATGGTGATCGTGTCGATCGTGGGCAACGGTGGCCCTGGCGGCGGCAATGCCACCATGGTCGATCTGTTCCTGTGCGCGCACGTGTTGGTGGCCCTCGGCCTCATCGCCACGGCCGGTTCGGTGGCCACGTCGATCATCACCACTCGTGCACCCGGCATGAACATGCGCCGCGTGCCGCTGTTCGCCTGGGGTGCGCTCATCGGCACCATCGGCCTGCTCGTCATTCTCCCGGCACTGGTGGGCACGCTCATCTTGCTCGCCCTCGACCACCACTACGCCCGCAACACCTTCGGCGGCAACATGGGCATCGGTACCTGGGTGGGCTTCGCGTTCAGCCAGCCCGCCACCTACGTGTACGCCGTGCCGGTGTTCGGGTTCGCCGCCGAGGCAGTGGCCACGGCCACCCGCAAGCGCCTGCCCATGCGAGGTGTCGCCCTCATCGGTATCGGCCTGGCCGGTTCGGGCTTCATCGCTGCGGTGTCGCTGGTGAGCGCCGATCTGCGCGTCAACATCAAGGACGCCTCGTTCAGTACGGCACTCACCGACATCTTGCCGTTCGCTCTGTTCTACCTGGTGCCGTTGCTGGGGCCGCTGCTTGTGCTCGCTGTGGTGGGCCTGGCGCTGAAGAGTGGCCGCCCGCGCATCAGCGCCGCTTTCGTTGCTGGCATTCTGTCCGCCGGAATGGTGTTCACCGGCATGGTCGCCACGGTGCTGTTGCACATCGGCGACGCCCACCTCACCGGCACCGTGTTCGAAGAGGGCACCTGGCTGTACTGCGTATACGGCACGGTCATCGCCGCTTTCGGTGCCATCAGCTACTGGGGTCCCAAGCTGACGGGCCGCATGATCGATGCGAAGAAGGTCATTCCGCTGGTGGGCCTGGCGTTCATCGCCACCGTGCTCGCCGCGTTGCCGATGCTCATCGCCGGTTTCGCCAAGCAGCCCGCCAACGCCACCATCTTCGACTACAGCGGCCCGCAGAACCTGTGGAACACGGTGTCGACAGCGGGTCATGCGCTCATGGTGGTCACCGTGCTCGCGTTCGTGGGCCTGGCACTGCAGTCGTTCACCAAGGGCGAGGCTGCGGGCGACGACCCCTTCGACGGCCAAACCCTCGAATGGGCTACCACCTCGCCGCCGCCGGCCAACAACTTCGCCGAGATCCACGCCATCTCGTCGGCCGAGCCACTGCTCGACCTCAAGCCCGCTACCACCGCTCCTGAAGGGACCGCCTGATGCACGCTCTGCCCCCGGCCCCGCCCCCGTCGCCTCGGCGACAGGTGTTCGTCGGCACCGCATTGGCCTGCGCCGCCGGTGTTGTCATGTACGGCGTCATGGTCGCCATCTTCGTGAAGTTCCGCGACGAAGCCATGCACGTGCCGGGGCATGTGTGGAAGCCGAAGGCAGCGGTGGTGCCCGAAGTGGCCACCAACATCATGCTCATCTCGTTCCTCGCCATCTTCGTGATGGTGCAGTGGGCGGTGTACGCAGCACGTCGTGGCCACAACAGCTACGTGGGCCTGTCGCTCGCCATCAACGCGCTCGTGGCCATCGCCGTCATCAACGGGCAGGCCTTCACCTACTTCCAGATGCGTCTCGGCGTGAACGGGGGCACCTACCAGTTGCTCTTCTACGCACTCACCGGCACGTTCCTGGCGCTCATGATCACCGGGCTGGTGTTCACCCTCGTCACCATGTTCCGGTACCTGGGCGGTCGCAGCGGCGACCGAGAGATCGTCGCGGCACACGCGGTGTACTGGTATTTCGTCGGTGCGGTCTATGCCGCACTCTGGTTCGTTGTCTACGTCACGAAGTGATCGGGTAAGGCACGCATGTTCACCACAGGTTCCAAACTCTTCATCGGCGCTACGACGCTCTCGCTCATCACCACCGTGGTCTTCGCCATGATGGTCGGTGGCAGCGAAGGCTGGCTCGGCACGGTGGCGCTCATCAGCCTCACCGTGGCGCTGGCATTCGTCTCCGGCATCGTCATCTTCATCCGCGACGCCAATGTGCGTTCGGCTGCCCCCGACGCGCTCACCGCTTCTTCGGCCGCACAGCCCGCGGCGGGTGCCAGCATGTGGCCCGCCTTCGGTGCGCTGGCCGCCACGCTCATCGTCATCGGCGTGTGCACCAAGCCCATCGTGTTCCTCGTGGGCGCCGCATTCTTGCTCTCCACCATCGGCGCCTGGATGGTTCAGGGCTGGAGTGAGCGTGCGTCGGGCGACGCTGCCTACAACGAGTCGGTGCGCAAGCGCACGTTGCAACCGCTGGCGTTCCCGCTTGCTGCGCTGTTGCTCATCGGCATCATCGTCTACTCGTTCTCCCGCATCATGCTGTTCTTGTCGAAGGCCGGTGGGCCCGCCGCGTTCATCGTCGTGGCTGCGCTCATCACGTTCGCCGGGTTCGTCTTCGCTGCCCGCCCGGGCCTGAAGAAGGGCGTCATCGCCGGTGTGGCCACCATCGCCATGCTGGGTCTGGTCAGTACCGGTGCTGCCATGGCCATCTCGGGCCAGCGGCACATCGAAGAGCACCCCACCGTCAGCAACGATCCGTCGATCTGCACCAGCAACGACGAAACCGAGGCCGATGACAATGCGTCGCAGAACCTCGCTGCCAAGACCAACACCTCGGCCACCATCTTCCTGAAGGACGGCAAGCTCTACGCAGAGGTCATCGGCATCGCCGGGCCGCAGCAGTCGATCACGCTGCAGCGCGGCAACCCGTCGAACATCGTGTTCAAGAACTTCGACGCCGAGCCCGCTCGTCTCACCGCCAACCTCGGCGAGTTCGAGAAGGACGTGAACGGCACCAAGGTCACCGAGAAGCCGGTCACCTGCACCACGCTCGTCGAGAAGGGTGGGCGTTCCTTCCTCAGCCTGCGCATCACCAAGTCGTCGATCGCCTCGAAGGCGCCCTACACCTTCACGGTGCCGGGTGTCGAAGGCAGCTCCGTAGAAATCGTGGTGCCCTGAGTCATGAGGCGCTACGACTCCACATTCGATACCGTAAGGAACGTGCCCACCATGTCACGACGTCGAACAACCCTTCGTCGCCTCTCGGCCCTCGGTCTCGGTTCGGCCGCGGTGTTGTTGGCCGGCTGCGCGAAGAACGCTCCGCAAGACACCTGGCAACCCGCTGGCTCGAACGCGCGGATGATCGACAACCTGCAAGAGCCCGTCTTCCTCGTGGCCGGCATCGTGGGCGTCATCGTCTTCGTAGCCATCGGCTATGCGCTGTTCAAGTTCCGCGACCGTGGTCAGGAAATGCCCGAGCAGAGCCACGGCAAGCCAGCGCTCGAAATCGGCCTCACCATCTTGCCGGCGCTCATCCTCGTGGGCGTGGGCATTCCCACCGTGTCGACCGTGTTCAAGCTCGCCAAGAGCAGCGATACGCAGTGCATCGTCAACGTCACCGGCCAGCAGTGGTGGTGGGAGTACGACTACCCGGCGCAAGAGGGTTGTGGCGGTATCACCGCCCCCATCATCACCAGCGGCCAGCTCGTCATCCCCATCGGTACGAACGTGCTCATCCGCGGCACCAGCCGCGACGTGATCCACTCGTACTGGATCCCCAAGCTCAACGGTAAGCGCGACATGGTGCCTGGCCGTGTGCACACCCTGCGCATGCAAGCCGATACGCCCGGCATCTACGCCGGTCAGTGCACCGAATTCTGCGGCCTCAGCCACGCCAACATGAAAATGGAAGCGGTGGCGCTGAAGCCTGCCGACTTCGAGAAGTGGAAGGCAAACCAACTCGAGGCGTACAAGTCGCCCGAGGCCGGCAGCCTGGCTGCACAAGGTGAAGCCACGTTCCGCGCCAACTGCTCGTACTGCCACCAGGTGAACGGGTTGCACTCGGGCGAGAACGATCAGGGCACACCAGTCATCGCCAACCCCGACGCCTTCATCGTGTCGGGTGCTGCCCCCAACCTCACCAACTTGATGACCCGCAACACCTTTGCCGGGGCCACCTGGGACCTCCTCACGCCCGAGTGCCGCGCCAAGGTGTGGAATGCGCCGCCCGACCAGTTCGGCGACATGTACCTGCAGGGCGTCACCCCCGAATGCCTCGACACCGTCGACCTGCGTGAATGGTTGCGCAACGCGCCGGCGAAGAAGCCCATGTACTCGAGCGAGAAGGCCAAAGCCGAGCTCGGTGGCAAGGTGCGCGGCATGCCAGCACTCGGGCTCACCGAAGCCCAGATCGATCAAATCGTCGCCTACCTCCTCGAGCGGAAGTAACGGAGCGTCCCGGCCATGGCCATCATCGAACGTCCCAGCACACCTGCCATCGCCGTCAGCGGTGGCGCAGCACCTGCGGTGGTCACCCCCACTCAGGCATACGGCGTGTTCAAACGCCCCGTCTCCACCACCGGGTGGCGGTCGTGGTTGTTCACCGTCGACCACAAGAAGCTCGGCATCATGTACGGCGTCGCCGCGATGTTCTTCTTCCTCGTCGGCGGTATCGAGGCACTCGCCATCCGTACTCAACTCGCCGGTCCCCGGGGCAAGGTGCTCAGTGCTGGTCTCTACAACGAGATGTTCACGATGCACGCCACCACCATGGTGTTCTTGTTCGTGATGCCGATGGCGGCAGCGTTCGCCAACTACTTGGTGCCGCTGCAGATCGGCGCCCGCGACGTGGCGTTCCCGCGCATCAACGCCTTCGGTTTCTGGTGCTTCCTCTTCGGCGGCATCTTCTTGAACACCTCGTGGCTTCTCGGCGGTGCCGCCGACGGCGGTTGGTTCATGTACCAGCCCAACGCCAACGCGCTGTTCTCACCGAGCCATGGTGTCGACTTCTGGGGTCTCGGCCTGCAGATCACCGGTATCGCCTCGCTCACCGGTGCCATCAACCTCATCGTCACCATCATCAACATGCGTGCCCCTGGCATGAAGTTGATGAAGATGCCGATCTTCACCTGGATGATCCTCGTGGTGCAGTTCTTGCTGCTCTTCGCCATCCCGGTCATCACCGTGGCGCTGTTCCTGCTCATGTTCCAGCGCAACTTCGGCGCAAGGTTCTTCGACGTGGGCGCAGGTGCCGACCCGTTGCTCTGGCAACACCTGTTCTGGATCTTCGGTCACCCCGAGGTGTACATCCTCGTTCTGCCGAGTTTCGGCATCGTCAGCGAGATCTTGCCGGTGTTCAGCCGCAAGCCGCTGTTCGGGTACAAGTTCGTGGTGTTCTCGGGTGCCGCCATCGGCTTCCTGGGTTGGGGCGTGTGGGCCCACCACATGTTCGCCAGTGGTCTCGGCCCGGTGAGCGTGGCCGTGTTCTCGGTGGCCACCATGCTCATCGCCTTGCCCACCGGTGTGAAGATCGTGAACTGGACGATGACCATGTGGGGTGGCAAGTTGTGGTTCGCCACCCCCATGCTGTTCGCCATCGGCCTCGTGGTCGAGTTCACCATCGGTGGCCTGTCGGGCGTCACCCACGCAGTGAGCCCCAGCGACACGCAGCAAACCGACACGTACTACATCGTGGCCCACTTCCACTACACCATCTTCGGCGGTGCAGTGTTCGGCCTGTTCGCAGGCTTCTACTACTGGTGGCCGAAGATGTTCGGCAAGCGCCTCAGCGAGCGCATCGGTAAGTGGAACTTCTGGACCATGATCGTGGGTATGAACATGACGTTCGGGCCAATGCACATCCTCGGCCTGCAGGGTCAACCACGGCGTATGCAGAACTACACCACCTACCGCGCCGGTCAGGGCTTCTTCAACTGGATCTTCTGGAACCGGGTGGCCACCGTGGGCTCGTACATCCTTGCCATCGGTGTGTTCCTGTTCCTCGTCAACGTCATCGTCACTGCACGTAAGGGTGAGAAGGCTCCGCTCGATCCGTGGGATGCGCGCAGCCTCGAGTGGATGACTGCGAGCCCGCCGAAGGAACACAACTTCGACTCCATCCCCACCGTGCACGCGCTCGACGAGTTCTTCCACCGCAAGTACGAAGAAGACCACGACACCGGCAAGATCCGCAAGGTCGCCACCGGCGAAGAGGTGCTGGCCGAACTCGAGGCCAACGCCGACAAGCACATCCACATGCCGTCGCCGAGTTACTGGCCCATCGTGCTCGCCCTGGGTCTGCCGATCATGGCCTATGGCCTCATCTACGCCCACATCATCGCAGTGGTCGGTGGCCTCGTGGTGGTGATGGCGATGTTCGGTTGGTCGCTCGAACCGTCAACGGCCGACGACACCGATTTCGACCCGCCCGCCGACAATGGTGGCGCCACGAAGGAGCTGGCGATCCTTGGCTGATATCGCTGTTCACGAGCCCGAAGCGGGCGACCCCGGTCACCACGACCACGGGGGTCACGACGATCACGATGCTCATGCCGAGCACGTAACGTCCACCGGCCTCAGCAACAACAAGCTGGCCATGTGGATGTTCCTGGGCAGCGAGTGCTTGCTGTTCGGTGGTCTCATCTCCACCTACATGCTCTACCGCGGGCGTCACTCGGGCGGGCTCGGCCCCGACCAGATCTACGACATTCCCTTCACCTCGGTCAGCAGCTTCGTACTGCTCATGAGCTCGCTCACCATGGTGCTGGCCGTCAGCGCGGCCGCTCGCAAGGACGAGCCCAACACCAACCTGTGGCTCACCATCACCGCATTGTTGGGTGCAACGTTCGTGGGCGGCCAGGTGTACGAGTTCACCTCGTTCTACCGCGAGGGTTTGGGTTTCACGACGAGTCTGTTCTCATCGAGCTTCTACACGCTCACCGGTTTCCACGGTGTGCACGTGACCGTCGGCGTCATCATGCTGCTGGCCCTCGTGGGCATCAACAAGCGGGGCCGCATCACAGGCAAGAAGGCCGAAGTGGTGGAACTCGTTGGTCTCTACTGGCACTTCGTCGACATCGTGTGGATCATCATCTTCACGCTCGTCTACCTGATCCCGTCCTGAGTGAGGTCGCTGCCATGAGCACCACCACCGAGCATGTCGAACACGGTCACGCCGACGATCACGTCGACGCGCACTCCGATCACAAGCCCGACAGCTACTACATCAAGGTTGCGCTCGCCCTCGGCCTCATCACGGCCGGTGAGGTGTATGCCAGCTACGCCGATTGGCTCGGTGGGGCGTTCGTGCCGCTGCTGCTCATCATGATGGCCATCAAGTTCATCATGGTGGTGTCGCTGTTCATGCACCTGAAGTTCGACAACAAGATCTTCAGCTACCTGTTCTACACAGGGCTCATCTTGGCCATCTTGGTGTACATCGCCTTCTTGGCCTGTTTCCACTTCTTCAGCGGAAACTGATCGGGCGGGCCTCGATGCTCGCCACTTCTGCGACACCTGCCTATCCCAACCCGTGGGAGTTTCACGCACACCCCGAGGTGTGGCTGCTCATGCTGTTCCTCATCGGGGCGTATGTGTACCTCGTGAAGGTCATCGGGCCGAAGGCAGTGCCGGCAGGTACCCGCCCGGTATCTCGTCGACAGATCACCTACTTCGCCTTCGGCATCGGCCTGTTGTGGTTCGCGTCCGATTGGCCGGTGCACGATGTGGGCGAGCAGTACCTCTACTCGGTGCACATGTTCCAGCACATGGTGTTCAGCTACTTCGCACCACCCCTGCTGCTGATGTCGATTCCTACGTGGATGGCGCGCACGCTGGTGGGCACCGGCCGCACACAACGGGTCATGAACTGGCTCACCAAACCCGTCATCGCCGGGGTGGCGTTCAACCTCGTGGTCATGGTCACCCACATTCCGGTGGTGGTGAATGCATCGACCCAGAGTGGGCCGCTGCACTACTCGCTACACCTGTTGTTGGTCACGTTGGCCTTGTTGATGTGGATTCCGGTGGTGGGCCCCATCGCCGAATGGCAGATGAGCCCCATCGGCAAGTGCATCTACCTGTTCCTCATGAGCGTGGTGCCCACGGTGCCCGCCGGGTGGCTCGTGTTCGCCGAAGGTGTGGTGTACAAGCACTACAGCCAACCTGTTCGCCTCTGGGGGCTCTCGGTGCAGTCAGATCAGCAGGCTGCAGGCGCCATCATGAAACTCGGTGGTGCGGCGTTCCTGTGGGCCATCACGATCTACCTCTACTTCCGTCGCTTCGCCGTGAACTTCGACGAAGACAACACCTATGTGCGTGCCAAGCAGATGCCCGAGGCCGAGATCACTGGGCACGACGAGAAGCAGCTCACCTACGCCGATGTCACCAAGGCCTTCGGGCAGACAGACCCGGCGTTAGTCGAATCGGAACAGGCGCCGGGCCACTAGCGGCGATGCCACCGCCCATACGATGAGCACGATCCAGCTCTGCGTGGGCCGAGTGGCAATTCCGCTGAGGGTGTCGCGCAGCACATCGGCGAGGGCGCCCGATGGCAACAGATGCGCCACGGTGCGAATGGCGCCGGGCAGTTTGGCGAACGGCACCACCATGCCGCCCAAGAGCAACAGCACGATGTACAGCCCGTTCAATGCGGCCAGGTTGATTTCACCGCGGAGACGGCCGGCGAAGGTGAGCCCGATACCGGCGAAGGCGATGGTGCCCACCAGCACCGCCACCAGGGCGAGTAACCAGCGGGCATCGGTGGGGCGCCACCCCAGGGCGTAGGCGATGGGGATGAGAATGGCGAACTGCACCACTTCCACCACGGCGACGGCCGCGATCTTGGCGGCGATGAGGCGGGTGCGGCCGAGCGGCGTGGCACCGAGTCGTTTGAGCACGTGATAGCTCCGCTCGAAGCCGGTGGCGATACCCAGGCTCACCATGGCGGCGCTCATCACGGCCAGTGCCAACACACCGGGGGCGAGGAAGTCGACCGGGTCGTCGGTACCGGTGGGAAGCACGTCGACCAGGCTGAAGAACACCAGCAGCATCACGGGAATGACGAGCGTGAGCAGCAACTGCTCACCGTTGCGGGCCACCAGTTGGAGTTCGGCGCGGATCTGGGTGATGAGCCGGCTCATGGTGCCGCTGGTCCTTCGTTGTTGGCGGCGGTGAGGCGACGGAACACATCTTCGAGCCGTTGGCCACCGGCGCGAAGGTCGTGCAGCGGGTGGCCCTGATCGCCCAGCCACCCGGTGAGTTGCGCCATGAGCCGTGGGTGAGGTGGCGCGTCGACCACGTACTCATCGACACCCACCTTGCTCACGACGATGCCGATGGCGTCGGCCATGGCCCGTAGGTCGACATCGGGGGCGCTACGGAAGCGGATCTCGTCGTGCCCGCGGCGCAGTTCGTCGAGCGTGCCGTCGGCGATGACCTCACCGCGGTCGAAGATGATCACTCGGTCGGCCAGGCGCTCGGCCTCGTCGAGTTCGTGTGTGGCGAGCACGACGGCACACCCGTTGGCCGCGAGACCGCGCACGATATCGCGGATCATGTCGCGCCCGTTGATGTCGACCCCCGATGTGGGTTCATCGAGGAAGGCCACGTCGGGGCGTGCCGCCAGGGCCAGGGCGAGCGAGAGCCGTTGGCGTTCACCACCGCTGAGGCGCCGCCAGGTGGCATTCGCCCGTTCGGAAAGCCCCACCTGCGCCACCAGTGAGGCAGCATCGGCCCCTCGCTCGTAGAGGCGGCAGTAGTGACCCACCGTGTCGCGCACGCGGGCGCTGGGGTAGAGACCGCCTTCCTGCAACATCACGCCCATGCGTTCGCTGAGTTGTGCCTGGTGAGTGGCGGGGTCGAGGCCGAGCACCCGCACCGACCCGGCGGTGGCGCGGCGATAGCCCTCGCACACCTCGATGGTGCTGGTCTTTCCTGCCCCGTTGGGGCCGAGCACTGCAGTGATGAGCCCGGCCTCGGCGGTGAACGACACATCGTTCACCGCCACCAGGTCGCCGTAGCGAACCGTCAACCCTTGAACCTCTACTGCGCTCACCCTCGCGACGTTAGGTCGCCGACGGCGTAACTCCACTGTTTCACCGGGTGTCGGCCAGTAGCCTTTCCACTCTGTGATCGACATTCGCTTGCTTCGTACCCAGCCCGAGCACGTCCGTACGGCCATGGCCCGCCGCGGCAAGCCCGACCTGCTCGATCAACTCGACCGTGCCAGCGCGCTCGACGAACGTTCTCGCGACATCGGCGCGCAACGCGATGCCATTCGCGCCGAGGTGAACGACCTGTCGAAGCAGGTGGGCCTGCTGCGCCGCGACGGCCGAGCCGAAGAAGCCGAGCAACTGCAAGCACATAGCCGTTCGTTGGGCGAACGCGAGCGCGTGCTGGCCGAAGAACTCGACGGTGTGCAGGCCGAGTTGCGCGATGTGCTGTTGCGCATTCCCAACCTGCCGCATCCCGGTGCCCCCGATGGCGCCGGTGAGCACGAGAACCCGGTGGTCACCGGCCCGGTGAACATGCCGGCCGAATTCGCCGCGCATCAGCGTGTGCCGCACTGGGAAACCGCGGCCACCCTCGGCATCCTCGACAACGAGCGCGCCACGAAGCTCAGCGGTGCCATGTTCACCTTGCAGCGCGGTCTCGGTGCCACCCTGGCGCGGGCCCTGTGCCAGTACGCGCTCGACACCAATGCCGATGCATTCGAAGAGATCCGTCCGCCATCGCTGGTGACCACCGCCACGCTCACGGCCACCGGGCAGCTGCCCAAGTTCGCCGACGACGCCTATGCCATCGAGCGCGACGATCTGTGGGCCATTCCCACCGCCGAAGTGCCGCTCACCTCGCTCTACTCGGGTGAGGTGCTCGACGAGTCGATGTTGCCGGTGCGGCTGATGGCGCACACCTCGTGTTATCGCCGTGAGGCCGGCTCGGCTGGCCGCGACACCCGCGGCATGTTGCGTGCTCACGAGTTCGACAAGGTGGAGATTTTGGCGTTGGCCACGCCCGAGCAGGCACCGGCCATGCTCACCGAGTTGGTGGGCCGCGCCGAGAAGCTCATTGCCGGGTTGGGTCTGCCGTATCGCATCATCGAGATCTGCACGGGCGATATGGGTCAGAGCCATCACCGCAGCTTCGACCTCGAGGTGTTCGCGCCCGGCTGCGACAACTGGCTCGAGGTGAGCTCCTGCAGTTGGTTCAGCGACTACCAGGCCCGCCGCGCCGACATCCGCTATCGCAAGACGGGCGAGAAGGGCACGTTCGTACTCAACACGCTCAATGGGTCGGCCCTGGCGGTGCCCCGGGTGTGGGCCGCCATCGTCGAGAACTATCGCCAGGAAGACGGCAGCGTGGTCATCCCCGAGGTGCTGCGCCCGTACATGCGCGGCCATACCGTCATCGCCGCACCATGACCGATCCGGGGCGCGAACTGGCCGAGCGCCGCAAGGAGTACGAGACCGCCGGCCTCGACATTGTCGATGTGCATGCACACCCGTTCGAGCAATGGCGGCAGTGGTACGCCGAGGCATCCGAAGCCGGATGCGTGGAGCCGAATGCGTTCGCACTGGCCACCGTCGATACCGACGGGGTGCCGCAGGTTCGCTATGTGCTGGCCCGTGGGCTCGATGCACGCGGCTTTCAGTTCTTCACCAACTACGAATCGGCCAAGGGTTCGCAACTGGCCGAGCACCAGACGGTGGGGGCGTTGTTCACCTGGTTGCAGTTGCACCGCCAGGTGCGCGTCACGGGAACGGTCGAGCGGTTGCCCGAGGCCGAGAGCGACGCCTATTTCGCGTCGCGGCCACGCGCCTCGCAAGTGGGCGCGTGGGCTTCGCCGCAGAGCCAGGTGTTGGCCGACCGGGCCGAACTCGATGCCCGTGTAGCCGCCGTCGAGGCCCGCTTCGCCGATCACGACACCATCCCGCGCCCACCCCACTGGGGCGGGTTCCTGTTGCGCCCCACGTCGTTCGAGTTCTGGCA
>JBAXQV010000070.1:0-14550 GCA_037131575.1 Actinomycetota bacterium
CGGTTGAAGCACTCGAGGTATTCGTCGTTGAACGTGGGCCGCTTGCACATCACCCGGTAGTACGGCTTCAGCAACTCGGCAATCGTTTCGTCGGCCACGGTGGCATCCACTCGCCGGCGGATCTCTTCCATCTTCTGGAAGTCGGTCAGCTCGACGATGCGGAACGTGGTGACACCTCGCTCCGACAACCGAGCCGCGGCCAGCAGACCGCTGAACCCTCCGCCGACGATGGCCACATCGGGGTCGAAGTCGAGTTCGTCACCGTTACCCATGTGCCGCGTCACCTCCGGCGGGAACTAACTACGGAGCGACGCCCACGGCTCAGCCGTTGTGCTCCTGCTCGATCTTCTGACGGAGGCGTTCCATCGTCATCTCCTCCACCGGCTCGGCCTCGTAGTCGTCGGCCGACGTGGCGGTGTCGGGGAGGGGTAGGTAGTACGAGTTGCCCTTCGACCCCCAGTCGCCGACCATCTGGAAGAAGGCCGGGCCAGCAGGGTCGATGCCGCGGATGGGCATCGACCCACGGCGGATGGTGAAGTCGTGCGGTGCCAGTTCGCCTGCCCGGGTGAACCACCGCTCGGCAGCATCGGCGCGACCTTGCTGGCTGAGCCACCAGGCCACAGCGAAGGCGGCCCGGGCCTGCTGATGCGTATCGTCGGCCACCTTCATGTCGGCCGCAACATCACCCGGGTAAGCGGGTGCGTCGCCATGTACCCAGGCCCGCAGCGCTGTGAGGGGCTTGCGGTTGTGAAAGCGGGTGATGCTCGACATCTCGTTCGACACGTAGTGCACATCTTGCGGGCGCACGATGCGGCCCTCCTCGTCGATCCAGACGACGGTGGGTACGTTCACCATGTTGTAGAGGTCGGCCACGCGGTGTTCGGTGTCGACGAGGCTGGGGTGCGTGGCGCCCGCCGCATCAACAAAGGGGCGGGGGTCGTCGAGCGACCGATCGATGGCGACGGTCAGCACCACCAGACCGAGTGGGGCGAGTTCTTCATGGAGTGCCTGCCACACGGGCAGGTCGTATCGGCACCCTCACCAACTGGCGTAGGCGTAGAGCACCACCTTCTTGCCACGGAAGTCGCTGAGCCGATGCAGCACGCCGTGCACATCGGGTAGTTCGAAGTCGGGCGCGATTCCCGAGCGAAGGCTGGCAGCGCGCTCGGCGGCCGGGGCGGCAATGGCAGCCACCCGCTCGTCATGGTCGATGGCAAGCGGTCGGCCGACGAGTCGGGCGAGCAACTCGACGTCGAGGCCGCCGGCCGGCGTGCCGGCGGGCACCGGAATGCACACCTCGTCGCGGCACAGGCCCTCGGGCTTGCGGTCCCAGCCCAACAACGCCGGGTCGACCGCGAGGGTGTCGCCCGTGGAGGTGACGGTGTGCACGCGCTGTTCGTCGATGACGGTCCAGATGGTCATGAGCGAACCATACCCCGCGATCGATCACGACTTGGCGAAGAAGGCCTGAGCTTTCTTGGTGCCGAACAGGAAGTACAGCACGATCACCGATGAGATGATGGTGGTGATTCCAGTCGTGCGTCGCGAGCTGTCGAGGGCGACGATGGCGTAGATGGCTGCCGCAATGCCGATCAGTTCCATCAAACCGATGAGGTCGCGGCTGAGCCTGCTGCCCTTCAGCAAACCGATCGCGAACAGCACCGTCAACACGCCGATCACAACGAGGGCGATACCGAAGAAGGTGATCTTGCCGGTGGTCATGCTCGAGTCTTCGAGAAGCTTGGCGTCGTGACGCAGGCCGATGAACAGCAAGCCGAATATGGCCTGCGAGATACCGCTCAGGATGGCGAGCAGGCCGATCACGGTTACCAACAGCGGGCGCTTCATGTGTCCTCTTCCTTCGTAACGCCGCGGCTGGGTACCAACGACCGATTCACAGTGAGTCTCAAGAATTGCTCAGACATCGCCCGATTTCTAGAGTGATGGAAGGTTTCGCGTAAAGAATGGAAGGTTCCTGTGCCCGTTGGCCGTCCACCCGGCATCTCGTCGCGAGTTCGTCGAGTTCGATCGATGCCCACGCGATGCAGAAGCACTTCCGGTGGGCGACACCCGTAGAGATCGTCACCATCGCAATGCCCGAACTCATCGCGAGCGGTATCGACCCGTTCAAGTATCCCTTTCCTCTCAACGGCTACCCGGAAGCGGCCACAGTGGGGCGCTCGGTGCCCACACGCCTCACCGACGAGTTCCTCATCGAGATCGCGACGCGCTACGTGATGCACGGTCGTGGTTACGCGAAGGCGATCGCTGCGCAACGCAATGTCTCCACGCGCACCGTGATCAGTTGGGTCGAGAAGGCACGAGCACGAGGAATACTGACGGCCACCACACCCGGCTCGGTGGGTGGATCGGTCAACCCCCCACCGACCGCTTGATCAGTTCGACTGGAACCCCTCGGTAATCGGTCACGAGCGCCAAGGTCGGCTCGACCGTCGACTGCTGCCGTATGCTTCCGACATGAGCCATGACTCGTCGAACGACAGCGAATGGTCGCCCGCCACCAGCGCGCCTGGTGAGCTGTACACGGTGGAGGGCCGCATCCGTGCCACCGGCGCCTTTGCCCAGGGCCTCAAGAACAGGGACCCCCGAGGTCGCGCGTACCGACGGTCGATGCAACGTGCTGCGCTTCTCTGCGTCGGCGTTGTGGTGGCCCTCTTGGCGCTCGTCGCATTGATCTCCGCCGTCACCTGAACCCGGAACTCCTCGAGACCGACCAGCAACCCGACCATCGAAGTGTGGCAACCTCTGCCGATGGCGTTCGAGACGGTGACGGGATACTGCTGGCCACAATCGGTGGGGTCGGGTGAGCAGGTGGGTCTGCACCTGAGCTCAGCCGGTGGCCGTGACGTGCAGGTGGAGATCGCCCGCGTCGGCGGCAGGCGCGATGTGGTGTGGTCGGCCACCGTGCAGGCCGCCGAGTACGCCACACCCCACCAGGCATACGAGCTCGGTTGCGGCTGGCCGGCAGCTACCACCATCGCCACCGACCCAGAGTGGCGGTCGGGCTACTACGAGGTGGTGCTCACCATCGACGTCGACGGCAAGCAGCGCACCGACCACGCCTTCTTCGTGGTGCGCCCGGGTGCCCAGTCGGCCAACACCATCCTGTTGCAACTCGCCACCAACACCTGGGCCGCCTACAACGACTTCGGCGGGCACAACCTCTACACCGGCGGCACCATCAGCGCGCTGCAACGCCCGATGGCCCGCGGCTACCTGCACAAGCCGGCCGGCGCCGGCCGACGGGTCACCACCACCAACCCACCCGACCCCGATATGAACACCCACGTGGGCTATCTGCGCCAGAACCGCCTCTCGCCCTACGCGGGGTCGGCCGGTTGGCCCGACTGGGAGCAACCCTTCCTGCAGTGGGCTGAACGCAACGGTTACGGCATCGACGTGTGCGCCAACGCTGATCTTGAGGAGCACCCCGAGGTGTTGCGCGGCAAGCGCCTGGTGCTGTCGGTTGGCCACGACGAATACTGGTCGGGCCCCATGCGCGACACCGTGGAAGACTTCATCGCCAACGGTGGCAACGTCGCTTTCTTCAGCGGGAACACAGCGTTCTGGCAGGTGCGCATGGAGGACCCCGATGCCTCGGGGAACGCCACGCGGATGATCGGCTACAAGGGTCAGTTCAAAGCCGACCCGGTGTTCGGCACCGACCGTCAGAGCGAACTCACCACCATCTGGAGCGACCACCTGTTGGGCCGACCCGAGAACATGATGACCGGCGTGAGCTTCACCCGTGGCGGCTACCACCGCATCGGCAAACGAGTCACCAACGGCGCTGGCGGGTACACCGTGCATCGCCACGATCACTGGCTGTTCGAGGGCACCGGCATCGGTTACGGCGACGTGTTGGGCAGTGCCTCCACCGTGGTGGGCTACGAGTGCGACGGCTGCGACTTCACCACCCGCGATGGCTTGCCCTACCCCACCGGCAGCGACGGCACGCCTGAGAACTTCGTGATTCTCGCGTCGGCACCGGCAGCCCACTTCACGCGCACCACCTCGGCACGCCCACCCAAGCCACACGTGCCGGCGGAAGACGAGTTCATCGCCAGTCGCTTGTTCGACTCACGCGAGCCGGAGGCTGTGGAACGCATCGCCCATGGCCATGCCATGCTCGGCACCTACACCTCGCCCGGCGGGGGCACGGTGATCACCAGCGGTAGCACCGATTGGGCCCACGGCCTCGCCGGACGCGACCCACAGATCGAGCAGATCACCGCCAACGTGCTCAACCGCCTCGGGTAGCTGAGCAGAGGCCGGACGGGGCGCTCCTGCGTCGACACCCACGTTCTGCATCAACTGTCGGGTTCACCGAATGTTCATGAAACGTATGCGGCCCGTCATGCGTGTTGATGGTTGACCTCTATCCGTGGGGTCGTCCGTCACGAAGGATCATCCAATGAACAGACTCTCAGTCATCCCTGCGTTGCTGCTGTGCGGCATCGTGGCAACGTCGGTGTTGCCAGGCAACGGTTCGGTCGTAGCAAGCGGCACCGTAGCGCCGCCGGTGACGCAGCCGCCCGCGACACCACCGACCTACACGGTGCCGCCCACCACCACACCTCGAACGACGATCGTGTCGCCGACCACGGCGCCGCCACAGACCACTACTCCGCCGACCACCATCAGACCCCCAACCACCACCACACCACCAACCACTGCACCACCGACCACTGCACCACCGACCACTGCGCCTCCAACCACTGCGCCTCCCACCACCGCACCACCGACCACCACACCGCCGACCACCACACCGCCAACCACCACACCGCAGCGATGCCCGGCATACCCGTCAGGGAATCCGTTTCAGTCGGAGGTGCTCTCCACGCGAGGCGGAGTCCAATGCTGGTCGCTCATCGCGAGCGGCGATTCGGTGACCTCGGCTCACAACCAGTTCGCGTCGGGCCTACCCACGCCCACGACTCCGTGTCCCAACACTGCGATCGGGGCTGGCAGAGGAGCCGGTAACGACCCATTCTTCAGCTACGCGTCTGGAGTCTTCAACGGGGCGGCCAAGTTCGCCGGTGGTCACTACTACAACTATGCCCGCACTGGTTTCTCCACCACCTCGATGCGCCTCGCCACTCCCGGCACCGTTGATGCCTGCGGGAACATGTGGGGCAAGGGTGCTCCGCCCATCGGCATGGTGCTCGGTACTGCCGCTTGGGAGAAGGCCAACCAACGCAAGGTCTCATGGGTCACGACCGGCGGCGTGAACAACACGAACTGGTCGACGATGCTGAAGAACTTCATCACCTGCAGTGCTCTCGAAAGCATCGCCAATGCGAACGCGCTGCTCAGAGATAGGCGCTACATCTCGATGACCATTGCTCCGAACGGTGTAGCGGCACACACCATCGACGGCACCAACAGCGACATGTTGATCCTCAATTTGATCCTCTCGCGAGGCGGCACCTGCACCTTCCGCTGGAACATCGGCGCTGCTTCTGGCACCGTGCCAGTGACCGTTCCCCCGTTTGACCTTCCGGTCACTGGGGCGGGCATCACCGCCGACATCAGTGCCATGGTCGGCGCCGCCGTGGCGGCCAGGATCGACAAGATCACGTGGGTCGGCTATTACGACATCTCCCCAGCTGTGATCAACACATCGGCTGCCTTGACTGCGTGGGGACTCGACCCGAGGCTCGTGAGCTGGCTTGTGCCGAACTTGGGTTCTTGGGGCGTTCCTGCGATGTTCCCCCTCTCGCGCAACGCCACCCAAACCGCCATCCTTCAGTTGGACCAGACCGACCTGAACACCGCCATCTGCGCCGGCGTTACGGCAGGTGCTGCCGGCGCCCCGGCCGGCACCGCCTCGTGCACCACGTGGCCCGCCCCCGGGTTCGCCGCATGGACCGACATCCAGTCGACCGTCGTTGGCGGCATGCCTCACCCGAGTGCGGCCGGCCACGCCAAGCTGACCGCCCTGCTCATCCCCAGGGTCTGACCGCAACGGGAACACTCAGTACGTCGTCGAGCCGGCCGGACCGCCAACCTGGTGGTCCGGCCGACCTCGATCGGTAAGACTCACCCAATGTCGATTCGCTTCACCCGGCCCACATCGGCAGACCTCTGCGCTCTTGCGGAAGCCGGCGCTGGCGATGCGCTCACCTACGCCCCGGTCGGCTTGTCGGCGATGCCCGTAGCGCCACCCGGCTATCGGCTCGACCGTTGGTCGCGATCCCTAGGCAATGATGCGCTCACCTTCGGCCGAGCCGCCGAAGCAATCCGCCAATGGCGAGTGCACGAGGGGGCCGGCCTCATCGTGCACGCCGACGGACCCCCGGCGAAGAATTCTGTCGTCGCCATGGCCGCACCACTCCCCCTCGGCTACATCGACGTCGTGTGCCGTGTGATCGACGTCATCGACCAGCCCGGTCGCTTTGGTTTCTCCTACGGCACGCTGCCAGTGCACCCCGAACAGGGCGAGGAATCGTTCACGGTGTGCCGCCACGATGACGGCACGGTCGTGTTCGAAATCGTCGCTGTATCGCGCCCGCGGCACATACTCGCCAGAGCTGTGCCGCCGGTGGCCCGTCGCCTCCAGCGCGCCGCCACGAACCGCTACCTCGATGCCATGCAACGGGCTGTCAACTCCTGAGAATTATGCGACAATCATCGGGGACAGCACAGCCTGTCCGAATTGGCCGGATTCATCTCACGGAGGACACATGCCGTATTCGGAAAAATCAGCGTCTCGACGCGCGAATAAGTTAGCGAAGATCGTTGAGTCGGTCGCTGTCATCATGATCTTCATCAGCCTGCTCGCCGGCCTCATTATCTTGTTTCAATCACGTTCGGATGCCTTCGGCGAGGTCGAATACCCCTATCTGCTCACCGGATTTCTCGTCGCATTTCAGGGCTCGTTCGCTGCGCTCGTGGTGATGATGTTCGCGTGCTACATCCAAGCAAAGACCGAAGACCACTCATCAGGTGGCGTGGCTTGACGTTGACCCTGGAGGTACGTGGGGCCATGAGGTGGCGCCATTAACCGCCCAGCCCCGATTCAGGAGTGACCTGCGCTGTTCAGGCAGCGCCGCGCCCGCGCAGCGACAGGACGAACCACACCGTCACGGCGCCGAGTACCAGCGGTGACGCCATCAATAACAGTCCCGCGCCGATGTTCGCCCCCACCACGGGCGCTGTCAGCGTGGCGTAGAGCGCACCCAGAAACCCGCCAGCGACCAGAAACGGCAAGGCGATCTGGGGGTCGGTGATATCGCCGCGGCTGCGGCGCCGCAGAATGACCAGCACGACGCCGAGGCCGACCAACGACGCGCCTGCTGCGATCAACAACCAATGATCGACCAGATCCTCGATCGGTCGCATGAAGTAGTCGGGCTCGTCGGGCGTACCCCCGAAGCCGACCATGAGACACCACACCAGCACCCCGATCGCCAGCCCAGACAGAGCTGATAGTGCGATCCATGGGAGGATCTTGGGTCTCACTGTTTCGGACACACATCGACACTAACTCGCCTCGAGCCAGCCTGTAGCCGGCCTCTGGCGGCACCGACTCAAGTGTCGGCAGCCGCGGCCCAGCCCGACATTCCGACGATTCGCAGCACCAACACCCGCACGAACGGTTGCCCCTCGTACTGCGGGTACTTCGCCTCCAGCGCTGCGGCCAAGGCCGCTACCTGCTCGGCGCTCGCGTCGGGCTCCCACTCGAGTTCGGCACGCGCCCACCACAGTTGCGACCAGTCGGTGCGATGCCACTGCTCGGCCAACAACGTGGCCCGGCCATCGGCTTCGAGGTTGCGTTCGCGCTGCAATCGAGTGGATGCCTTGGGCTTCACCAGGTCGACGGGAACACCCACGGCGCCGTCGTGCACCGCGTAGGCCACCGGCACGGCATCGACACCGCGCACGGGGTGCAGTGTGCTCAGCACCGCGTGATCGTGAGCCGTGAGCCGTGCCAGCGCATCGGCAGCATCGAGCCTCACCGCCCACCTCGGGCAGCGATGCAAATTGGGCAAGAACTCACGAGCCGACACTACGCTCGCTCCGTGCTCGAAGCGCATCATCTCGATCGCAATGTCATCACCGAAAGCCGAGAGGTACCCCGATGAACCTCGCCACATGGGTCGAGCGGCATGGCCGCCTGCGCCCCGACGCCCCCGCCCTCGCCGATGGCGACACCGTGCACGCCACGTGGGCGCAGTTCGCCGCCACCTCGGCAAGTGTGGCTGCCGGCCTGCGTACTCAGTTCGGCCTCGTCCCGGGCAGCCGAGTGGCCATCGTCATGCGCAACCGGCCTGAATACCTCGAAGCGCTCTTCGGCATCTGGCATGCAGGCCTGGTGGCAGTGCCGGTGAACGCCCGCCTGCACCGAGACGAAATCGCCTACATCCTCGACGACAGCGGTGCGGCCTGTGCATTCACCGACGACGACCACGCCGACGATGTGCAGTCGCTGCTCGGCACCGTGGCCACGCTGCAGGCCGTGGTGGTGGCGCCTGGCGACGAGTGGAACCGCCTCACCGCCGAGGCCCCCGCGCCGCTGACCGAGCGCTCGGGTGACGACCCGGCCTGGCTGTTCTACACCAGCGGCACCACCGGCCGTCCGAAGGGTGCCACCCTCACCAACCGCAACCTGCTGATGATGTCGCTGAGCTACTTCGCCGACATCGACCAGTTGATGCCCACCGATTCCATCCTCCACGCCGCGCCCATCTCGCACGGTTCGGGGCTGTACGGCCTTCCGCACATCGCCCGCGGCGCGGTGAGCGTGATTCCGCACTCGGGCGGCGTCGACGGCGACGAGATCGCCTCGCTGCTGAACCGTTGGCCAGGCATGACATTCTTCGCTGCACCCACCATGGTGAAGCGACTCACCAACGACCCCGCCATCGCTGCAGCCAACCTCGGCAACTTGAAGACCATCATCTACGGCGGTGCGCCGATGTATCTCGCCGACCTCGAAGAAGCGCTCGGCGTGTTCGGCCCGCGCCTCGCGCAGATCTACGGCCAGGGCGAGACGCCGATGACCATCACCGCGCTGTCGAAGGCCGACCATGCCGACCGCGACCGTCCGCAGTGGAGCGAACGGTTGCAAAGCGTGGGCCTCGCCCGTACCGACGTGGAAGTGCGGGTGGTCGATGAGAACGACAACGAGCTGCCCGTCGGCGAGATCGGCGAAGTGGTGGTGCGTGGTGACGTAGTGATGGCCGGCTACTGGAACCAACCCGAGGCGAGCGCCGACACGCTGCGCGGCGGTTGGTTGCACACCGGCGATGTGGGCAGCTTCGACGAGGCCGGCTACCTCACGCTGCGCGATCGTTCGAAGGACCTCATCATCAGCGGCGGCATGAACATCTACCCGCGTGAGGTGGAGGAAGCCCTGTTGCGTCACCCCGACGTGAAGGCTGTGTCGGTGGTGGGCCGCCCCGATGCCGAGTGGGGCGAAACCGTGGTGGCATTCGTGGTGGCGGTCGATGACTCCCAGGCCCCGTCGGTGGAGGCACTCGACCAACTGTGCCTCGACCACATCGCCCGCTACAAGCGCCCCAAGGACTACCGCTTCGTGGCCTCGCTGCCCACCAACAACTACGGCAAGGTGGTCAAGCGCGAGTTGCGCGAGATGTTGCGCGCTGAAGCCGAATGACGACGGCTGCGTTCACGCGATCACGCCGGCGTACCGGCACCGTGAGTCAAGGGCAGTAGCACCGCCACCTGTGTGCCACGCCCCACTTCGCTGTCGAGGTCGAGGCGGCCACCCATCGCCTCGGTGAGCCGCCGTGCCAGCACCAGGCCCAGCCCCGCACCACCTTCTCGGCCGGCATCGGCACCCAGCCGGTCGAACGGTACGAACAGTCGCGCGAGGAGGTCGGCGGGAATGCCGGGGCCGTGGTCGATGACGTGAATGCCTGCCATGCCATCGCCGTGTTCGGTGACCACCCTTATGGTGCCACCAGGAGGCGAGAAGCGCACTGCGTTGGCCATGAGGTTCAGCACCACCTGCTGCAAACGGCGCTGGTCGGCTCGCACCGTGAGCGGCGGCCCATCGCACTCGAGGTGCACTGTGCGCTTGTCGGCAAGTGGCCCGATGAGCGCCGTCGATGCGGCGATGACGTCGTGGAGGGCGACGTCGGTGAGGGCGATCGGCATCGCACCCGCTTCGACGCGAGCCAGATCGAGCACGTCGTCGACGATCGACAAGATGTGCGACGCCGCAGAATCGATGCGTTCGAGCGCGTCGCGGCGGCGATCGGGTGTGAGGTCGAGCGTGCGCAGGTTCTCGGTGAAACCGGTGATCGCCTGCAGCGGCGTGCGCAGTTCGTGGCTCAGCGAGGTGACGAACTGCGACTTGGCGAGGTTGGCGCGCTCGGCGCTCTGCTTGGCCAACTCGGCATCGTGACGTGCTTGCCGCTCGCTCGACGCCTGCCCGTGCTCCACCGCCAGCGAGGCGAGATGAGTGAAGCGGCGCACCAACTCTTGGTCGCGGTCGTCGGGCGAGTACGGCGTTTGGTGGTACACGGCGAAGCTTCCCACGAGGTTCGTGCGGCACCTGATGGGGCTCGACCAGCACGCACGAAGCGCGTGCTCGGCGGCGAGATCGCGGAACTGCTCCCAGCGCGGATCGGTGGTCACGTCGATAGCAATCACGGGTTCACCGAGATGGATCGCCGTGCCGCACGACCCCGCCGACGGCCCCGGTAACAGGCCGTCGATGGCCGCGGAATACGCAGCCGGCAGAGACGGGGCAGAGCCGTGGCGCAGCAATCCGTCGTCGTCGAGCAACAGGATCGAACACCGACTGGCCGGCATCAGTTCTTCCAGCGCGCTCACCACCGAGTCGAGCACCGTCGACAACGTCTCACCCGAGGCGAGCAGTTCCATCACCGCTGTTTGCCGGTCGAGTACCGCTACCACCTCGTCGCCAGAGAGCACGTTCACCCCTCCCATCGATAGCCGACGGCCCGCACCGTTCGCAACCGGCCTGGTCGACGAGGGTCGGCCTCCACCTTCAGGCGCAGCCGATACACATGCTCGGTCACCGTTGCCTCGGTCTGCCAACCCGAGTTGCTCGACCAGACGGCCGCGAGCAACTCCGCACGGGTGCACGCGCGGTGTGGATGATCGACGAAATAGGCCAACAGCTCGAACTCCTTTGCCGCCAATTCCACCGGGGCGCCGTCGACCCACACGTTGCGCGATTCGCGGTCGATCTCCACGCCCGACCCGCTCGGTTGAAACTTCTGCCGCGCCCCCTGCGCAGAGTCGGCACTGCGCCGCAACACCGACCGCGCCCGTGCCGCGAGTTCGCCGGGCGAGAACGGCTTCACCAGGTAATCGTCGGCACCGAGGTCGAGGCCGACGATGCGATCGGTCTCGCTGTCGCGACCCGACAGCACGATGATGGGCAGATGTTTGCGACCGTTGCGCTCCTCGCTGGAGCGCAGGCGTTTGAGGATGTCGAGCCCCCCGAGGCCCGGCAGCGACAGGTCGAGCACCACCAGCGCAGGCAGCGACGACTCGATGGCGTGCATCGCCGCGATGCCGTTGTCGACGGCCATCACCACGAATCCATCGGCCTCGAGCGCCCAGGCCACAGCCGTACGAACACCCTCGTCGTCATCGACGACCAACACTCGGCGGCCAGCCTGCACGGCACTCACGGTAGTCGTTGATGGAACGTTGAGATGGGGTTGAGCCAGGTCCGAACTTGGTTTTCTACGGTCTCACTGGGCCGCAGCCCGCCTTGGGGAATTACGACGCACAAAGGACGTGTCTCATGAAACTTGCTCTCTATCTGCCCAACTTCCGCGACGAAGTGACCGTGAAGGAACTCGAAGACCTCACCAACCTCGCCGAGGAACTCGACTTCGATTCAGTGTGGACCCTCGACCGCATCGTGGTCCCCGAGGCATCCGACCGTCAGGAGCTGACGTACCCGTTCGGCATGATGGAACAGTTCCCGTTGCAGATGCCGGTGTCGGCACGCGGTAAGTGGCTGCACGGTATGCCGCTCATCCCGTGGCTCGCCGCCAAGACCACGAAAGTGCGCATTGGCATGAGCATCATCGACACGCCGTACCGTGCGCCTGGCGTGCTCGCCGGTGAAATCGCCACTGTCGACCACCTCTCGGGCGGCCGCGTGAACGTTGGCCTCGGCTCGGGCTGGATGCCCGAAGAGTTCGCCGCTGCCAGCGCCGCGCACATCTTCCCCAAGCGCCACAAGCACGTTCGCGAAACCATCGAGATCATGCAGGGCATTTGGACCAACGACCTGTTCGAGTACCACGGCGAATTCGCCGACTTCGACTCGTGCGGGTTCGGTGCCAAGCCGGTGCAGAAGCCGTACCCGCCCATCTACTTCAGCGGCTTGAAGGATCCGAAGCGCTCGGCGAGCCGTATCGCCAAGTACGGCCTTGCCGGCTGGATCGGCATCCAGGACACGCCCGAAGACATCGCCCATTGGAAGAGCGAGATCCAGCGCGAACTGGTGGAGATGGGGAGCGATCGTTCGCTCGACGACGGCTTCGACATGTGCAGCATGATCTGGTTCACCATCACCGATGAGCCCACCGATCAGACCAACAACCGCAAGCTCAGCAACCTGCTGGTGGGTACCGCCGACCAGATCACCGACAACCTCAAGCGCTTCAAGGAAGCCGGCATGACCATGCCGTTGTTGTGGCCCCCGTTCGCCGGTGTGCCGGTGTCGAAGACCATCGACGACCTGAAGCGGCTCACCGAGGAGATCATGCCGAAGGTGAACGCCATCTGACCAACGGTCGGGTCTGTCCCTGAAACGCCGAACTCGTCCAATCTGCGGTTGTCTACAACCACAGATTGGACGAGTTCGCGCTTTTGGGGGATGGGGGGCAGGGGTCAGTTCACCTCACCGGCAATGCCGATACCGGCCGGTGTGGCCGAGGTGTCGATGGTGACCGTGATGGCAGCGACATATCCCTTCGAGGGGTCGCCGGGGGTGGTCTCGGTGATCGTCATCACGCTGCCGGCACCGTTCTGCCCTGAGTACACGAAGTCGGCCGTGAGCGGCGTGCGTGACGCGCTGTTCGACGTATAGGGCGACAGTTCGGCCACGGCCAGGCTCACGTCTTCGGGGAAGAACAGATTGCCGGTGTGCGAGACGTGCCCGCCGGTGTAGGTGCCGTTGGCACTGCCGCCCTCGTGCACCTTCACGTGCACATGATTGGTGCGGCGCGGGTACCAGCCGGGATAGATCGAATCGAACGTGGCCACCCCATCGGCGCCGGTGAGTTGGATGCCACGCAGGAACAAACCTGTCGACGAATCCGAGTACGCACCGGCGGCATCGGCGTGCCACACATCGACGGCAGCGTCGGGCACCGGCGCGCATGAGGCGAGGTCCATCACGGTCACCCGCAACTTCATGGGAATGCCCACCTTGCCGTCGGTGATGTCGGCACGTAGGGCAGGCTTCGAGTAGTAGAAGGGGCCTTGCTCCTGCTCGGCCGTGAGGGTGCATGCCCCGGCTGCAGGCGAGGCAGTGGACCCGGTGGCGGCATCCGTTGTGGCGGCAGTCGTTGAGGGGGCAGCCGTGGGCGGAGCAGGTGAAGTGGGCGCAGGCGACGTGACGGCAGTCGATGTAACCGCACCCGATGACGCGCTCTTGCTGCACGCCGCAAAGAGCGCTCCGAAGCCTGCCATGCCCACCAGGCTCAGCACCTCGCGCCGTGTGATGGGCTCCAACGGCGATGGGTCGTGCTTGGTGTGATTCGAGGTCATGGCTGCTCCTTGGTGTTCCGCATTCTCTGCGGCGCCCATCTTCGCGGTCGGAGGTGAGAAACCGGTGAGAGTGGAACAGGACACCCGTGAGAACAAGGGCACTCGCCACGCGTCAGCTGTACCGAATGCCGCACAGCGACAACCGACGCCGAAACAAGGCCCGATACTGGCCGATCATCGGCATACATGGCTCGCTTTCACCTCGACTGCCGCGCCTCGGTAACCCACCGAGCGCTGGTTGTGGCCCTGAACGTGGTGGCCACCCGCGGCGCAGCGCCGTGCACGACACGACGTTGTTGGGGGTGCGCTGACAGACTCTGCCGCCATGAGCTCACGTTTGGCAGGAACAGGTATCTGGAGTGGCGGGTTGCGGTACGGCGACGCAGGTGCGGCGGCGGCCGCAGCAACCGAACTCGAAGCACTCGGGTACTCGGCACTGTGGATTCCCGACGTGGGCGGCGACCTCACCGGTTCACTCGCCAACCTGCTCGGTGCCACCAGTACCGTCACCATCGCCACCGGCATCCTCAACGTGTGGATGCACACGCCCGCCGATGCAGCCGCGGCCCACGCACGCCTCACTGCCGAACACGGGCCGCGCTATCTGTGCGGTATCGGCATCAGCCACCGCCCGTTCATCGACATGGTGAACGCCCCGGGCACGTACACCAAGCCGGTGGAGACGATGGCCAACTACCTCGACGGTCTCGATGCAGCACCCACGCCGATTGCGGTGAACGACCGGCTCATCGCTGCGCTGGGCCCGAAGATGCTCGAACTCGCTCGCGCCCGCAC
>JBAXQV010000071.1:0-14529 GCA_037131575.1 Actinomycetota bacterium
CCGCACCTCGCCACGCTCCTCCCTCCGTCGTTCTGGTCAGCACCAGAAACCGACAGTACGGTTCTGGTGCTGACCGGAACGGCCGGACCAGGCCGGGACAGGCCGAGATTGCCCAGATAGCCGAGAGCCCGGGATAGCCGAGAGCCCGGGATAGCCGACAGTGCGGTTCTGGTGCTGACCGGAACGGCCGGACCAGGGGCTGGGGGGAGAGGTAGGACCGGGCGCTCAGTGGGCGATGAGGAGGGCGATCGGTAGCGCGGTGCTCACGGCTGCGGCGGCGAGCAGACCGGTTTGCGACCAACGGCCGCTGCGATGCTCGCCGAGCACATCACTCGACCGCGCCAGCAACCACACGAGCACGATCAGCGGCGGCGCGGCGAGGCCGTTGAGGATGGCCGAGTAGTACAGCGCACGCACGGCATTGAGCCCCACCAGGTTCATCAGCAAGCCGCCCATCATCGACGCGATGATCACTACGTAGAACGCTTTCGCTTGGCTGAGTTTCAGCCCCAACCCCTCGCGCCAGCCGAATGCCTCGCTGATGGCGTATGCCGTGGAACCCGCGAGCACCGGCACCGCCAGCAGGCCCACACCCACGATGCCCACCGTGAACAGCAGCCCCGCCATGCGACCAGCGAGAGGCCGCAGCGCTTCGGCGGCTTGGTCGGCGGTGGAAATGTTCACACTGCCGTGCGCCCCAATGGTGGCGGCTGCGGTGACCATGATGGCGAACATCACTGTCACACCCGATGCCATACCTGCCGTCACGTCGCCGCGCATGGCCGAGATGTGTTCGGTGGTAGGCAGCAGCTCGCCTCCTTCCTCGGCGATCTCCTCGAGCTCCTCCCCCGCTTGCCAGAAGAAAAGGTATGGCGAGATGGTGGTGCCGAAGATGGCGATGACAGCCGCCAACTCGGTGCGGGTGAACGCAAGGTGCGGTACGAACGTGTGCGCCCACACGTCGTGCCACGACACCTCGATCGAGAACAGCACCAAGATGTATGCCACCAACGACAGACACAGCCAGCGCAAGACGCGCGAGTAACGGTGATAGGGAACAGCCACTTCGAGCAATGCCATCCCGAGGGTGAAGGCCACCACGAGCACCACGTACGGGATGGGCACCAGCAACCGAGTGGCAGCGGCCATCGACCCGATATCGGCCCCGATGTTGAACGTGTTGGCGGCGGTGACCAGCACCACGGCGCCGAGCAGCACCACCCGCGAGAACCGTTGTTTGATGAGCGCTGCCAAACCGTGGCCCGTCACCAGGCCCAACCGCGCCGTGGCCTCCTGTACGGCAACTGCAAGCGGGAGCGCCACCACTGCGGTCCACAACAGGTTGAAGCCCGAGGCGGCACCCACCTGCGAGTAGGTGCCGATACCTGATGGGTCGTCGTCGGCCGCGCCCGTTACCAGGCCCGGTCCGAGTCGTTTGAAATAGCCCGAACCACGGAACGACGAACGTCGCCGGTGGTGGCGGTGACGGTTCACAGGATGCGGTCGTCGACCCAACTGCCGTGGAAGCCGAACGGGACGCGGCGGGGCAGATGCACCGTGGCCACAGGTGGCGCCGAAGGGGTGCGCCCGTCGAGAATGACCAGGTCGGACGTGCCGGTGGTGCGGTCGTACACCAACCCGATGGCCCAGCCCTCGTCTTCGGCTGCCGCATCGCTAGCCGGCACGAACACGAACTCACCTGGGAAGCCGTGCGCCCCGAAGTCGTGGGTTTCGGTGGTGCCGTTCTCGACGTCGTACTTGGTGACCACACCGGGTTCGCCGAAGTCACCTTCGATGTCACGGGCCGCAGCCACCCAGCCGTAGCGGTGCTTCAACCCCACGAGTCGCTCATCGACACGCGGGAAGGCGTGCGCCCGATCGTCGAGTTGGGTTTCGGTGACGGCACCTGTGTCGAGGTTGAACGTCCAGCGATACAGGTAGCAGGGCTCGAAGTCGTCCATCGAGGTACGCCACATCGATTCATGGCGGCCCACATCGGCCACCACCGTGTTGCCCTCCACGTAGGCGTTCATGGGGTGGAACACGTAGCAGGGGTCGACCTCGAACCACTTCGTCTCGGTATCGCGCCCCATGCGCGGCACGATGCCGATACGTGCTCCGTAGTTCTCGTCCCACTTCAACGGCACACCTGAGGCCAGGTTGTCGAGATCGAACACCACGGGCAGGTCCATGAAGATGGCGTGTTCGCGGGTGATCATGAAGTCGTGCATCATCGTGCCCTGCGGCACTGCGATCGGCTCGCTGTGCACGAGGTCGCCCTTTGCGTCGAGCACGTGATACGTGAGGTACGGCGGCAGCGGCGAGTAGCCGAAGAAGTGCATCTCGCCGGTTTCGGCACAGATCTTCGGATGGGCCGTGAATGCCGTGGTGAGCTTGCCCCCGAAATCGCTGCAACCGAGCGTCTCGAGTTCGGGCGACAGTTCGTAGGGGAAATGCCCTTCTTCGAGAGCCCAGATGCGTCCGGCGTGGCCCATCACATGGGTGTTCGCCGCGCTGGCCGTGGGGTCGAACATCGACTCGGGGTCGGTGGATTCGAGACCCTTTTCGAGCTTGGTCGTGCGCACATACCGGTTGCGGTACCACTCGGCCTTGCCGTCGGCGAGCCGAATGCCGTGCACCATGCCGTCGCCGAAGAACCAGTGCTGGGCAGTGCCGCTCTGGGGGTTCGAGCCGTTGCGGAGATAGCGCCCCGACAGTTCTTTCGGGATACTTCCCGTGACCTGCAGGTCGGTGATGGTGACCTCGTCGAAGATCGGGGCGTAGTTGCCCTTCAGGTGGAAGGGCAGCGGTGCGGGGGCATCGTCGAGAGCGGTCATGGCTTGTCTCCCTGGTTATCGTGAAACGGGTCGGTGGGTTCAGGTGGCCGGGGGCCACCACGCTGCGATCTGGGCGGCGAAGCGGCGGGCGTACTTGGCAGTGAGTTCATCGGCATCCGCGGGCATGTCTTGAGTTGCGGTACGTGGCAGTGGGCTGGCACCGTCGATGGGGTCGACCCACTCGAGTCGAATCGAGGTGAGTACCTCACCAAGATCGGGCGAAGCGGATTCGTGGTGCGGGCTGGTTTGGTGGCCGATGAAGGTGCGGAAGTCGTCGAAGGCGAGCAGTGTGTAATAACTGCCCGGCGCTGCGCCACGCCAATACTCGTAGCGGCGCACACCGGTTTCGTGCGTATGCGTGGCTGCGTAGAGCGTGCGTGCGATCTGTTCGAACCGCTCCTCTTCACCAGGCTTGACCTGCAGGTGGGCCAGGATGGTCGCCATTCCCGCACTGTATCGCCCTTGTCAACCGTCATCCGACACCGGCGGCTCTGCCCATCGCCACCCTCACCCCATCCGAGTCGTTTGGTGCACCCTGGGAGCGCCGAAAGCCTCGCATGCGCGCTGACGACTCGCATGACGCCTCACGACTCGGATGACGCCCTACGACTCGGATGGGGTTAGCGTTTTGGCGAACGGGGCGATGGGTGAATGGGTGAATGGGTGAATGGGTGAATGGGTGAACGGGGTGAGGACATGAGCGATATCGATCTGTACGACCCGGCGACACAGCAGGACTGGTTCCCTACGTATCGTCGGCTGCGCGATGAACATCCGGTGTATCGCATGCCGGGCACGAACATCTACGTGCTCACCCGCTACGACGATGTGCTCTACGTACTACGCCACCAGGAGCTGTTCCCCACGGGGGCCGGCAACACGCGCAGCAAGGCCGCCCGCGAGATCTACGAGACCACGGGCTGGGCACGCATCACCCCACTCAGCACCAACCCTCCCGAACATCGCAACTACCGCGAACTCGTCGACCCGTTCTTCGACCCCAAGGGTGCGGTGCACTGGCAGTCGATCATCGAGGCCACCATCGGTGAACTGCTCGACGAGATGCAGGGCGCCGGCGCAGCCGACTACATGGCGGCGTTCGCGTTGCCCCTGCCCGTGCGGGTGATCACGCGTGTGTTGGGCTTCCCCGCGGCCGACATCCCGCAACTGAAACTCTGGTCGAGCGCCTGGGTGCTTCCGTTCTCGGGTCCGCTCACCGAGGAACAAGACCGATGGGTGGCCGAGCAGGTGGTCGAGTTCCAGCACTACATCCACCAGCAGGTCCAGCTCAAGCGCGAGCAACCAGGCGACGATGTACTGAGCGCGCTGGTGAATGCTCGCTACGCCGACGACCGACCGCTCACCGATCACGAGATCATCACGATCATCGACCACCTCTACATCGGCGGCAATGAGACCACCACGTTCGCACTCACCAGCGCGATGTGGTTACTGCTACGCGAGCCCGGCCTCTACGAACGGGTACGCGACGACCGCAGCATGGTGGAACAGTTCGTGGAGGAGGCGCTACGGCTCGAGTCGCCCACCCAGGGCCTCTACCGACTGGTGGCCCAAGACACGGAGATCAACGGCGTCGCCATTCCCGCTGGTTCTACGTTGCACATCCGCTACGGCGCAGCCAACCGCGATGAGCGCATGTTCCCCAACCCCGATGCGGTCGATCTCGAACGACGCAACGTGCGTCGCCACATGGCGTTCTCACTCGGCGAGCACCATTGCCCCGGAAGCGGCCTTTCACGCTTGGAACAGGTACTCGCACTCAATGCCGTGCTCGACCGGTTACCCGACCTGCGCCTCGCCGAAGGCCGCAACGACTTCGGGCATCTGCCCGGTTTCGTGTTGCGTGCCCTCAACGAGTTGCACGTCGAATGGACGCCCTGACCGGCGCGACGTTCAGCGAGTGCGGTCGGTGAGTTCCATCGGCTGCCCGGGCCACAAGCCCACGGTGGTGCCGGTGCGGATGGGGTCGGTATCGGCCAGCAATGCAACGAACACCTCGGCCACATCGGTCGCGGTCATCCATGTGGTGGCCATCTGATCGATGGTCGTGTCGGGCACTCCGCGGGCGGTGAGGAAGTTGCGCAGCATCGGAGTATCGGTCTCGCCCATCGCCACGGTGTTCACGCGCACGCCGGCTGCATCGCCACGACCCCGAAGGGTTGCCGCCCAGTTTCGCCGCATCCCCTCGAGAGCCCATTTCGCCGCGTCGTAACCGTCGAGCCAACCCACCTTCGGCACCGCCGCCGGATTGGGAACCACATGGTCGGTGCTCACCAACACGATGTCACTCGGCACACCGCGCTGGTCGGCCGCGGCCTCGAGGGCCGCGAACGCAGCACGGCCGGTGACGAACGCTGCTTTCGCGTTGGCCTGCCACTGCGCATCGAACGCGTCGACGACAGCGGTGAGCGTGTCGGTGGGTGGGGTCATGACCGCGAGGCCGGCATTGGCCACCACGGTGTCGAGATGACCGAACCGAGCCACCGTGTCGGCAACGACGGCAGCCATGGCAGCAGGGTCGGCAGCGTCGGCACCGTGGGTGGCGCTGCCCGCCGTGAGTTCATCGGCACGCACATCCACGGCCACCGCTGTACCCCCGGCGGCCAGCACGGCCTGAACCACGGCCAGACCGATGCCTCGTGCAGCACCCGTCACCAACACCACGCGCCCCTCGAGACGTCCGTCGTTCTCCACCGTCATTGCTCCCCCTCGTTGGTGGGCATCATTCGCCCAAACTCACCACCGGTAAATCCATGTGCACCAGGCCCGGCAGGTACCGGGAAAGGTCGCCGCTGAAGTCGGCCGCACCCCACTCGGCCAGTGTGCGCCGCGAGCCGAGTAGGCGCAAGGCCTCGAAGGCCGACACACGCAACTCGAACTCAGGGGCAGCATCGGGCAGTAGCTCACCCACATCGTGTGCCACCCCATCGACCACCACCCGAACGGCACCCAACCCGGCGGTGCGCAGGTCGCCCTCCACCAGGCGCAGCCCCAGCAGTGCCGCCACCTGCACCCCTGCGCTGGCACGCTCGCCCGCCTGCCCCACCGCCGTGCGCAGGTCGTGTTCGTGCACCACAGTGTCGTAGGCCAACCCCCACAGCCGCGACGGCATCGCCGCGATCATGGTTTCGAAGGCGGGCCCCGCCACGTTCCATTCGGTCGCGAGTTCGGCCATGGAGCGCTCACGTCGTTCGGCGATCTGCCGGTCGACCCAGGCCTGGGTGTCGCCACCGGTGGGCCGGTTCCCCGACGACAGGTCGGCGGCGATACCGGTGACGTGAGCGAGCAGGTCGTGCACCGTCCACGCTGGGCACGCCTGCACAGTGCGTTCCGCATCGCCGGGGCCGAGGCCCGCCACGATGTCGAGCATGCGCAACCGCGCGTCGCGGTACGTGGGGGCGATCTGCTCGTCGGCAACCATGGCTCAGGCCTCTTTGGTCTTGGCGTGGGCGTCCATCCACTCGCGAGTGGCCTTGCCCATCTTCGTACCGTCGTAGCCGATGCGCTGGGTGGGGTCGACCTCGAGCACGATACGACGGGGCGAATCGAGGAAAGCCACGAAGGTTTCGCACCGCGCCGAGTCGTCGCCGTAGAGCGCCTTCGCGAGCGCCGGGTAGAACCAGTCCTTCACCTCACGGCTGTCGTGCACGGTGCACATGCCCTTCCAGGTGACCGTCTTGTTGCGCGGCAACTTGGAACCGGTGGAGGTGACCACGATGCACACACGCGGGTCGCGACGCACGGCAGAAATGCGGGCACGCTGGCTCGATGCGGTGAGCCAGAACTTTCCATCGGCCCACACGTAACTCATGATGACGCCAACTGGCCAGCCCTCTTTGTTCGACCAGATGAACGTGCACTCGTTGTGCGCCAGCAGCAACTCTTCTTCGTCGGCCTCGTCGAGGCCGTACACCGTGACGTCTTCGTAGTTCTCGGGGTGATCACCCATGCTCATGCTCCTCGTCGATCGACAGTGGAGGAAACGGCCCCCACCGATGAGATCGACGCTACGCCACCACCCCCATGGCGGCACGAACCCACTGCAGCGTGGTGAGCGCAGCGATGGTCGACTCCGCGCCACGATTGTCATTGCGACCCTCGGCGGTGAGGCCGTCGAACCCGCCACCGTTGCGTGGGTCGACCATCGGGATCTGTCCATCGTTCATACCGGCGAACCACCCGCCGCAACGGATGATCTCTCGCGCCCATACCGGGTCGCCGGTGAGGCTCCAGGCTGTGGCGCTGGCGTCGGCCAATGCCGCTATCTCGATGGGCTGCTGATCGAAGGCCGGGCGAGGCTCACCCGGGGCCCAACCGATGGTCGGTGTGACACTCAGCCAACCCGAGGGCCCCGTTTCCGTGGCCACGAGCCAACGCAGCATGTGCAGACCGGCGACGACGAATGATTGCAGGCGCAATTCGCGACCGAGCAACAACAGCATTTCGGGCACCACAGCATTTCCGTAGGTGAGGCGTGGTTCGGGCCAGGGCCATGTGGCAGTGTCGCCTGGCAGTTCTGTCGAGGCCGCCGATTCTGCCAGCAGTCGTGCCGCACCAACATGCGACGGGTCGGCCGCGGTTATGGCGGCAGCCCCGATCACGGCGTACGCAGTGGGGCGCAGGAACGGCGACCGGAATTGGCAAGCCTCGACGAAGAGGTGGCGAGCAATGGTGCGTTGGCCTGCGTCACGCAGTCGTGTCGCGGCTTCCCCCAGCGCCCACACTGCTCGTCCGGAAGCGTCGTCGTTGGCCCCATCGTCGACCCAACGCCCACCCACATCGCGGCGGTTCACGAAGCAGCCTCCGCCGCGGTACGCACCACTCAGAAAGTCGAGGTACCCACTGGTCATCCGTTGCAGATCGCGCCCCTGAACGGGTTCGCGTGCCGCCACGATCAACGCCCGTGCCACATCGTCGGTGCAGTAGCCGTGCTCTGGCCGGGGCACCTCACCTTGGCAATGCTCGAACACCCCCTTGGCCGTAGTGAGCCGACGCAGATGGGCAAAATTGGGTGGCCCCGGCACAGCGCTGCCGATGGCCTGCGCCGCTGCGCTCATGCCACGTGACTCGCGTAGTCGACGCGAGAGGTACGTACGTGATCACGCCGGTCGAAGGGCAGGTCGAGATCGCTGAAACGGGGCTGCGACACCGCTAAGCCCACGAGCACGTCGAGGTATCGACGCGCCACTGCGTCCCACATCGTCGGGGCCGAGATGCGTGCTGCTTCGGCGGCCATCGAACGGGCCAGGCGATGGTCGTGCAGTACTCGTTCGAGCGCACTCGACATTGCCTCGGTCGATCCATGAGGCACCACGATGCCGGCGCCGCTACTCAGCAGCTCACGCGCGTGCGGGAAGTCGGTACTCACCACGGGCTTGCCCGAAGCGACTGCTTCGATGAGCACCCCCGATGTCACCTGATCGCGCGACTCATACGGCAGCAGCACCACATCGGCCGACCTGATGAGCGCCTTGAGGTCGGTGAGGTCGCGGTACTCATCGTCGAAGTGCACCATGTGGGCCACACCCATCTCACGTGCGTGCGCCTTCAACGAGTCGCGATAGGCCTCGCCACTGGCTTCACGTACCTTCGGATGCGTCTGCCCGGCAACCACGTAATGCGGCGGAGGAATCATCGAGCGCAGGTGACTCATGGCTTCGATACCAGCCTCGATGCCCTTGCCCGGGCCGAGCAAACCCCAGGTGAGTACCGTCGGCTGCTCGTGCGAACGGTGGTCGGTGGCGAGCGAGCGGTTCTCGTGCGCACCGTGCGGAATGACCACCACTCGTCGGGCCTCCACGGTGAAGCGTTCGAGAAGTCGCGTTCGCGCCGCGTAGGTCATCACCACGACGGTGGCCGAGCGGCGGCAGAGTGCCTCGAGCACCTCACGCTGGTGAGGGTTGGGGGAATCGAGCACGGTGTGCAGCACGGTCACGATGGGCCGATCGACACCATCGACGATGCCGAGCACGTCGTCGCCGTCGACCCCACCGAAGATGCCGTATTCATGCTGCACCACCACGGCGTCGAACCCGTTCAGCCAACTCGCCGCCGCGGCCACCGAACGCATGTCGTCGCGCACGACCTGGAACACCACATCGTCGGCGCTGAGGCGCTGTTGGTCGACGAGTTCCACCACGCCCACGCGACATGCCGAGTGCACAGCAGCGTCTCCTCCACAGGATCGCAACCCGTTGGCCAGCGCGGCGGAAAACGTGGCCAACCCGCATTCCGTTGGCGGGTAGGTGCTCACGATTCCTACCGACAGTGCATCACCGGTCATTGCTTGCGTCGCAGTCATGGTTCCCATCACAGCCGCGATGACGCCCCGACAGATAGGGCACTTCGGGCGAGGATCTCAGCCGATGGGGTGCATGAACAGATAGTTGAGCAAGTCGGTCAGGCTTGCGGTGGCGACGCCGACACAGCTATCGGCAGCGCCGTAGTACATACGCAGCGTGTCGCCATCGTCATCGAGAATCCAGCCACACGGGAACACCACATCGGGCACGTCACCAGCCATCTCGTACGGGGCGGCTGGGCCGAAGATCCACTCGTTCCCTCGTGCGACAACGCGCTCGGGATGGTCGAGATCGAGGAGCGCAACGCCGAGGCGGTAGAGCGAACCCGACACCGTGACACGCACACCGTGGTAGAGCACCAGCCAGCCGGCCGGCGTCTCGAGTGGGGGCGGCCCGAGGCCAACCTTGTTGGCATCCCACCATCCGCCACGACGCGACTCGATCACCGGGCATGGGTCGCCCCAATGCTCGAGGTCGGGGCTCCGGGAGAGCCAGATGTGGATACCGAGGTTCGTGCCCGATGGCACCGGTCGATGCAGCATCGCCCAACGCCCGTTGATCTGGCGTGGAAACAGCGCTGCGTCCTTGTCTTCCGGCACCACGAGCACACCGAGTCGCTCGAAGCTCACGAAGTCGGTGGTGCGCGCGTGGCACACCAGCGGCCCGGCGCTCGAATAGCCGGTGTACACGATGTGATAGCAGTCGCCGATTCGAGTGATGCGGGGGTCTTCCACACCCCACGTCTCGGCCCAGTGCGACTGATCGGGCGCAAGCGTTCGATCGGGCTCGATGATCCAGTTGGTATACCCGTCGTCGCTGCGCGCCACCATGAGCCGCGAGATACCCGTGCGGTCTTCCACCCGTACCAGCAGCAGTGTCTGCCCCTCGAACATCACCGCGCCCGGGTTGAAGACGGCGTTCTCCATCTGTGGCCAGTCGAGAGCCCGCAAGATGGGGTTACCTTCGTAGCGGCAGAACAGTTCGCGGGGGTCGTGAGGGTGCTCCATGCGTGGTGCAGCGAGTTCGTCAGTACCGGAAGAGTGCAGCCACTGGGGCGGCCCCGGGCAGTTGCGCTGGAGACACGAGGTGCACGCTGGCGTGCGAACGCAAGGCGTCGCTGACCGCCAGGTTCACCAGATCGATGGCGTTGTCGGTTTGTGCTGGCAGCCGTTCGGTGGAGTCGAGCCCCATTGCCCACCACGGCTCGGCACCACCCAGGAAGAGGTTCGCCACTCGGCCCTCGGCGGCAGCAGTGAGGATCTCTGCGAAGTCGGCACTGGCCAGCCCAGTGCCCATTCGGCGATGCAGCCGATCGACGAGATCCACGAGCGATGTCTCCGAGGCCACCTGGGCTGCCACGCGGCGACGGAGTTCGTCGGTACTGAACCGCACCGTGCTCCCCACATCCACCGTCACCAGCCACGGATGCCGCGACACCGAGCGGTATCGGGCCAGTGCCGTGCTGCTACCCGCCACCATGAGCGGATGAACGTGTGTATCGCCGATGTGCTCGAGCACGGTGTTGTCGACGTGATGGAAGAAGCGATCGAGGCGCGCCTTGCGGTCTTCACGCTGGGCGCCGCTGCCATGCCCGATGCGCACCGAACCACCCTGCGGCCCGTTGCCCACGGTATGGGCGCCACTGTGCCGTTCGAAGCGTTCGTACCACAGGTCGTCGTCGAGCGACGTGGGCAGATCGGCCACGGTGCACTCGTGCAGTTCAGCGGCATCGATGTGATATAGCTTCACGTGTTCGGTGCCGATGGCCAGCACATGCCCGCCGATCGATGCATCGACACTGGGCAGCAGTGGACTCACCTCGAACCGGTTGCCCACCACGCACAGCGGAGGCAACGACGCCCCCACCACCATCTCCACGGCAAAGCCGGGCGCACAGAACCACACCATCGTCCCACCGTGCTCGGCCAGCACCGGCCGCTCGGCGACGTCTCGGATCGACACCAGCACGTCAGCGCTGTCGAAACCGCGACGTTCGAGCGACTCGGTGGCCTGCTCGAGCAACCTGTCGAGCGCACCGTGTTCGAGTCGGTAGTTCGGGTGACGACGATCAACTGGCACCATCACAGTCACGCATGGCGATGTTCGCCACCGCGCCAGTTCGGCGAGTTCGGCCAACGTGACGGCCGGCGGGATCGGACCCGGCGCAGCGGCCGGAACAGCGATGGTGTCGGATGCAGTACGAGTGCGGCTTCGCGCGCTGGTGCTCATTGACTCCTCCTCGAACGATGCCACCACGACCGACGCGGTTGGCTGCTCTGGAACCTATGCACCGATGCGCTCTGCAGCGAGCGTCAGTCGACCTCTGCCGGGTGGCCGCAGTACCGCTGCGAATGAGGCCGAACGGCACTGGATGATGACGGATGTACCCCCATTTTTCGGAGGGTTCGGGCCGGTTGACTGCAACACTCACATGGTGATCGACACCACCAACACTTTGGTTCGTCGAGTCGCCCAGGCGCCCGTGGTGGCCCACGGTGCAGTGAGCGGCTACGGCCCCATCTTCAACGCCGGCCTCCTTCACCACGACGGTCGCTACCACCTCTTCGCCCGCGCCATCCGCGATGGATACACGCGCAACGAACACGAGGGTCCGCGCTTTCTCGACTACATCTCCGACATCATCGTGTTCACGTCCACTGATGGGATCGTTTACCACTACGGGTACGTGCTCGCTGAAGCCGATTCCGATGGCATCTGGTCGTATGAAGACCCGCGCGTGCAGTGGGTGCACTCAGGGGCCGATCAACAACGCGCCGCCCATGTGGTGATGACCTACACCCGACTTGCCCCGCCGAACACCAATGCGCCCTGGCAGATCGGGGCGCACCGGCTCGACTATCGCGAGGGCAGGTTCTTCCTCGACGACACCAGCGCGCAGCGACTCGGCCCGCCAGGCATTCCGAACAAGGATGCCGTGGTGTTCACACTCGACGACGGCCGTGTCGCACTGATCCATCGAATCCACCCCAATGTGCAATTGGCCGTGTTCGATGATCTCGACCAGTTGTGGCACGCCGACGACGGCTACTGGGCGCAGCATCTCGCCGACCTCGACTCGCACACCATCCTCGTACCCAACCCCGGCGCCTTGGGCATCGGGGCCGGAGCACCGCCCGTCGCCACAGCCGCGGGCCTGCTGCTGTTCTTCCACGAACGCAACCGTCACGGCGTGTACACCATGAACGTGGCACTGCTCGACGGAACTACTGGCCGAGTGAAGGCGCTACTCCCCGACGCCTTGATGTGTCCCGAACTGGTGTGGGAGCGCGTCGGGGACGTTGACGATGTGGTGTTCGTGCAAGGTGCTCACCGTCGCGACGACGGCATGATTTACCTCACCTACGGGGCCGCCGATCGGTGCGTCGGCGCGGCCATCGTCGATGAAGCAGCGCTGGTGGAATTGTTGCTGGCGTTCCCCATCACGCACGACTGATCGGCCGACGCAGGGGCGGCGGCAAGGTCAGACTTCGACGCTGGTGAGGTCGTCGCCGAGCACGATGGGCCCGGCGAAGTGGGCGGCGGCCAGGGCCCGCCACTCGTCTTCACCACCGGGCGCGATACCGGGCACGTAGTGGGTGAGCACCAGGGTGCCCACACCTGCCCGGGTGGCCGTTTGCGCGGCGTCGCTGACGGTGGAGTGGTAGTCGAGAATGTCTTGGAACCTCGGGTTCGGCACCATGCGAACGATGTCGTCGCGGATGACCGTCTGCACATAGGCGTCGGCATTGCGGCACAGTTCGTCGAGGCCGGCGCACGGCACACCATCGCCACCCAACACCACCGACTTGTCGCCGATCTCCACGCGGAAGGCCACGGTCGGTTCCACGGGGCGATGGTCGGTGGCCGCCACACGCACCGTTGCCGACCCGAGGGTGAGCACATCGCCGGGTGCCACTTCGGTCACTTCCACGGTGGGGCCCCAGGTGAGGTCGTCGTGGTGAGCGAGGCGGTAGTCGATGTCGGGGGCGAGTGCAGCGAGGGTGGCGGCCACCACCTCGGCTGTGCGCGGCGGCCCCACGATGCGCAATGTCGCCTGCGTCGGGTTCATCACCCAGTGCGTGGTGATCACGTCATTGAGATCAGTGAGGTGATCGCTGTGGAGATGGGTGATGAGCACTGCGGTGAGCATGGGTGGCAGCACCCCAGCGGCGGCAAGGCGCATCACAGCCGCACGGCCGCAGTCGACCAGCAGTACCGCACCCTCGGCCTTCACCAACGTCGAGGGGCCGCCACGGCGCGGGTCGGGAAGCGGACTGCCGGTGCCGAGCAACGTGACGGTGATCATCAGCGCAGCGTAGCAGTGTTATGGCAGGAGACATGCCACAACGTGTTCGGCCTCGAGCGGCCCAACATGGCCTACCTCAGGCGGGAAGCCAGCCATCGATGTCGACCACGAGGTGGGTGAGCACGTTGCTGTACAAGCACACCTGACCCGAACCCGATACCGGTACCACCGCCGCGTTGGCCACCGTCTGACCGGCCACGAAGTTCACGGACGACACGCCCGGCACCGCACTCCCGCATGGGTAGGCGGTGACGAACCCGTTCCCTACCGGTTCGGTGGCGGTGATGTTGAGCGCCACCGCACCAACGCCACTGCCGGGAAGCCCGGCGGCCCCGAGCAACGGCAACTGCAACACCGCGCCACCGCCGTACTGCTGCTTGCCCACCGTGATGGCCCCCTGCCCGTAGGACGGACGAGTGTCGACCAGGCGCGCCGGTGCAACGGCGGTGAAACCCGGCCCGGTGGCGAACCATCCGTTGATGTCGACCACCAGATGGGTGGGCACATTGCTGTACAGGCACACACGCCCATCTGCCGACAGCGGCGCCAACACGGCGTTGGCCACTGTCTGGCCCGCCAAGAAGTTCAGACTCGACACCCCGGGTCGCCCGCCACACGGGTACGCCGTCACGAAACCGCCCGACACCGGTTCGGTGACCGTGATGTTCAACGCCACCGCGCTGGCGCCTGTTGCGGGCACGCCCCCCACCCCGGCGATGGGCATGGTGAGCAGGGCCTCGCCCCCATAGCGCTGCTTGCTCACGACGGTGAGACCCTGGCCATATTCGGGGCGAGTGTCGACCAACCGCTGCGGGTTCACCGAGTTGAAGGCCGAACCAGTGGCGAACCAGCCGTTCATGTCGACCACCAGATGCGCCGGCACGCTGCTGTAAAAGCAGACGGTGCCCTGAGCCGACACCGGGGCCACCACGGCGTTGGCCACCGTCTGCCCGGCGACGAAGTTCACGCTCGACACCGTGGGAACTGCGCCATCGCAGGGATAGGCGGTCACAAAGCCAGAACGGTCGGGGTCGACCACGGTGACGTTCAACGAGGCGGCCGT
>JBAXQV010000072.1:0-14499 GCA_037131575.1 Actinomycetota bacterium
GGCACGGGGCAGGAGTGGGCGGTCGGCTCGCTGGGGCGACGGTGGCATGGGTAGCGTCCGCGACAGATCGGGAAGGGGACCGCATGATCTGGGGCGACACGGTGGCCTACTGGGCGCGATGGCAAGGTGAAGCCGTCGCGATCCGCTTTGGTGACGTCGATGTCACTTGGGGCGAACTGCATCTTCGCGCCACGGCGCTGGCCGTGGGCCTCGCCGACCTGGGTGTGGGGCATGGCGACCGGGTGGGTCTGCTCATGAGCAACCGACCCGAGTTCATCGAGACCGTGGTGGCCTGCGCCCAACTCGGTGCCATCGTGGCCCCGTTCAACCTGCGCTTCACCGCCCCCGAACTCGCCTTCGTGGTGGGCGACGCCGACTGCACGGTGGTGGTGACCGAAGCGACCCTGCGGCCCGGCCTCTCGCTCGCGTTGGCCGCGGCGCCGCAACTGGCGCTGGTGAATGTCGACGACGAGTCGTTCGAAGCAGCGCATGGCGAAGGAACAGCACCTGCGCGAGCTGTACAGCCAACCGACCCCCTGTTCATCTGTTACACCTCGGGCACCACGGGCGACCCCAAGGGTGCGGTGCTCACTCACCAGAGTTGGTTCTACGCGTCGATGGTGCGGGCCCTGCAGGGCGGCATCAACCGCAACGACCGCATCCTGTTGCCATTCCCGCTGGCGTTCACCGGCGGCCTTGCGTTGGCGATGGTGGCAATGTGGTCGGGCGCCACCTTGGTGCTCGAGCCGGCCTTCGACCCGGCCCGGGCGTTGCACCTCATCGAGTCGCAGCGCATCACCGTGTTCATGGCGGTGCCCACCCTGTTCCTGCAGATGTCGCTGCATCCGAACTTTGCCGGCACCGATCTGTCGTCGATCCGCTGCGCATCGTCGGGTGGTGCCACGGTGCCCGTGCCACTGCTGCGCACCTATCTCGAGCGTGGCATCACCATGACCCAGACGTATTCGCTCACCGAAGTGAGTGCATCGGGCATCACACTCCCCTACGACCAGTCGCTCAGCCGGGTGGGGTCGTGTGGTGTGCCGGCCATGCACAGCCAGGCCCGCATCGTCGATGCCGATGGCAACGAGGTTCCACCCGGCACGGTTGGCGAGATCGCCATCAAGGGCCCCGAGGTGATGGTGGGCTACTGGCGCAACCCCGAGGCCACCGCGGCCACGTTGCGCGATGGCTGGTGCCATACCGGCGACCTCGGCACCATGGACGCCGACGGCTACTTCTACGTGGTCGACCGGGCGAAAGACATGCTCATCTCAGGCGGACTCAACGTGTACCCGGCCGAGATCGAGCGGCAACTCGCCGGCCTGCCCGGTGTGGTCGACCTCGCTGTGATCGGTGTGCCCGACGATCGATGGGGTGAGACGCCGGCCGTGGTGGCCGTGGTGGCCGACCCAGCGAGTGCGCCCACGGGTGCCGACATACTCGAACGCTGCATCGGGGTGCTTGCCGATTTCAAACTGCCCCGGTACCTCGTGGTGCGCACCGAACCGCTGCCGCGCAACATGTCGAACAAGGTGTTGAAGGCCGACCTGCGCCGCGAATACGCCGACCTGCCCAGCCGCCAGGCTCCGATCAGATGAACGTCGATCGGATGAACGGCATCTCATGAAAGTCGGTATCGCCCTCTACCTCAGCGACGACACGATTCCGCCCGATGAACTGGCCGTCGCCTGCGAGCAGCGCGGCATCGAATCGTTGCTCTTCCCCGACCATTCGCACATCCCCACCAGTCGGCGAACACCCTGGCCGGGCAGCACCACGGGCGCGCCGATCCCCGAGGTGTACAAGCGGCTCATCGACCCGTTCGTGGCATTGGGCGCGGCGGCCGCCGTCACCTCCACGCTGCGCATCGGCACGTGCGTGGCGCTGCCTGCGCAGCGCGATGTGCTGCAACTCGCCAAGGAGGTGGCCACGGTCGACTGGCTCTCGGGCGGGCGCATGATCTTCGGTATCGGCTTCGGGTGGAATGCCGAGGAGATGGCGAATCACGGTGTGGCCATGGCCGATCGCTGGGCAATCGTGACCGAGAAGGTGGAAGCGATGAAGTTGCTGTGGACGCAGGATGTGGCCGAATACCACGGCACCCACGTCGACTTCGAGCCGAGTTGGGCGTGGCCGAAGCCGGTGCAGCGACCACACCCGCCCATCCTCATCGGCGGTGGTTGGGGGCCACGGCTGCTGAGCGCGGTGGTGCGACTGGCCGATGGGTGGATGCCCGTGTCGGCGCGGTCGTCGATACAGAGCCGGCTCGACCTGCTGTATGCCGAAGCGGAACGCCAAGGCCGCGACCCGAAGACGCTCTCGGTGAACGTGACCGATGCGAAACCCGACCTCGATTCGTTCCGCTCGCTCGAAGCAGAGGGTGTGGAGCGGGTGCTGCTATCGGTGCCGGTGGGAAGCCGCGACGACACACTGCGGCTACTCGACACCTACGGCGAGCTCGCCCGCGCCGCTCAGATCGGTGGCACGTGACGGCATCTAGTGTCTGTGCTGAATTCTCGAAAGGTCGCCATGGCAGGTATCACTACATTCGATGACGCTCGCGAGGCTGTCCGCCAGGGCGTACCGATCGCTGAAGCAGCACGCGCACTTGTTGCCACCCTCACCGAGCACGAGCGGCTGGGGTGTCTCGATGGCGATGCGCCCACCTGGGCAGGTCTCCACTTCCTCAACGACGACGGTTACCACAAGGCGGTGTTCATCGGTGCTGAGGTCGAACGCGTCGGGCTGCCCGGCATCCGCTTCTCCGATGGCCCGCGCGGAGCCGTGGTGGGTAATGCCACGGCGTTCCCAGTGACGATGGCTCGTGGTGCCACCTGGGACATCGACCTCGAGGAGCGCATCGGCGATGCCATCGGCCGCGAACTGCGCGCCATCGGCGCCAACCTCACAGGGGCGGTGTGCATCAACGTGCTGCGTCATCCGGCGTGGGGTCGGGCCCAGGAAACGTACGGTGAAGACCCACACCATGTTGGCGAACTGGGGGCCGCACTCACCCGCGGGCTGCAGCGCCACGTGATGGCATGCGTGAAGCACTTCGCCTGCAACTCGATGGAGAACGCGCGATTCACCGTCGACATCGAGGTCGACGACACGGCGTTGCACGAGGTGTACTTGCCGCACTTCCGACGCGTGATCGATGAAGGCGTGGCGTCGGTGATGTCGGCGTACAACAGCGTGAACGGTGAATGGTGTGGCCAGAATCGCGAACTTCTCACGGGCGTGCTCCGCCACGAATGGGGCTTCGAGGGGTTCGTCATCAGCGACTGGATTCTCGGGGTACGCGATGCCGGTCTGTCGGTGTCGGCCGGGCTCGATATCGAGATGCCCTACCGAATGGTGCGCCAACAACATCTGCCCGCAGCGCTCGACCGCGGCGAGGCCACCTGGGCCGATGTCGACCGCAGCGTCGAGCGGGTGGTTGGCACCCTCCTGCGATTCGACCACGTGCTCTCCACTCCGTCGCCATCGGTCGATGTACTCGGCCAACCCGAACATCGTGCGCTCGCCCGCGAGGCCGCCGCTCGCTCGGTGGTGTTGCTTCGCAACGAACCGGTTGACTCATCGCCGGTTCTGCCCCTCGCCCCCACCCAACACGTCGCCGTTATCGGGCGCCTTGCGAACACGGTGAACATCGGTGATGGAGGGTCGAGTGATGTGTGGGATCTGTCGTGCAGCACTGTGCTCGACGGGCTTCGTGCCGCCGTCTCCAATGTGGTGCACGACGCAGGCACCGACCTCGCTCAGGCCACTGCTGTAGCTGCATCGGCCGACACGGCCATCGTGGTGGTGGGTTACACCTTCGTCGACGAAGGCGAATACATCGGCGAGACCGACCCATCGTTGGCTTCACTGTTTCCTCCGAGTGATGAGCCCGATGTCGTGGACAGGTTCCAGGAGACGTTGCAGCAACTGCCGCCCATCACGAAACCCGATCGGCTCAGCAATCGATCGCGAATGTTCAGCCGCGGAGGCGACCGCAGCTCGCTGCGCCTGCTGCCCACCGATGTCGAACTCATTCGCGCGGTCGCTGCGGCCAATGCCCGCACGGTGGTCGTCATTCAGGCTGGCAGCGCCGTGATCACCACCGAGTGGGTCGACGATGTCGCCGCTGTCGTGCAAGCCTGGTACGGCGGTTCACAAGCTGGGCCGGGGCTCGCCGATGTGCTCGTCGGAGCGGTCAACCCGTCGGCACGTCTGCCATTCACTGTGCCAGTTGATGAAGCCGACTTGCCTCAATTCGACCGCGACGCCACCTCATTCACATACGACCGTTGGCACGGGTGGTGGCGCGCCGCGCGTGAGGACATCGCGCCGTCCTACCCGTTCGGCTTCGGCTTGTCGTACACCACCTTCGCCATCGACGATGTCGAGACATCCTTGGCCGACCACGCCATCGTGGTTCGAGGCTCGGTACGCAACACTGGCGACCGCGACGGCGCCGATGTGGTGCAGGTGTACGCCGAACTTCCCGATGCCGATTCACCGGCACGCCTCATCGGGTTCGCTCGGGTGGAAGTGGCTGCAGGCGCATCGTCTTCCTTCGAGGTCGTCGTACCGTTGAGCCGGCTCGCCACCCGCGACAGCGCACATCGAACATGGCGCCAACCCACCGGTCGGCACATCATCCACACCGCACGCTATTCAGGCGACCCTCACGCCACGACGAGTGCCGTCACCCTCTGACCTCATCAGGTTCACCCGACCGAGCGCCAAAGCGATCGCTCACCACCAGCCTGCAGCACCCACCACGACTGCGAGCGACGACACGTCCGTCGTGGTGCCCGGGGTGGGGTTCGAACCCACACTCCCTTGCGGGAAGGGGGGTTTAAGCCCCCCGCGTCTGCCAATTCCGCCACCCGGGCCCGCCTGCACGCTACTGGCACGCCGCGACCGAGCCGCCACCGGCTTCAGGCCACCTTGCCCACCGGCCCAGGGAGTGAAACCGGCCACTCGGCACCGATGGCCGACCACAGATCGGTACGCAGGCGGTCGGCATCGGGCGGGGTGAGCCGGTTGGCCACCACCACCCCTTCGATCATGTCGGCCAGCACAGCCACCCACGGCCGGTCGCGCAATTGCACCGCCACCACGGCACCACCGGCATGGCGACGAACCGTTCGCTGCACCCCCACCACCCTCGGCGGGCACCGGAAACTGGGCGCCACCAGGCGACGTTGACGCGCCTCGCGGGCGAGCAGGCGGGCGGCTTGGGAGAACTCGACGGTGGTACCGGTGGCGGACGGAGACTTCATGGGGTGAGCATGACAGAGGGGTGTCACGCAGTTGTTGGGCGACCCTCGTGTCGGGGCACCTCGTCGCAGTTGTCTAGGTTGCAGCCATGAACACCGACGAACTGATCGCCATCGCCTGCCCCATCATCCGCGACACCGGCTGGGCGTTCTACTTCACCCCAGCCACCCGGGCGCGCGGCGCTGAGCTGGGCCTCGACCCACTGCAGACCTACGTGCTCGGGCGCGGCGGCGTGCTCGGCGATGTGGAGGCTGCCGTGGTGGCAAGTGCATTCGGGTACTTCAACCCGTCGCTCATCGCCGGTGTGTGGAACGCCGGCAAGGCGGCCTGCTCACCGAGGGCCGCCGGCCGCATGTTCATGGAGGCATCGGGCGAACACGGCCGCGCCACCCTGGCCAATGTGCCCAACCTCGCTGCCTTCGTAGCGGCGGCCGACGCCGTGAACGCCGCCGCCGACCCCGACGGCCTCGCTCTCTACGCCGGCGCCGCCGCCGAACCCCTGGCCGACGATCTGCCCGCACGCGCCATGCAACTCCTCACGGTGTTGCGCGAGTACCGCGGCAGCGCCCACCTCGTGGCGCTGCGCGCCGTGGGTCTCGATACGAAGACTGCACATTTCGTGAAGCGCCCCGACGACATCAAGATGTTCGGTTGGAGCGACGCCGACGCACCAGAGATCACCGACGCCACCCGCCAGCAGATGGACGACGCCGAGCGCATCACCGATCTCATCGTGCGACCGGCTTACGCCGTGCTCGACGAAGCAGGCGCACACGCACTCGTCGACGGCCTCCACGCCATCCAGGCCGCGCTCTCGGCTGGCTGAGCCAACCGGCCGCTCACTCAGGCTGCGGAGGTCGACCACACGGCGTAGAGCGGGTCGCCCGGGCCGAACGGTGGCGTGCACAGCGCCACGTTGGGTTCGACCCACCCGCCGCTGCGCCGAAAGTACTCGGCCACGATGGTGCATCGCCCGTCGTCGTCGGTGTTCAACCAACCGGCGATCGCCTTGCTCGGAAAGCAGCGGTTCGAGAATGTGCACACGAACTGCCCACCGGGCACCAGCACCCGCCGCACCTCTTGGAACACCTCGATGGGCTGCACCAGGTAGTCGACCGATACGCAACACACCACGGCGTCGAACTGCGCATCTGCGAACGGCAGCGTGGGGTCGGCGTTGAGGTCGTGCACCACTCGCTCGGCGGCCGCCTCATTGGCGGCCAGTTCGGCGGCGTTCATGCCCAGCACGGTGAGATGTGCCGGCGGCGTGCGGAAGTGCGAGATCCAGCTCGACATCACATCGAGCACTCGTCCGTTCACGCCCAGGTGTTCGTACAGCGTGCCCACAGTGGCTATGGCGCGATCGTCGATGTGCGTGACCAAGCGTTCGAACGAATAGAACGCCGTATCGGGCGAGGGATCGCTACGCCGAAAGAAGCCGGGTGGAAAACCATGCACGTCAGTCATCGCCCGAACACTACGCAAGCAGTTCCGCTGACGTCGGTAGTGTCGAGCAGATGGAGCGCTCGGCCTCACTCACTCCGACACAGCAGCGCTTGCTCGGCCAACTCAAGCGCACACCTGAACCACTCATCTTCGACGAGGGGTTCATCGACGGTCTCATCGCCAAGGCACGCGCCGGCTTTGCCGACCTGTCGGCGCAACTCGGCGGCGAACGCATTTGGGTGAGCAAGTACTTCGTGGCCCAGGCACTGGCGTGCGAAGCACGGCACCTCGCTCCGTCGGATTTCTCGTGGACACCGAGCACCGCCCGCGGGTTCGTGGCCCACAAAGCCGTCGAGCTGTACAGCCACTGGCAGGGTTCGCCGGTGCTGGCCGACGTGGTTGATGAAGCGCTGGCCCGGCTTGCCGACGAAGCATCACACCGTGGCGACTTCGTGGCCGGGCTCAGCGAGGCCGACCGCGCCGAATTGCGTGGCGCGTCGCTCGAACGGCTCACCCGGTTCGTGCAGGACTACCCACCGTTCGACTGGCGCGCCGAACCCATCACCGAGGCCGCCGGCAAATGGAAGGCCAGCGAATGCATCGAACTCACCGGCCGCGCCGACCTGGTGATGGGCCGCCCCGAAGGCCGCATCAGCACGCGGCTCATCGTCGACTTCAAAACCGGCAATCGCTCACCCCAGCATCGCGACGACCTGCGCTTCTATGCACTCGTGGAGACACTCCAACGCCAGGTACCACCACGCAAGCTCGCCACGTACTACTTCGACTACGCCGAGGCCGATGTGGAGGACGTCACACCTGGCCTGCTCGAGTCGGCGTTGAAACGAGCGCTCGGCGCGGTGGCCCGCCATGCCGAACTCATCTCGGGTGAGCGCGAGCCGCTGTTGCGACCGAGCTACTCGTGCCGCTGGTGTCCGCTGCTCAGCGAGTGCAACACGGGCAGCTCACATCTCACCATGCTCGACGACGACGGCTCACAGGGGTTCGACGACGCCTGACGGGCGGCTTGCGCAGCGCGGCGCGTCGCTCGGCGTCAGGGTGTCATCAAGGCGGTGGGCAGGCCGAGGCCGGCGCTGGTGCGGAACGTCGAGATGAGCCGACCCTTCTGCACCGCCTGCTTCGGCGGCGACAACACATCGGGGCCGAGGCGTTCGGCCACACCGTCGAGATCGTCGACATTCAGCACAAAGCCCCAGAACGACGCGTCGGGGGCGGTGACCTGAGCGGTTTCGACCACTTCGATGATGAGCGACCCGAGCCGGTGGAACCCCTGCCGTATGGGGCCGGCCTCACGGATTCGCTTCAACGGTTCACCGGTGAGGCGTTCGATCTCGCCACAGGTGCGTTCGAGCGATGAGGTCATCACGACGAGATGGTCGAACGCCACGGCACCGAGCGCGTTCGGCACATGGTTCACCGACGCCGCCACTTCGTGGGCGGTGGCCAACCCATCGATTCGATCGACTGCAGTAGGGCACCCGGCCAGCACCCATCGATCTACTCGAGGGGCTTCACCCGGCGCAGGGTCGCGGAAGCGCAGTTCGATACCACCCACCGACGCGACACCGTCGTTCATCGACAGCCCCACGGCCTCCCACGCCGCCACGGGCGCCACCACATCGATGGCCACCACCGCGGTCATGCGCCCGCACCCTCGCGTTGCCAGGCAAGTTGCCAGGCGAGAAAGCTGAGTACGTCGACCCCTTCGGCCACACGCATGTACGCCGGTTTGCCCACACCGTGCCCGGCACGCCCGGCCTGCCACAGCAGCACCGGTCGTTCCTGAGTCGGCGAGGCCGTGGCGTGCTGCAGGAGCGCCGCCATCTTGCGGGCGTGCAACGGGTCGACACGGGTATCGCCCTCGGCGGTGGTGAACAGCACGGCCGGATACTCCACGCCCTCGCGCACTCGGTGATACGGCGAATAGGCATGCACCCAGGCGAACTCGTCGGCGATGTCGGGGTCGCCGTATTCGCTGGTCCAGAGTCGGGCGATGAGGAACTGCGGGAAGCGCACCATGTCGAGCAGCGGCACCGCGCACCACACGGCTCGGGCGAGGTCGGGGCGCTGTGTGAGCGCCGCACCCACCAGCAACCCACCGTTCGAGCCGCCCACCACCGCGAGCCGATCGTTCGATGCCATGCCTTGTGCCACCAGCCAGTCGCCGGCGCTGTGGAAGTCGTCGAACACGTTTTGCTTGGTGGCACGCCGACCCGCCTTGTGCCAGGCCTCACCGTGCTCGTAGCCGCCACGCAACCCGGCTATGGCCCACACACCACCCTCGGCGCACCAGGCAGCCAGGTTGGGCATCCACGCCGGTGATTCGCTGATGGCGAAGCCGCCGTACCCATTGAGGATGAGCGGCGTGTCGGGTGACGGGGTCACATCGGCGCGGTGCATCACGAACAGCCCGATCTCGGTGCCGTCGAGCGACGGGTAGTGCACGTGCCGCACCACGATGGCCGGCAACTCGCTGGCATCGGGTGCATCGGGGCACCACCGCACCGGCTCGCCACCACCCGCCACTCGCCACACGCTGGTGGGCTCGGTGAACGAGTTCACCACGGCGAACGCAACGTGCGTACCGGAAGCACTGGCGTCGGTGGCGATCTGCGCGATCGACACCACGCCGAGGCTGTCGATGACCTCGAGCAACTCGCCGGCCAGCGACCACCGTTCGATGGTGTCGACCGCGGCTCGACTGGCCGATACCAGCACCTCGTGGCCCAGCACGGCAGGGTTGCCCACCACCACATCGGCGCGTTCGCCCACGATGGTGCGCCACGCCGCGGGTTGGGGTTGCTGGTAGGGGGCGTGCACCACCCGACCGTTGGGCGCATCGAGCGTGGTGAGCCCGATCAAGCCGTCGCTGCCGAACTGGAAGCTCGACTGTGCCTCCACACCCTCCACCACCACGGTCCATTCGTCGGTGGCCAGGTTCAGCAGGTGTGCGTCGATGCGGGTCCAGCCCACGAGCATCTCCACCAGCACGTACCGACCGTCGGGCGATGCCGACACGTCGGGCCATGCCTCTTGGTTGGGCAGACGGTCGAACACGACGGGGTCGCTCGCCGGGTCGGTACCGAGCGTGTGATGACGAATGTGACGGTTGTACTGATCGCCCTCGGGGTAGCGGGCGTACCAGAAGCCACCGCCGTCACGCTGCCAGGCCACCGATGCTGCACGTGTGTTGGCGATACGCAGGTCGCCGAGCGTGGCCGTGGCCACGTCGAGCAGGTGCAGCACGCTGTTCTCGGTGCCGCCTTCGCTGAGACCGATGGCCACCATCGACCCGTCGGGCGAGGCATGGAACCAGTCGATGGCCAGCGCTGCGTCGGCTGCCATGGCTGCGGGGTCGAGCAGCACGCGTGCCGGCGCCTGAGGGTTGCTGGCCGAGCGCACCACCAGGGCGAACTGGTCGGCGTGGCGGCCACGCTCGAGCACGAACAAGAAGTAGCCGCGCACTTGGCAGCCCAGCACCGTAGGCAGCCCGATGAGCGCGGAAAGGCGCTCGTGCCAGTGCCCACGATCGGGCCGGGCATCGAGCGCCTGACGGGTGTACTCGTTCTGGGTGGCGACCCACTCGGTGACATCGGGCGAATCGCCCGATTCGAGCCACCGATAGGGGTCGGCAACGTCGACGCCGTGGACGACATCGACGACGTCCTCGCGCCGAGACGGCGGAGGACCACTCATGAGATCAGCCACGCCCCATGTTGGGACGCTTACCGTGGTTGGCCTTCGAGCGTCGCAGCTTGGCCTTGCGCTTCTTCGTTTTCTTCGACATAGGGATACGACTCTATCGGCCCGGGGCACTGGCCTCCACCCCGGTAGCCTGGGCACTTCGCTATGGAACGCTTCGGCCTCGTCGGTCTCCCCAATGCGGGCAAGAGCTCGCTGTACAACGCACTCACCGGTGGGGGCGCGCTTGCTGCGCCCTACGCCTTCGCCACGAAAGACCCGAACATCGGCGTGGCCAAGGTGCCCGACGATCGCCTCGACCGGCTTGCCGCCATGTCGAAGTCGAAGAACGTGGTGCACGCATCGGTGCAGGTGGTCGACATCGGCGGCCTTGTGGAAGGTGCCAGCAAGGGCGAGGGCTTGGGCAACAAGTTCTTGGCCAACATCCGCGAGGTCGATGCCATCGTGTTCGTGCTGCGTGCCTTTGAAGACGACGACGTGCCCGGCCCGAGCGACCCCATCGAGCACCTGCGTGTGGTGGAGATCGAGCTGGCTCTGGCCGACCTCGAAACCATCGAGAAGCGGCTCGCCCAGGCCACCCGCCAGGCGAAACTCGACAAGGGTGCCGCCGCCGAACTCGATGCCCTGCAGGCTGCCTACGACGCGCTCAGCGCCGGCCTCCCCCTGTACCGCGCCGGGTTGAAGCCCGAGTGGCGCGAGCAACTCATCCCCTACTTCCTGCTCACCAACCGCTCGGTGCTGGCCGTGGTGAACGTGGGTGAGAACGAACTCGACCGCATCCCCGAGGTCGAGCAGCGGGTGCGCGATGAATTCACCTCAGCCGGCGACAACGTCGAGGTCATCGGCATGTGCGTGCAACTCGAGGCAGAGGCTGCCACCATCAGCGACCCGGTCGAGCGGGCCGAAATGCTCGAAGGCTTCGGCCTCGGCGAGGGCGCGCTGTTCCGCATGGTGCGCAGCGCCTATCACCTGCTCGGGTTGCGCACCTACTTCACCACCGGCGAGAAGGAGTCGCGGGCATGGACATTCCATGCCGGCTCGAGTGCGCCCGAATGCGCTGGCCGCATCCACAGCGACTTCCAACGCGGGTTCATCAAGGCCGAAGTGATCCACTGGGACGACCTGCTCGAGATCGGGTCGTGGAGCAAGGCCAAAGACCTCGGCAAGATCCGCATCGAAGGCAAGGACTACTACCCCGTCGACGGCGACGTCATGGAGTTTCGCTTCAACGTATAGCTGGGGCTTTGCGATCGAGTACCGGTCGTCTCAGATCGCTCCACACAAGTCACGGCTCAACGATCGAAGCGAATTGACGTTCACAATGGACGTCACACAGCCAACCGCGTTTCCGCTGCCGCCAGTAGCTGGCTGGCCCACTTGACGCAGCTCTCGGCGTCGGCAGCACTGATGTCGACACTCTCATAGCCCGCCTGGGTCTTTCGATCGAGAGCACGCTTGAGCGCGGTTGCCAGCTTGGCGTCGACCTGGCGCAGGAGATCTACCGCTGATCCGTGGTTGCCGTCGTTCGATCTCTCTCCGAGCGCGTGACACGTGATCGCATCGGAGGCCGCTATCGCGGCGTGGATGGCGCACGTTGCCACCACATCGGGGGCATCGAGCAATTTCGCTGCTTCGAGGAACTGACGAGCGTCAGTGAGGCGCTGTCGTGCCTGTTGCACATCGCACGGCTTTCGGGTGCCCTTGGCCCGAGTCACCTGCGACGCTCCATCAATGTGACCGTGTCACCGGCCAGCGCTATGCCATCGAGCCGAATCTGCTCGACAAGTGGATTCTTCGAACGCGCGAGCTTGCGCCATGACTCAGGCGTGTGCTCAACGACCTGCACATCGTTGCCGGTCCACGAACGCACGTCGGCCTCGAGCTGCGACAAGTGGGCGTGCAGAACGGGCGCTTGGAGGTCGTGGGCCACGATCAGCAGATCGATGTCCGACTCGCCGCCCGCATCTCCCCGTGCCACCGAACCGAACAGCCAAGCACCGTCGAGGTCTGGCCACTGGGAGAGACGTTCCTTGAGACGGCAGATCAGTTCGCCGCGGAGGCCGGCAAGAGCAAGCAACGGACCGGCGGACAGATGGTTCCGGTTGAGCACCACCATCGACGAGCGTCCAGCCACTGCCTCGTTCACCAGGCCCGCCCGGATGAGGTCTTCGATCACGGCACTCGCGTTGCCCGGCGAGACGCCCGCAATCGCGGCCAACTGTCGCCTGGTGACGGGCTGTTCCAGCCGCGCGAGCACCTGCAGCAGCGCGCCACGAACAGCCGGAGCCACATCGAGAACTGGTGCACCGAGGTTCATATCGCGAGCGTACACCGCAATGATTTATAATGCGATCATATGATCTGGATATCGATCACATTGCAATTCGTTGGATCCGCTCACCCGGTCGCGCGATCGAATTCGCGTGAGAAGGAAGTTCCGAGAGCACCGAGACAGACGCAGCTAGGGCGTTGCGCGGTCAGCGACCTTCTACGAACACGCAGGTGGAGAAGTCGGTGAGTTCGTCGATGCGCAGGTTCTTGTACGGCTCGTAGTCGGCCGAGTTGTACCAGGCCTCGGCCACTTCCATGTTCGGGAACTTCAACACGGCGGCCCAGTTGCCGTTGAACGAGCCTTCCTTAGTGGTGGGGGTCATCGACCCAGCGATCATCTCGACGCCCCACTTGTCGAGGATGGGGAACACATGTTGGGCGTACCGCTCCATGAAGTCGGCAGGGTCCTTCATGTTCAGTTGCACCATTGCGTAGGCGGGCTTGGTCTCTTCACTCATGGTCTCGTGTTCCTCACTCGATCTGTTTACGTTGCATTTCGCAATCTACTTAGTGGACTTGCGAAATGCAAGTAACCACGAGTGGAAACGAGTGAGGACCGTCAGATGCTGTTGACCATGTCTGCGTGATACGGCTTGAGGTACGTCTGCGCCCAACGTCCGAGTTCCTCGATCACCGGCCGCAGCGCTGCGCCGCTCGAGGTGAGCCGATAGGCGTTGTTGCGGGCGGTTCCGTCGGGGTTGGTGCGCTCGATGATGCCGAGCGAGGTGAGTAGCCGCAGCCGGGCGGCGAGGATGTTGGTGGCCACGTGCTCGGGCGATTCACGGAACTCCGAATAGGTGCGGGTTCCGTGGGCGATGAGATCGCGCACGATGAGCAGCGACCACTTGTCGCCGAGCACATCGAGGCCAGATGTGATGGAGCACACCGAGCGCCAGTCGAGGTGATCGGTGTCGGTTGTCGTGCTCACTGCCATCTTCTCCCCTCAGATCGCAGCCGCCATCTCTTTGATCGATGTTTCCATCGGCGTCGGCTTCCAGTCAAGCACGTCGAAGGTGGTCTGGTTGTCGAAGGCGGCCTTCTTGCCGAGGCTGGGCAGCATGCCTTTCGCCTGCCGATCGAACAGGCTCATCAGCTTGATCGCCGCATTCGGCGCCTTGCGCGAGGGCACCTTCGAGTAGCCGGCGGCGCGCAGCACGTCGGCGAAGTACGCCATCGCCACCGGCTCGGCGGTGGCGGCGATGAACCGCTTGCCTGCCGCCGCCGGTGCGGTCATGGCCGCAACATGCAGTCGGGCCACATCGCGCACATCGACCATGCCCATGGCAATGTCGGGGATCATCGGCATCTTGCCGCGAATCATGTCGGTCATCAGCGCCACGCTCTGTCCATCGATCTCGGCACCGAGCGACGGGCCGAACACCGCGCCTGGGTTCACCACGGCGAGTTCCACGCCGCTTCCTGCCACTGCGTCCCATGCGGCACGTTCGGCCAGCGTCTTGCTCTTCGCGTAGGCGCCGATGTTGGCGTTCGTGTCCGACCAGGCGTCGGGCCCGTAGCGGCCGCTGGGCTTGCCGCTGATGATGGCCACGGTCGACGAGGTGAGCACGATGCGCCGTACACCGGCCCGTTGCGCGGCGCCGATGACTCGCCGTGTGCCTTCCACGGCGGGCTTGATCAGTTCGCTCTCGTCTTTCGGCTCGGCGAGCACGAAGGGCGAGGCCACGTGCATCACATAGGTGCACCCTTGCGCCGCCTCATTCCAGC
>JBAXQV010000073.1:0-14470 GCA_037131575.1 Actinomycetota bacterium
GTCGAGAGTCATCGTGTGGGCATCGAAGCGCGGCACAACGAACTGCTCGAGATCCGCCGTCGCCAGAGCGATGAGGTGCGTGGCATTGCGGCCCGCCTCGACGACTGCCGTCGCCGTCGTGCCACTGCCGAACGCGAACTCGACGAGGGTCGCGAGCGGTTGCGCCGCAACGAGATCGACGACGCCGAGGTGCGCATGCGCCTCGAAGCGGCCGTTGAAACCGTGCGCCGTGAGCACGATGTGGAGCCTGCAGTGGCAGAAGCTGCGCCGCAGCCCGAGTTGCCCGAAGGTATCGCCGCTGCAGCACGGGTGCGCGACCTCGAACGCGAGCTCCGCCTGCTCGGCCCCATCAACCCGTTGGCGCTCGAAGAGTTCACCGAACTGCAAACCCGCCATGCGTTCCTCGAGGCGCAACTCGAAGACGTGCGCGACACCCGCCGCGAACTGTTGCGCGTCATCAAGGCCATCGATCTCGAGATCCAAACTGTGTTCGCCGCGGCCTATGCCGATGTGAGCACGCACTTCACGCAGTTGTTCTCGAACCTGTTCCCTGGCGGTTCGGGCAAGTTGGTGCTCACCGTGCCCGACGACTTGCTCAACACCGGTATCGAGGTGGAGGCCAAGCCCAGCGGGAAGAACGTGAAGAAGTTGTCGCTGCTGTCGGGTGGCGAACGCAGCCTCACCGCTCTGGCGTTCCTGTTCGCCGTGTTCCGTAGCCGGCCGTCGCCGTTCTATGTGATGGACGAAGTGGAAGCAGCCCTCGACGATGTGAACCTGCACCGCTTCCTCGGCCTCATCGCCGAGTTCCGCCGCGAGGCTCAGCTCCTCATCGTGAGCCACCAGAAGCGCACCATGGAGGCTGGCGATTGCCTGCTGGGTGTCACCATGCAACCCGGTGGTTCGTCGAAGGTGGTCACCGAGCGCGTGTCGACATCGGCCTGAAGCACCGCGCCCGTTGCCAGTTGCACGACTAACGTGTCGTAGATGCCAGCCGGAGCACCGCCCGCAATTCAGCTTGTGCGGCTGCGCAAGACCTTCGGCGATGCGGCTGCGCCGGTGGTGGCGGTCGACGATGTCGACCTCGTGATCGCTGAGGGTGAGTTCTTCTCGCTGCTCGGCCCATCGGGCTCGGGCAAGACCACGGTGTTGCGCATCATCGCCGGCTTCGAAGCACCCACAGGTGGCGCGGTGCTGTTGCAGGGCAGCGATGTCACCGCGCAGGCACCCTACGACCGCGATGTGAACACGGTGTTCCAGGACTATGCCCTGTTCCCACACATGACGGTGCTCGACAACGTCGAGTACGGCCTGCGGGTGAAGAAGGTGAAGAAGGCCGAACGACGCGCCGCTGCCCTCGAGATGCTGCGCCTGGTTCGCCTCGACGGCTACGGCGATCGCAAACCGCATGAGCTGTCGGGTGGGCAACGCCAGCGCGTGGCCTTGGCCAGGGCATTGGTGAACAAGCCGAAGGTGCTGTTGCTCGACGAGCCCCTCGGCGCGCTCGACCTGAAGCTGCGCGAAGAGATGCAGGTGGAGCTGAAGACCCTGCAACGCGAGGTGGGCATCACGTTCGTGTTCGTCACCCACGACCAGGGCGAGGCGCTATCGATGAGCGACCGCGTGGCCGTGTTCGACCGTGGCCGCATCGAGCAGGTGGGTGCACCGCACGAGATCTACAACCAACCCGCCACCACGTTCGTGGCCGGGTTCGTGGGGGCCGCCAATGTGCTCACGGCTGCCGAGGCGCGTCAGTTGCTCAACGTCGATGGTGCTCATTCGCTTCGCCCCGAGCGCATTCGTGTGCTCGCCGCCGGTTCGGCCCCAGCCAGCGATGAGCTCGCAGTCGACGGCACTGTGATCGACATCCAATACCTCGGCGCTGAATGCCGGGTGCGGGCCAACGTTCCTGCGCTCGGCCCCGAGCGTCACCTTCTCGCCAGCGTGCCGAGCGACGGCCTCGCTGGCGTGGCCACGGGCGGTTCGGTCCGCCTGGCCTGGCCGCGAACAGCGGCTATCGCCGTCGCAGAAACCACCACCTCGGGAGGGGACCACCAATGAGGAAATCCACCACCACCTTCGCCGCCGCTGCCGCGGCACTGGCGCTCGTGGCCACAGCATGCGGAAGCAGCGGCGGCTCATCGTCGGGTACGGCGTTGAAGGAGATCGGCAAGGGCGAAGGCGCATTGAACCTCGTCATCTGGGCCGGCTACGCCGAAGACGGCAGCACCGATAAGACCGTCAACTGGGTCGCTCCGTTCCAAGACAAGACCGGTTGCACGGTGAAGTCGAAGCTTGCCGCCACCTCCGATGAAATGTTCCAACTGATGGGCACTGGGCAGTACGACGGCGTGTCGGCCTCGGGCGATTCGAGCACGCGTCTCATCGATGCCAACCTCGTGGCCCCGGTGAACACAGCGCTGTTGAAGAACTACGCCGACCTGTCGCCGTTCCTGAAAGACCAGCCCTACAACTCGAGCGGCGGCAAGAACTACGGCGTCCCCCACGGCTGGGGTGCCAACTACCTCATGTACAACACCGACGTGGTGAAGCAGGCTCCCGACTCGTGGAGCGTGGTGTTCGACAAGAACTCGGAGTTCAAGGGCAAGATCACGGCCTACGACGCGCCCATCTACATCGCCGACGCGGCCGTGTACTTGAAGACCGCACAACCCGACCTCGGTATCACCGACCCGTACTCGCTGAACCAGAAGCAGTTCGACGCCGCCGTGGCGTTGCTGAAGGATCAGCACTCGGTGATCGGCGAGTACTGGAACGACTACACCAAAGCGCAAAGCGCGTTCGAACAGGGTTCCACGGTGCTCGGCACCACCTGGCAGGTCATCTACAACCTGGCCACCGCCAATGGCGCCAAGCTGGCCACTGTGGTGCCCAAGGAAGGCACCACCGGCTGGAGCGACACGTGGATGATCTCGTCGAAGGCGGCTCACCCGAACTGCATGTACATGTGGATGGACTACATCACCTCGCCCGAGGCGCAGGCACAGGTGGCGGCGTGGTTCGGTGAGGCGCCGGCCAACCCGAAGGCATGTGCCCTCATCACCAGTGATCCCACGCACTGCGACACCTTCCGGGCCACCGACGAGTCGTTCTACAAGTCGGTCTACTTCTGGGCGACACCGCGCAAGAACTGCCTGAACGGCAAGGGCAGCGACTGTGTGCCGTTCGCAAGCTGGATCAAGGCCTGGACCGAGATCAAGGGCTGACCGCGGCGATGTGCCGGGCCGACACTGCGGATGTGTCGGCCCGGCACGCGCCCAGCACACCATGACCGCCGCCGCCGCCCCCGCTTCAACCGCCGCGCCTGTGGCGCGCACCCGCGCCGTGTCGCGCTGGTTGCACCGCCGACCCCGGGTGCGGTTGATGGCGCTCATCGGGGCACCGGCAACGTGGCTGCTGGTGCTCTACATCGGTTCGCTGGCAGCGCTGTTCTTGAACTCGCTGTACCGGCTGAACGACACCGGCAGTGGCATCGACAAGGTGCTCAACCTCGACAACTACCGCGAGATTCGCAAGGCCGTCTACCGCGACGTGGCGGTGCGCACCATCGTCATCGCGCTCGTGGTCACGCTCATCGACCTCGTGCTCGCCCTGCCCATCGCGTTCTTCCTCGCCAAGATCGCCAAACCGCGCTGGCGCACCCTGCTGGTCACCGCAGTGCTGGTGCCGCTGTGGGCCAGTTATCTGGTGAAGGCGTTCGCCTGGCGAGCCATCCTCGGCTCACCCGGTGGGGTGCTGGCCGAAACGTTCGGTGCCAGCCCGGGCTACGGCGAGGTGGGGCTCGTCATCGTGCTCGCCTACCTGTGGTTGCCGTACATGATCATCCCCATCTACGCAGGGGTGGAGCGTCTGCCCGATTCGCTGCTCGACGCCTCGAGCGACCTCGGTGCTCGTTTCGGGCTCACCTTCCGGCGCGTTGTGGTGCCCATCCTGGTGCCGTCGATGGTGGCCGGTTCGGTGTTCACATTCTCACTGTCGATGGGTGACTACATCGCCGTCAATCTCGTGGGCGGCAAGACACAGATGATCGGCTCGGTGGTGTACAGCAACTTCGCCTCGAACCTGCCGCTCGCCTCGGCCTACGCCCTGGTGCCGGTGGTGGTGATGGTGCTGTACCTGCTTGCCATCAGGCGTACCGGCGCCTTGGAGAACCTGTGAACGTGCCGCGCCGCGTGGCGCTGTTGTTCCGTTCACTCAGCGGGTTGGTGTTCGTCTTCCTGTATGCCCCGTTGGTGGTGGTGTTGCTGCTGTCGTTCAACACCGACCGCTCGTTGGCGTGGCCACCCAGTGGGTTCACGATGCACTGGTGGACCAGCGCGTTCCACAGTGAGGGTGCCCGCCACAGCTTGTGGGTGAGTGTGCAAACGGCCACCGGCGCCACGATCATCGCGTTGTTGCTCGGCACACTGGCCTCGATGGCGGTGCATCGGTTCCGCTTCTTCGGTAGGGAGACGCTGAGCCTGCTCATCGTGCTGCCCATTGCCCTGCCCGGCATCGTGACGGGTATCGCCCTCAACGCCGCGTTCCGCGGTATCGGGTTCGAGTTCGGCATGATGACGCTCATCATCGCCCACGCCACCTTCTGTGTGGTGGTGGTGTACAACAACGTGCTCGCCAGGTTGCGGCGCATGTCGCCACATCTCGAGGAAGCCTCGGCCGACCTCGGTGGCGACGCATTCCAGACCTTTCGCTACGTCACCTTCCCGCTCATGCGTACTGCCCTGTTGGCGGGGGCGCTGCTGGCATTCGGGCTGAGTTTCGATGAGATCGTGGTCACCACGTTCACCAGCAGTGCCGGCCTCGAGACGCTGCCGCTGTGGATCTTCCACAACCTCAGCCGCGGCGATCAGCAGCCCATCGTGGCCGCCACCGCCAGCATGGTGATGCTCGCCTCCATCATTCCGGTGTGGCTGGCTCAGCGGCTGACGGGCGAACCGGCGGCGCTGGCTGGCGGTACGCGCTGACGTTCCGGGTGGCGACGCTGCCGCGCCGCTAGCGTGCGGGGCACCATGATCTGGATCTACTTGGTTCTCATTGTCGCCGTGCTCGTGTTCGGTATCGGCGTCGTTCTGGTCAACCGTGCCCGTGCGGGCCGCGAGGTGCCGGCGGCTACCCGGCCTCCGGTGCTGCTGCCCGATCGCACCAGTGAAATCGTGCGCCCACCGCGCCCCATCGACGAGGTCGAACCCGAGCCTGTCGACGTTCACGAGCCTGCTGTCGCAGAAGCAGTCGTGGCCGAACCGGTTGTCGACGAGCCAGTCGCCGTCGAGTCGGAAGTGGTCGAGCGGCCCACCCTGCGGTCGCGCATGGGCAAGGCCCGTTCGGCGCTCACTGGTGCGTTCCTGGGCATTCGCAGCAGGGCTGGCATCACTGACGCCACCTGGGACGAACTCGAAGAGGCATTGCTTCGCGCCGATGTTGGCGTGCGGGTGACCGACGACCTGTTGAGCGGCTTGCGGGCGCGTGTGAAGGCGAAGGAGATCACCGATGCCGACGCCCTGCTCGACGCGTTGAGGGCCGATATGACCGCTCGGCTCGAGGGCGCCGATCGCGACCTGCACCTCGGTGAACCGATGCCTGGTTCGCCCACGGTGTGGCTGTTCGTGGGTGTGAACGGCGTGGGCAAGACCACCACCATCGGCAAGGTGGGCGCCCAGCAGGCGGCTGAGGGGCACTCGGTGCTCATGGCCGCGGGCGATACCTTCCGTGCTGCTGCCGCCGAGCAACTGGCCACCTGGGCCGAGCGCAGCGGTGCCGACTTCGTGCGCGGCAGCGAGGGTGGCGACCCCTCGTCGGTCATCTTCGACGGGGTCGAGCGAGCTGCTGCTCGCAACATCCGCCTCGTGCTCGCCGACACTGCGGGGCGATTGCACACCAAGTCGAACCTCATGGACGAACTCCGCAAGGTGCGTCGCGTGGCCGCCAAGGGTGCGGGCCGAGTGATCGAAGTGCTGTTGGTCATCGACGCCACCACCGGGCAGAACGGGCTCACCCAAGCTCGCGAGTTCGGCGACGCACTGTCGGCCGACGGTGCTGCTGGTGCTGTGGGCCTCACCGGTGTGGTGCTCACCAAACTCGACGGCAGTGCCAAGGGCGGCATCGTGTTCGCCATCGAGACCGAACTCGGTGTGCCGGTGAAACTGGTGGGCGTGGGCGAGACCATCGGCGACCTCATCGCCTTCGAACCCGCCGCCTTCATCGACGCCCTGTTCGCCGAATCCTGACAAGCCGAATCGGGAAAAGTTGTGAAGCTCGGGAACTTTCGGGGCACGTCCACCGTCGGATGTGACATGGCTCACAACATCACGTCTCGTCGGCTCAGGCTCATCGCTTCCACGTTGGTCGTCACCAGCCTGGCGCTCGGTCTCGGTGCCTGTGGCAAGCCACAGACCAACTCGAACAGCGCAGCCACCTCCATCGCCGCGCATTCACCGGCGAAGATCCGCCTGGGTGCGGCACCGAGCGGTAACAAGATGGCCGCAGAAACCTCTGCCATGTCCAGTGATGTGATGCGGGCGATGCCGGTGACCTACGTGTACAGCGGGCCCGCCACCGACCTCACCGCCCCGGCGACGGCCTGGCAGTTCCCGGCCGGGAACAAGCCCACGGCTGCGCAGGTCGCCGCACTGGCGAAGGCGCTGGGCATCACCGGCGATGTGCATTCGGTGCCGGGCGATACGTCGGGTTCGCTCATGGTGGGCTCCGACGATTACACCAAGCCCTCGCTCACCGTGAGTGCCGACGCCATGGGCTCGTGGTGGTACAACCCGGGCACCATCGCCACCACCTTCCCAGATATGCCGACGTGCGTGCCGCCCGACGCTGGTGTGGCCGGCGTTCCCGATTCGACCACTGCGTCCAGTGCGGCCGCAGACACGGCGATTTCCCCGATTCCCGAAGCGGTACCCATGCCGTGCGGGCCAGAACCCACGCCGCCCGCCAATGTGCCCACGGCCGACCAGGCCAAGACCAAGGCCTTGGAGTTGTTCAAGCAACTCGGGCTCGATGTGTCGTCGTACCGCGTTGACGCGACGGCCGACCAGTGGGGTGCCAACGTGACCGCCGCCTTGCTGCTCGACGGTGTGGCCGCGCCGTTGTCGTGGGGCATCGGCTTCGGTGCGGAAGGGGCAATCACCTGGGCCAGCGGGTTCTCGGCAACGCCCGAACGCGCCGACCTCTACCCACGCATCAGCATCAACGCAGCCGTGGCCCGCCTGCAGGCGGGCCACGGCTGCGTTGATGCTGATGCGTGGGTAGAGGTCGGCGCGTTCGGGCGTTGCCGAGAACCCGCTGGCCCAGGTGATTGCCCCTTCCGCACCGAAGCCGATGCCCCACGACAACGGCGCGGCCACACCGTCGAGCAGCAAGGCGGCGGTCACGTTGGCACCCCACTGGTCGGCCGTCGCGTCAACGCGGTACGACGACACATCGAGCCCGAGTTGCTTGAACAACTCCAAGGCCTTGGTCTTGGCCTGGTCGGCCGTGGGCACATTGGCGGGCGGCGTGGGTTCTGGCCCGCACGGCATGGGTACCGCTTCGGGAATCGGGGAAATCGCCGTGTCTGCGGCCGCACTGGACGCAGTGGTCGAATCGGGAACGCCGGCCACACCAGCGTCGGGCGGCACGCACGTCGGCATATCTGGGAAGGTGGTGGCGATGGTGCCCGGGTTGTACCACCACGAGCCCATGGCGTCGGCACTCACGGTGAGCGAGGGCTTGGTGTAATCGTCGGAGCCCACCATGAGCGAACCCGACGTATCGCCCGGCACCGAATGCACATCGCCGGTGATGCCCAGCGCCTTCGCCAGTGCGGCGACCTGCGCAGCCGTGGGCTTGTTCCCGGCCGGGAACTGCCAGGCCGTCGCCGGGGCGGTGAGGTCGGTGGCGGGCCCGCTGTACACGTAGGTCACCGGCATCGCCCGCATCACATCACTGGACATGGCAGAGGTTTCTGCGGCCATCTTGTTACCGCTCGGTGCCGCACCCAGGCGGATCTTCGCCGGTGAATGCGCGGCGATGGAGGTGGCTGCGCTGTTCGAGTTGGTCTGTGGCTTGCCACAGGCACCGAGACCGAGCGCCAGGCTGGTGACGACCAACGTGGAAGCGATGAGCCTGAGCCGACGAGACGTGATGTTGTGAGCCATGTCACATCCGACGGTGGACGTGCCCCGAAAGTTCCCGAGCTTCACAACTTTTCCCGATTCGGCTTGTCAGGATTCGGCGAACAGGGCGTCGATGAAGGCGGCGGGTTCGAAGGCGATGAGGTCGCCGATGGTCTCGCCCACGCCCACCAGTTTCACCGGCACACCGAGTTCGGTCTCGATGGCGAACACGATGCCGCCCTTGGCACTGCCGTCGAGTTTGGTGAGCACCACACCGGTGAGGCCCACAGCACCAGCAGCACCGTCGGCCGACAGTGCGTCGCCGAACTCGCGAGCTTGGGTGAGCCCGTTCTGCCCGGTGGTGGCGTCGATGACCAACAGCACTTCGATCACTCGGCCCGCACCCTTGGCGGCCACGCGACGCACCTTGCGGAGTTCGTCCATGAGGTTCGACTTGGTGTGCAATCGCCCCGCAGTGTCGGCGAGCACGAGGCGGATGTTGCGAGCAGCAGCTCGCTCGACCCCGTCGAAGATGACCGACGAGGGGTCGCCACCCTCGCTGCCGCGCACGAAGTCGGCACCGCTGCGCTCGGCCCAGGTGGCCAGTTGCTCGGCGGCAGCAGCACGGAAGGTATCGCCCGCGGCCATGAGCACCGAGTGCCCCTCAGCCGCCTGCTGGGCGCCCACCTTGCCGATGGTGGTGGTCTTGCCCACGCCGTTCACACCCACGAACAGCCACACCGTGGGCGAACCAGGCATCGGTTCACCGAGGTGCAGGTCGCGATCGGCGCCCTCGAGCCGAGCGGTCATATCGGCCCTCAACGCGTCGAGCAGGGCGTCGGCATCGGTGATCTCCTTCGCCTTCACACGCGCCCGCAAGCCGCTCAACAGGTCGTCGGTCACCCGCACGCCAACATCGGCGCGAAGCAATGCCTCTTCGAGTTCGTCCCAGGTGGCGTCAGTGATGCCAGCCCTGCTGCGAATGCCCAGGAACGCACCAGTGAGCGCCGAACGGGCCTTGCCCATGCGCGACCGCAGGGTGGGCCGCTCGACCACTTCCGACTCGACGGCGACTGGCTCGTCGACAACCGGTTCGGCCACGACTGCTTCTGCGACAGCAGGCTCGTGAACGTCGACAGGCTCGGGTTCGACCTCGTCGATGGGGCGCGGTGGGCGCACGATTTCACTGGTGCGATCGGGCAGCAGCACCGGAGGCCGGGTAGCCGCCGGCACCTCGCGGCCCGCACGGGCACGGTTGACCAGAACGACGCCGATACCGAACACGAGCACGGCGACAATGAGAACCAAGTAGATCCAGATCATGGTGCCCCGCACGCTAGCGGCGCGGCAGCGTCGCCACCCGGAACGTCAGCGCGTACCGCCAGCCAGCGCCGCCGGTTCGCCCGTCAGCCGCTGAGCCAGCCACACCGGAATGATGGAGGCGAGCATCACCATGCTGGCGGTGGCGGCCACGATGGGCTGCTGATCGCCGCGGCTGAGGTTGTGGAAGATCCACAGCGGCAGCGTCTCGAGGCCGGCACTGCTGGTGAACGTGGTGACCACGATCTCATCGAAACTCAGCCCGAATGCCAGCAGCGCCCCCGCCAACAGGGCAGTACGCATGAGCGGGAAGGTGACGTAGCGAAAGGTCTGGAATGCGTCGCCACCGAGGTCGGCCGAGGCTTCCTCGAGATGTGGCGACATGCGCCGCAACCTGGCGAGCACGTTGTTGTACACCACCACCACACAGAAGGTGGCGTGGGCGATGATGAGCGTCATCATGCCGAACTCGAACCCGATACCGCGGAACGCGGCGTTGAGGGCGATACCCGTCACGATGCCGGGCAGGGCAATGGGCAGCACGATGAGCAGGCTCAGCGTCTCCCTACCGAAGAAGCGGAACCGATGCACCGCCATCGAGGCCAGTGTGCCGAGCAACAACGCGATGATCGTGGCGCCGGTGGCCGTTTGCACACTCACCCACAAGCTGTGGCGGGCACCCTCACTGTGGAACGCGCTGGTCCACCAGTGCATCGTGAACCCACTGGGTGGCCACGCCAACGAGCGGTCGGTGTTGAACGACAGCAGCAACACCACCACCAACGGGGCATACAGGAAGACGAACACCAACCCGCTGAGTGAACGGAACAACAGCGCCACGCGGCGCGGCACGTTCACAGGTTCTCCAAGGCGCCGGTACGCCTGATGGCAAGCAGGTACAGCACCATCACCACCACCGGCACCAGGGCGTAGGCCGAGGCGAGCGGCAGGTTCGAGGCGAAGTTGCTGTACACCACCGAGCCGATCATCTGTGTCTTGCCGCCCACGAGATTGACGGCGATGTAGTCACCCATCGACAGTGAGAATGTGAACACCGAACCGGCCACCATCGACGGCACCAGGATGGGCACCACAACGCGCCGGAAGGTGAGCCCGAAACGAGCACCGAGGTCGCTCGAGGCGTCGAGCAGCGAATCGGGCAGACGCTCCACCCCTGCGTAGATGGGGATGATCATGTACGGCAACCACAGGTAGGCGAGCACGATGACGAGCCCCACCTCGCCGTAGCCCGGGCTGGCACCGAACGTTTCGGCCAGCACCCCACCGGGTGAGCCGAGGATGGCTCGCCAGGCGAACGCCTTCACCAGATAACTGGCCCACAGCGGCACCAGCACTGCGGTGACCAGCAGGGTGCGCCAGCGCGGTTTGGCGATCTTGGCGAGGAAGAACGCGATGGGCAGGGCGAGCACGAGGTCGATGAGCGTGACCACGAGCGCGATGACGATGGTGCGCACCGCCACGTCGCGGTAGACGGCCTTGCGAATCTCGCGGTAGTTGTCGAGGTTGAGCACCTTGTCGATGCCACTGCCGGTGTCGTTCAGCCGGTACAGCGAGTTCAAGAACAGCGCTGCCAGCGAACCGATGTAGAGCACCAGCAGCCACGTTGCCGGTGCCCCGATGAGCGCCATCAACCGCACCCGGGGTCGGCGGTGCAACCAGCGCGACACGGCGCGGGTGCGCGCCACAGGCGCGGCGGTTGAAGCGGGGGCGGCGGCGGCGGTCATGGTGTGCTGGGCGCGTGCCGGGCCGACACATCCGCAGTGTCGGCCCGGCACATCGCCGCGGTCAGCCCTTGATCTCGGTCCAGGCCTTGATCCAGCTTGCGAACGGCACACAGTCGCTGCCCTTGCCGTTCAGGCAGTTCTTGCGCGGTGTCGCCCAGAAGTAGACCGACTTGTAGAACGACTCGTCGGTGGCCCGGAAGGTGTCGCAGTGCGTGGGATCACTGGTGATGAGGGCACATGCCTTCGGGTTGGCCGGCGCCTCACCGAACCACGCCGCCACCTGTGCCTGCGCCTCGGGCGAGGTGATGTAGTCCATCCACATGTACATGCAGTTCGGGTGAGCCGCCTTCGACGAGATCATCCACGTGTCGCTCCAGCCGGTGGTGCCTTCCTTGGGCACCACAGTGGCCAGCTTGGCGCCATTGGCGGTGGCCAGGTTGTAGATGACCTGCCAGGTGGTGCCGAGCACCGTGGAACCCTGTTCGAACGCGCTTTGCGCTTTGGTGTAGTCGTTCCAGTACTCGCCGATCACCGAGTGCTGATCCTTCAGCAACGCCACGGCGGCGTCGAACTGCTTCTGGTTCAGCGAGTACGGGTCGGTGATACCGAGGTCGGGTTGTGCGGTCTTCAAGTACACGGCCGCGTCGGCGATGTAGATGGGCGCGTCGTAGGCCGTGATCTTGCCCTTGAACTCCGAGTTCTTGTCGAACACCACGCTCCACGAGTCGGGAGCCTGCTTCACCACGTCGGTGTTGTACATGAGGTAGTTGGCACCCCAGCCGTGGGGGACGCCGTAGTTCTTGCCGCCGCTCGAGTTGTAGGGCTGGTCTTTCAGGAACGGCGACAGGTCGGCGTAGTTCTTCAACAGCGCTGTGTTCACCGGGGCCACGAGGTTGGCATCGATGAGACGCGTGCTCGAATCGCCCGAGGCCGACACGCCGTCGTACTGCCCAGTGCCCATCAGTTGGAACATTTCATCGGAGGTGGCGGCAAGCTTCGACTTCACCGTGCAACCGGTCTTGTCTTGGAACGGAGCGACCCAGTTGACGGTCTTATCGGTGCTGCCGTCTTCGGCGTAGCCGGCCCAGATGACGAGGTTCAATGCGCCTTCGCCCTTGCCGATCTCCTTCAACGCCGTACCCGACGATGAGCCGCCGCTGCTTCCGCATGCTGTGGCCACGAGCGCCAGTGCCGCGGCAGCGGCGGCGAAGGTGGTGGTGGATTTCCTCATTGGTGGTCCCCTCCCGAGGTGGTGGTTTCTGCGACGGCGATAGCCGCTGTTCGCGGCCAGGCCAGGCGGACCGAACCGCCCGTGGCCACGCCAGCGAGGCCGTCGCTCGGCACGCTGGCGAGAAGGTGACGCTCGGGGCCGAGCGCAGGAACGTTGGCCCGCACCCGGCATTCAGCGCCGAGGTATTGGATGTCGATCACAGTGCCGTCGACTGCGAGCTCATCGCTGGCTGGGGCCGAACCGGCGGCGAGCACACGAATGCGCTCGGGGCGAAGCGAATGAGCACCATCGACGTTGAGCAACTGACGCGCCTCGGCAGCCGTGAGCACATTGGCGGCCCCCACGAACCCGGCCACGAACGTGGTGGCGGGTTGGTTGTAGATCTCGTGCGGTGCACCCACCTGCTCGATGCGGCCACGGTCGAACACGGCCACGCGGTCGCTCATCGATAGCGCCTCGCCCTGGTCGTGGGTGACGAACACGAACGTGATGCCCACCTCGCGTTGCAGGGTCTTCAGCTCCACCTGCATCTCTTCGCGCAGCTTCAGGTCGAGCGCGCCGAGGGGCTCGTCGAGCAACAGCACCTTCGGCTTGTTCACCAATGCCCTGGCCAAGGCCACGCGCTGGCGTTGCCCACCCGACAGCTCATGCGGTTTGCGATCGCCGTAGCCGTCGAGGCGAACCAGGCGCAGCATCTCGAGGGCAGCGGCGCGTCGTTCGGCCTTCTTCACCTTCTTCACCCGCAGGCCGTACTCGACGTTGTCGAGCACCGTCATGTGTGGGAACAGGGCATAGTCCTGGAACACCGTGTTCACATCGCGGTCGTAGGGTGCCTGCGCGGTGACATCGCTGCCCTGCAACAGCACCGCGCCACCTGTGGGTGCTTCGAAGCCGGCGATGATGCGCAACACCGTGGTCTTGCCCGAGCCCGATGGGCCGAGCAGCGAGAAGAACTCACCCTCAGCGATCACGAGGTCGACATCGTCGACCGCCACCACCGGCGCAGCCGCATCGCCGAAGGTCTTGCGCAGCCGCACAAGCTGAATTGCGGGCGGTGCTCCGGCTGGCATCTACGACACGTTAGTCGTGCAACTGGCAACGGGCGCGGTGCTTCAGGCCGATGTCGACACGCGCTCGGTGACCACCTTCGACGAACCACCGGGTTGCATGGTGACACCCAGCAGGCAATCGCCAGCCTCCATGGTGCGCTTCTGGTGGCTCACGATGAGGAGCTGAGCCTCGCGGCGGAACTCGGCGATGAGGCCGAGGAAGCGGTGCAGGTTCACATCGTCGAGGGCTGCTTCCACTTCGTCCATCACATAGAACGGCGACGGCCGGCTACGGAACACGGCGAACAGGAACGCCAGAGCGGTGAGGCTGCGTTCGCCACCCGACAGCAGCGACAACTTCTTCACGTTCTTCCCGCTGGGCTTGGCCTCCACCTCGATACCGGTGTTGAGCAAGTCGTCGGGCACGGTGAGCACCAACTTGCCCGAACCGCCAGGGAACAGGTTCGAGAACAACTGCGTGAAGTGCGTGCTCACATCGGCATAGGCCGCGGCGAACACAGTTTGGATCTCGAGATCGATGGCCTTGATGACGCGCAACAGTTCGCGGCGGGTGTCGCGCACGTCTTCGAGTTGCGCCTCGAGGAACGCATGGCGGGTTTGCAGTTCGGTGAACTCTTCGAGCGCCAACGGGTTGATGGGGCCGAGCAGGCGGAGCTCGCGTTCGAGGTCGCGCACCCGTGCTGCAGCGGCGATACCTTCGGGCAACTCGGGCTGCGGCGCAGCTTCTGCCACTGCAGGCTCCACATCGTGCTCACGGCGCACGGTTTCAACGGCCGCTTCGAGGCGCATGCGCACCTCGGCGTCGTCGATCTCGTTGCGGCGCAACCGCTCGCGACCCTCGTCGAGTTCGCGTTCGGCAGTGGCACGACGGCGACGGCAGTCGTCGAGGCGGGCCGCAATGCCACGCACCTCATCGCTCTGGCGACGGCGGATCTCGAGCAGTTCGTTGTGCCGCGCTTCGATGCCCACACGATGACTCTCGAC
>JBAXQV010000074.1:0-14210 GCA_037131575.1 Actinomycetota bacterium
ACCCGTGGATGACGGGTTCGTGCTCAGCGGCATGGTCAACCCCGGACCAGTCGAGGCCGTCGTAGAGCTCGTCTGATTGGGTGGCACGGAGGTGGTACCTGTCGACGGCGATATCGACGTGCCCGAAGCCGTCACTGAACTCGACGTCGCCGAGGGGGACACGGTCGAGTCTGGAACGCTCGACATTCCGTCAGTCGCAGTCACCCCGACTGACGTGACCACCTCGCTCGTTGCGGGCGCGGTGCTGTCGATGGATCCGTTGTCGGTATCAACCGGCGCGATGACATCGTTGCGATGCTGACGCGCCATGAACAATGCCACGGTTCCGGCGCCGGTGAGCACCACCGCACTCGTTGCAGCCGCGAACCACAGGCGCGAACGCACCCGAGGCGGGCGCACCCGACCCAGGGGTAGTTCACCGAGCGCGGGTACCGCTGTGGGGGCGTGGTCGGCCAGCTCACGGAGCCGCGAGCGCAGTTCCGCCTCGAACGCGCTGTCCGGGCTCGTGGGATCATGAGGCTGAGAAGTGTTCATCGCTGCTCCCTCACTTGATCTCGGCACGAAGCTCGGCCAGGCCACGGTGAATCAGAGTTCGCACAGTCGCGACCCGACAGCCGATCAGGTCGGCGATCTCTTCGTCGGACACATCGCACAGATACCGCATCACGACGGCAGTACGTTGCCGCTCGTTCAGCTTCTTCAAAGCGTCCTGCAGTTCGACGAGTCGACCGTCGAGCACCGGCCTTGGGGCGTCGAGACGAGGCGCCCGCACCACACGGCGATGAATCGACCGACACTGGTTCACGACCGCAACGCGCAGGTAGGCCGCCGGGTTCTCGAGTTCAGCGATCCTCGGGCCGACTCGACAGAAGACATCCTGGACAACGTCCTCCGCCGCGGCACCCGAACCGGTGAGTACATAGGCGACGCGCAGCAACTCGCGATACGCCGACGTGTACACCGCCTCAGTACCCGACCAGTTCACCGCCGTGGGCGATGAAAAGCCGCCTGCCATCGATCCGTTCATATTCCCTACCACGCACGAGTAGGGCTGAACGTTCCGACAAATCTTCCACTGTCAATTGACTCAGGAAGCGGGACGCTCCATCGAACCGTCAGGACGGCGGGCAAAACGGGCCGGGTCGGCTCCGTGCACCGGGCCGTCGGCGGGCCATGGCCAGCCACCGAAACCGGTCTGCTGGTAGTCGCGGTACGCCTGCTCGATGCCGGCGCGATCGTTCATGACGAACGGCCCGTATTGCGCCACCGGCTCGGCAATGGGGCGACCCTGCAGCACGAGGCACTCGGCACCGGCTGGGGCGGTCACGTCGACAGGCGCGTCGCACGCCACCACCACACCGGTTCCTGCCTCCACCGCATCGCCATTGAACGACGCAGCCTGGCCAGCAAACACGTACACCAGCCGAATGGTCTCGTCGGTGTGCGCCAGGGGCAGCGTGATGTTCGCCCCGGGCTCGAGACGAAGGTGCCAGATGGCCACATCGCTGTCGGCCTCCGATGCCCACGATGCCGGCGGCGGGGCGGGCGGAGTAATGCCGTCGAACGCACCCGCCACGACGGTCACCTCGGCAGTTGCGCCATTGGCAGCCGTGGAGGCCAACTTCGGGATGGTGTCGTTCCACAGCATCGAGAAGTACGGGTCGGCGAACTTGCGCGCTCGGGGCAGGTTCACCCAGATCTGGAAGAACTCGGTGGTGATGCCCTGTTCGGTGTCGAGCAGCGGGAACATCTCCGAATGCACGATGCCTCGGCCGGCCGTGAGCCACTGCACATCGCCATGCCCAAACCGCGCCGCAGCACCGAGTGAGTCGGAGTGATCGATGAGCCCACGGCGAACGAACGTGACCGTCTCGAACCCACGATGGGGATGCTGGGGAAACCCTGGCACGGTGCGCCCGTGGTACATGCGCCAACCGTCGATACCGGCGAAGTCCTGCCCGATGTCGCGCCCGGCGAGCGAAGCCGCCGGGCCGAAGTTCCCGTTGCCGGGTGGGTAGTGGTCGAGGTGGTGCACGCAGAACAGAAACGGGTCGATGGTGGGCCACTGGAACCCGATCGGGAACCGCTGGATCACCGGCGACACGTGCGTCTCCGCGCCGCTCACCGCAACGTCAGCCATCGGGTCGTCGATCGCATCGCCCATGCCTCCACCCTACCCGTGAGGATCAGCGGGGGTGGTCGGCGAGGATGCGCTGCGCGGCCAGTTTGCCAGGGCCACCGGTGACGCAGCCGCCCGGGTGGGTACCTGAACCACACTGGTAGTAGCCCTCGATAGGGGTGCGGTATTGGTTCCAGCCCGGAGCGGGACGGAAGAAGTACATCTGCGGGGCGAGGAACTCGCCGGCGAAGATATTGCCTTCCGACAGGCCCACCACTCGTTCGATGTCGAGCGGGGTCACCACCTCACGCTGCAGCACCAACTTCGAGAAACCCGGGAAGAACTCCTCGAGGGTGTTCTGCACCGTGTCGCCGAGACGGTCGCGTTCGGTGTCCCAGTCGCTGCCCTTCAACTGATACGGCGTGTACTGGATGAAGCACGACATCACATGCTTGCCAGCCGGAGCCATGTCGGGGTCGATGGTCGACTGGATGCACCCGTCGATATAGGGCCGGGTGCTGTACCAGCCGTACTTCGCCTCGTCGTAGGCACGTTCGAGGTAATCCATCGATGGGGCGATGTTGGTGAAGCCGCGATACTGATCGCCTCGACCGGGAAGGCCCGGGAAATCGGGCAGCCCGTCGAGCGCGAAGTTCACCTTCGACGATGTGCCCTGGAACCGGAAGCGACTGATCGATTCGACCAAGTCGTCGGGTAGCTCACGCGGGTCGACCAACTGGGTGAACGTGCGCCGCGGGTCGAGTGCGCTGACCACGATGGGGGCGGTGAACTCGGTGCCGTCGGCCAGTGCTACACCGGTGGATCTGCCGTTGACGGTGATGACCCGGTCGACCGCCGCATCGAGCACGATGTCGGCCCCGAACGCCTGCGCAGCACGGGCCAGCACCTGGGTGAAGCCGCCGTTACCGCCCTTGTGGAAGCCCCACGAACCGAAGTGCCCGTCTTGCTCGCCGATGTTGTGGAAGGCCAGCACCAAACCCGACCCTTGCGACCGTGGCCCCACCTTCGAACCGATGATGCCCGACGACGAGAGCAAGCCCTTCAGCAGTTCGCTGTCGAAATAGTCGTCGAGGAAGTCGGCGGCGCTGCCGGTGAGCAACCGCACGGCGTTGTGCATCACGCGCTTGGGCAGACCACGCAGGTGTCGGGCAAGGTCGGCCATGTGCGCGAGGTCGTCGGGCTCCTGGCTGAACAGGTTGGGAGGTGCCGAATCGAACAACGGTTTGAGCGCCTGACAGATCTGCTCGATGTCGTGGCCGTACTGATCGTAGGCATCGGCATCGTGGCGCGAGTGGCGAGCGATCTGGCGAATGTTCTCGCCTCGGTCACTGCCGAGCAGGAGGTACTCGCCGCTGGGAGTGGGCGCGAACGAATGAGGCATGAGCAACGGCAGGAACCCGTGCTTCACGAGGTCGAGTTCTTGGATGATGTCGGGCCGCAACAGGCTGAGGGCGTACGAGAACGTGGTGAAGTGGAAACCGGGCCGCAGTTCTTCAGTGATGGCCGCCCCGCCCACCAGGTGGCGGCGCTCGAGGATGAGGGTGCGCAGGCCTGCGCGCGCCAAGTAGGCGCCATTCACCAAACCGTTGTGGCCTCCGCCGATGACGATGGCGTCGTAGTTCCGATTGGCAGACATGGTCAGGCCGTCTTTCTCGCGGGGTTGAACAGCGGGGCACGTGCCACCGTGCAGGCAACGTTCTGGTAGCGGTGGTCGATGGTGACCTCGAGGTGTACACGCGACCCCACGGCCGAAAAGGCCGGCCGCACCCGAGCCATGGCGATGTGCCGCTGCAGCACCGGCGAGTACATGAAGCTGGTGGTATAGCCCACACGCTCGCCGTCGTCGTCGTAGAGCATCATCTCGTACAGCACCGGCGTCTCGTCCTTGGGAGGGATGAGCCCAGCGGCGCGGTACTGCCGGTCCCAATCGAGCCAGTCGACGTGCAACCCCACCATCGCCCACCGCGACGTGCCCTGTTCGATCTCGCGGCGGATGGCGGCACGGCCGATGAACTTCCGGTCGGTGGTGGCGATGTCTTTGAACATCCAGCGGAAACCGAGTTCGAGCGGGGTCGACCGCTGCTGATCGGTATAGGCGAACCGGCTCGACGAGAAGTCGACATCGATGAGCACGAGGCCGGCTTCGATGCGCGACATCAGCAAGGCGCTCATGCCGGCAGGGATGACTCCGTGCCCGCGGCCAGCTTCTGCGATGACGTCGAACACCGCCGAGGCATCGGCAGCATTGACCCACACTTCGTAACCGAGGTCGCCGGTGTAGCCGGTACGCGACACGTTCGCAGCTACCGGGCCCAACGTGGCGGGGCCGTGATGAAAGAACTTCAGTTCCTTGATGCTCGGGTCGAGTGCCCCGAGCACCGTGGCCGAACGCGGGCCCTGCACGGCGAGCGAGGCGAACTCATCGGATACATCGTCGATGACCACCTGCAGCGAACCGATGCGGTCGGCGAAGTAGGCGAGGTTCGGTTCGGCGGCAGTGAGCAGAAACTCGGTGGGCGAGAGCCGAAACACGACCCCATCTTCGATGACGAAACCGCGATCGTCGCACCACAGCGTGTACTGGGCCTGCCCAGGGGCGCAGGTGCGGATGTCGCGGGCCAGCACACCGGCCAGGAAGTGTTCGGAATCGCGCCCGGTGATGCGGTACTTGTACAGCGGTGATGTGTCGATGAGCGCGGCCGCGTTCCGGATGGCGAAGTATTCGAACTTCTCGGCCATCTGATACTTCTCAGCGGCAAGGCGACCCGACCAGTGCTGCCACAGACCCGTGGTGTTCAAAGGTGCAAGGCGGTCGTAGAACGGCGTCGTGGCGACCATGATCTCCCCAGCAAGCAGCGACGGGGTATCCCGCCTACGGCATCACAGCATGAGCTTAGAACGATATTGGACAAACGCGCAACAGGTCTAGGCTATGGCCGTGCCGCGCATGTCTCCCGCTTCTCGCCGTTCGGCCATCATCGACGCCACACTGTCGGTCGTGATGCGCAAGGGGTTCGCATCCACCACCGTGCGCGACGTGGCCGCCGAACTCGGGTGTTCGAGCGGTCTCATCCACCACTACTTCACGTCGATGGATGATGTGCTCGCCGAGGCGTTCGACCTTGCCGCCGGACGAGACCTCGAGATCACCGAAGCAGCCGTCAGTGCGGTCGCCGGACCAATCGACAAGCTCGAGGAGTTCTTCTCCAGTTACACCCGCCTCGACGAGGACTGGGCCTATCAGCTGTGGCTCGATGCCTGGGCCGAGGCACGTCGTCGCCCCGCACTGGGCGCCATCTCGCGCCAACTGAACGTCGCCTGGCAACAGGTGCTCGTGCGCATCCTCCGCGACGGCATCCGCACCGGCACGTTCCACTGCGCCGACCCCGACGGTTCGGCGTGGCGCATCCTGTCGGCACTCGATGGCTTGTCGTTGCAATCGAACGCCCACGGCCAACTCATCGACCGCAACACCATCATCGACTGGTCATTCATCATCGCCGAGTCCGAACTGGGGCTCGCGCCGAACAGCCTCCCTCGCCCGCTTCCTGCCGGGTCGACGGCTACCAACCCGGCCGCAGGCTGAGCGTCTCGCCGTCGATCGGCACCACGGCGTGCAGTCAGCCGTTGTCGTCGTGGGCCAGCAGATCGGCGCTGGCAGCAATGGCCGTGGCCAACCCGGCCGCCCGGTCGATGAGCGCGGCGAGGTAATGCCCGGCCAACACACTCTTCGGACCGAAGGGCGGGTCGCCGATAGAACGGATCATCAACGACGGGTCGGTGGCGATGGTGATGGGGCGCGGTTCGGGCAGCGGCGGCGGCGGTCGCCACATGTCGAACGCCTGCGTGTCGGCACCGCGGTTCTGCCCGCTGTTCGTGCGCTTACGAGAACTCATAGTTCGTCCTCCGTCAACAACTCGTCGGGGCGCAGACCCAGCGCGCGCCGCAATTGGGTGGCGTCGAGATCGCCCAACGACGACGACTTCGGCAACACGAGGTCGGCCACATGCCGCTTCCCGGCTACCACTTCTTCCACCCGTTCGTCGACCGTTCCGGGGCACACCAGGCGATGCGACACCACCGTGTTCTTCTGCCCGATTCGCCAGGCGCGGTCGCGCGCTTGGTCTTCCACTGCAGGGTTCCACCAACGGTCGTAGAGCACCACATGGCTGGCCGCGGTGAGGTTCAGGCCCGTACCACCGGCCTTCAACGACAGCACCAACGCGCCAGCACCCTTGCCACGTTGGAACGACTCGACCATGCGGTCGCGCTCGAGCCGAGACAGGCTGCCGTCGTAGCAGTGCACCGGTTGTTCGAACCGGGTGGTGAGGTAGTCGGCCAAGCGGCGGCCCCACGACGCGAAGTGGGTGAAGATGAGGATGCGTTCCTCGGCGGCGAACACCGATTCGACGATTTCCTCGAGCCGCGCCAACTTGCCCGAGCGGCCTTCGAGGGGGCGGTCGTCGTCGTGATACGCAGCAGGGTGGTTACAGATCTGCTTCAGCGCCGTGATGGCCGCCAGCACTGCCCCTTGCTTGCGGTCGGCACCTTCTTCGGCCGTTTCGAGAAGAAGCTTGTCGAGCACTGCCTGGTACAGCCCGATCTGCTCGGGGGTCATCGTGCAGTGATCGAGTTGGTCGATCTTGTCGGGCAGTTCCTTGGCCACTTCGGGTTCGGTCTTGGTGCGACGGAACACGAGGATGCCATTGAGCGCACGCAACGCCGACTCGCCTTCACCCGACAGTTGTGCAACGAACATCGGCCTCGTGCCCACCAGGCCGGGGTTGGTGAAGTCGAGGATCGACCACAGATCGCCCAAACCGTTCTCGATGGGGGTGCCGGTGAGCGCGATGCGCGAGCGGGCCTGGATTCGACGCAACTGCTGCGACGTCTCGTTGGCCGGGTTCTTGATGGCCTGCGCTTCGTCGAGCACCACACGGCTCCACTGCACCGCCGACAGGGCGTCGATGTCGCGCACGGCGGTGGCGTAGGTGGTGAGCACCACATCGGCGCGAGCCACCACACGCTCGAGCCGCTCGCCCTCGGCACGTGATGCACCGTGATGCACCACCACGCGCAGACCGGGAGCGAACTTGGCCGCCTCAGCAGCCCAGTTACCCACCACCGCGGGCGGAGCGATCACCAGGGCCGGGCCGCGCTCGGCGGTACGCGCCATGTGGGCGAGCACCGTGGGGGTCTTGCCCAGGCCCATGTCGAGCGCCAAACACCCGCCCAGTTCGGCAGCATCGAGGAACCCCAACCAGGCCACGGCTTGCGCTTGATAGCTGCGCAGTTCACCGGCGAAGCCTTCGGGCTGGGCCACCGGCTCGGTGGATGCCTGCTCGGCGCGACGGATGAGGTCGGTGGCCCAGCCGCTGCCGTGCACCGAGATTCCACCGGCCAGGGCACTGCCCTCGAGGCCGATGCTGTGCCGCAAGATCTCTGCGCCCGACAACTGCGTCACCTTGGCACGCTCGGCCAATGCCGCTGCGGCGGCACGGAGGTCGACACTGTCGAGTTCTACCCATTTGCCGCCCGAACGCACCAGCGGGCGCGCCTCCATCGAAAGGCGAGCGATGTCGGATGCCGTGAGCTCGACATCGTCGAACAGCACCGACCAGCGCACATTGCTGAGTTGGTTGGCACCCACCACCGATTGACCCATCGGCTCGCTGAACAGACGCAATGAGGGCGACGGCTTGCGGCGCGACAACGCGGGCACCCGCACATCGAACCCGGCCGCTTCGATCTGCGGCCCGATGGTGGTCATCAACTCCCACGCCTCGGCTTGGCTCAGCACCACGCGGCCACGGCGCAGTTCGCCCGGTCGCAACAGCGGTGGGTAGATGCGTTCGAGGCGAGCCAGTTCATCGGCCAACGGCTTCGAGTTACGGGTATCGCCCAGGGCGACTTCGATGGGCAACATGCGGCCCTTGGCCCCCGGCCCCGACACCGACAGCAACCAGGCATCGCCGCTGTCGGGCGGGTCGAGTTGCACGATGAGGCGGGGTCGGTCGAGGGCGGTGACGTTGCGCGTCCAGATGTCGAGGCGCCGCGACACATCGCCCACCAAGCCGTTGAGCGAGCGGAACGGCGACCCGTCGAGGCGGCCGATCATCATCTCGGCGAAGTCGCCGATGGAGTTCACCTGCGGTGGCGGCGCAGGGAGGTCGAGCCGGCCGGCAGTATCGCTGACGATGGCATCGACAACGGCTTCGAGCACCGCCACGGTGGTGGCCCGCGCATCGGCACGGGCGATGGCCAACACCGGCCCGGGCATCGCGGTAGCGAGTTCGCGCACCACCGTGTCGTCGACCAGTGCCGGGCGCCAATGCACCGTCACATCGCTGGCCCGGTTGTCGGTGCTGCGTGCGGCCACGATGGTGGGCACCACCGCGCCATGCGCCACCAGGCGCACACCTTCGATGGCGACCCGACCGAGCCAAGCAACACTCGAGCCCACACCGGCCCGACCCAACCCGTTGCCCACGGCCACCAGCCAACCGAGCGCGTCTTTCACCGGAATGGTGAGTGCCTCGGCACGTGCCCCCGACGGCAGCACCACGCCGGTGTGCACCGCCCAGCCGAGCGATGGGCCGCCGATGGTTTCGAGCCGATCGGCCAGTTGATCGTTGGTCTCAGGTGCCGTCTTCGGGCCCGCTGCCCACACCACCACCGAACCGTTCGACCATGAGCCCTGCAAGCGCACCTCGCCAGCCACCTCGGCCAACACCTCGGTGGCTTGTGCCCCGAGCGGCCGCGACAGCAGTGAGTGCAAACTTTCGAGCTCGCGCAAGGTGGTGGTGAAGTCGGTGAGCACCTGCTCGCGTTCGGGGCCGTTGATACGACGCACCGATTCGAGGTCGAGTTCGGTGTCGATGATCATCCGTTCGAGGGCGCGCAACGTGGCTGCCGTGTCGGTTTCGAACACAGCACGCTGGGCGGGCGTGGCCCGACCCTCCGCGACCGCCCAAGCGGCCATCTCCAACTCAATCAAGACATCGGACATCGTGAATTCGGCGCCCCTTGCGCCGCGCCTGCGCACCTACGCTGGCACGCCCGCCTCACCAGAGCGAGGTGCTTCATCAGCACCGCACCACTGCCCAGCCGACGGGTCTACGCACACCATACCCGTGATTTCGCTCGCTGAGCCAACTGTTCTGCCGTGCCGCCGGGCACAGCCACGCCATCACGTCGATCGGGTCACTTGTATTCGATGATGTGCGGTTGCCGCCCGCGGCGAGCCTCGAGCAGGTAGCGCGCTGCACCGATGGCACCGGGCACGCTGGCGGCCACGCACGACACGCCCCACGCTGCCCGGTCGATGAACCGGAGGTCATGCCCTGTGGCACCACGGGCCGCACGCACCGTCGAGAGCGCGTACTTCGCAGCCACCAGCAGCAGCGGAATCCGCGTGAACCGCAGCGCCACCAAGGCCACCAATGGCGCTACACCACCCCACAGCAGCGACCGTTTGGTCTCGTGCCAGTAGAGACGGTCGGTATGGCGGTGAAGATCGGCCACCAGGGCGCCGCCGTAGCCGCCGCGCTCGGCTCGTTTCCACCACTGCTTCACCGAATGCATGGCGATGTCGTGCGTGGTGGCAATGCCGTCGAGACGTTCGAGGCGACCACCGCCACTGCGTAGGCGTGAGCTGAGGTCGGGGTCTTCGCCGGCCACCACCGTCGGGTTGTAGCCACCCGCAGCGCGGTAGGCCGATGCGCGAATCATCACGTCGCCCCCGAAGGCATCGACGTCACCCACACCGCCGAGTTGCCATTCGATCGACACCACCCGATGGAACACGTTGCGCCGTGGTTCGGCCTCGCGCCGGAACCCGCACACAGCCACCAGCGAGATGTCGGCATCGAGCGCGGCAACGGACCGTTCGATCCATCCGCTCGACAACACACAGTCGCCATCGATGAACTGCAGGTATTGCACCGCTGGGTGGGCGGCCATCATGGCCAACGCACCCGTATGACGAGCCAACGCTGCGCTGAGCTTGGCGGCCACATCGAGTTCCACCACTTCAGCGCCCAGTTCCTTGGCCACCATCACGCTGTCGTCGGTGGAGCGTGAGTCGACGTACACCACCGGGCAACCGCTCGCAACCGCACTGGTGAGGCTGCGCCGCAACCGCTCGCCTTCGTTGCGACCGATCACCACGATGCCGCAGCGCGCGGTATCGACCGCTGCCGCCTTCATCGCCACGAACTCGCTGGTGTATGCACGTGTACCCCGGGGTGGTCGCCGTTCCTGCATGAAGGTATCGGCGCAAACGGGCTGCAACCTGAGGGAGTTTCCGCTTCCCCGTCGAGCCGAACAGCCCAACCGCTGCGGTCGCCCGGCTGCACCCCGGCAGGCCACCGTCGGTAATACTCGGGTTCTGAGTGATGGGGTGAGCAGATGAGTTGGGCAGCGTGAGCAGAATCGTGATCAGCGGTACCGGGCTGTTCACTCCCCCGTACTCCATCAGCAATGCCGAACTCGTGGCCTCGCTCACCGAGGCGACCGAGATGTGGAACGCCGAGCACGCCGATGCCATCGAGCGCGGCGAGCTGGCGGCTCGCGCGGTGCCCGACGAGGAGTTCATCCTGAAAGCCTCGGGTATCGAGCGTCGCTATGTGATCGACAAGGAAGGTGTGCTCGACCCTCAGCGCCTCCGCCCCCATGTGGAACTCCGGCGCGACGACCAACTCGGGGTACAGGCCGAGATGGCGCTGCCAGCGATTCTCGAAGCACTGGCGCAGGCCGGCCGCGCGCCCGGCGAGGTCGATGCCATCATCGTGGGCTGTTCGAACTTGCAGCGCGCCTACCCGGCTGTTTCCATCGAGATCCAAGCTGCCCTCGGTGCCACCGGTTGGGCGTACGACATGAACGTGGCCTGCAGTTCGGCCACCTTCTCGATGCAGGCCGCTACCGACGCCTTGCGCGCCGGCTCGGCGAACTGTGTGGTGGTGGTGAACCCCGAGATCACCTCGGGCCACAACAACTTCGAGCTACGCGACTTCCACTTCATCTTCGGCGATGCCTGCACCGCCGTGGTACTCGAGCGTGAAGACGATGCAGTGGCGCTCGACCAGTGGGTGGTACGGGGCACCAAGTTGGCCACACAGTTCTCGAACAACATCCGTAACGATTTCGGCTTCCTCAACTCGAGCGAAGACGGGGTCCGCGACCCGCACGAGTTGATCTTCCGCCAGCGCGGCCAACAGGTGTTCAAGGAGGTGTGCCCCATGGTGTCGGCGCACATCCGCGACCATCTCGACGCCGCCGCCATCGCTCCCGATGGTGTTCGCCGCTTCTGGTTGCATCAGGCCAACCTGAAGATGAACCAGCTCATCGCCAAAGGCGTGCTCGGCCGTGTGCCCGACGAGAACGAGGCCCCCGTGGTGCTCGACGAGTTCGCCAATACTTCATCGGCGGGGTCGATCATCGCCTTCCATCGGCATCGTGGCGACCTCGAACCGGGCGATGTGGGCGTGATCTGCTCGTTCGGAGCGGGCTACTCGGTGGGCAGCATCATCGTCGAGAAGCTGCGCTGACACCGGGGAGGTTCGGGCCGCCGACCTGGCAGCGCAAACCATCAGTTCGCGTCGAGTTCGGCGATGTACTGCTGCAGCTTGCTTCAGCCGTGCCCGGCGAACTCGTCCAAACCATGGTCGTCTACAACCACCGTTTGGACACGCTCGGCCTTGTGACCGCTCTGTGACCGGAGCCCAGTTTTCGCCGAGCGATATGCGCTCTGACCAGGGGTTTCAGTGGTGTCGAAGGGGGGACTTGAACCCCCACGTCCTTACGGACACTAGCCCCTCAAGCTAGCGCGTCTGCCTATTTCGCCACTTCGACGTGGTACCGGCCGGAGCCGGGATGTTGAGGATAACGCAGTGTCAGCTACGCACCAACAAGAAGCTCAACGCAATGAGCGTGCTGATCCACACCAGTGCGAACACGGTGGTGATACGGGTGAGGTTGCGCTCGGCGGCTGCCGAACCCAACGCCGTGGCAGTACCGCCGCCGCCGATCATGTCGCTGAGGCCGCCACCACGGCCGCTGTGCATGAGCACACCACCGATCATGCCGATGGTGGAGAGCACGTTCAGGATCAGCGTGAGGTACAGAATGAAATCGCGCACGGGCCAAAGCCTATCGGAAGCGCATCAGTGCTGGGCAGGTATGCCCGATACCGACACCGGTACGGCGGACGCGAAGTGGCAGGCCACCGCATGGCCCTGCCCCCGGTCGATGAGCGCCGGCTCCTCCTGGGCGCACTTCGCCTGGGCGATGGGGCACCGGGTGCGGAACCGGCACCCACTGGGTGGGTTGATGGGGCTGGGCACATCGCCCTCGAGCAGGATGCGCTGACGCTCCCGTTCGATGACGGGGTCGGGCTCGGGGATGGCCGACAGCAGCGCCTGCGTATACGGGTGTGCCGGCTGCGTGTACAGCTCTTCGGCCGGCCCGATCTCGACGATCTTGCCCAGGTACATCACGGCCACCTGGTCGCTGATGTGGCGCACCACCGACAGGTCGTGGGCGATGAACAGATAGCTCAGCCCGAGGCGATCTTGAAGGTCCTCGAGCAGGTTGATCACACCCGCCTGGATGCTCACGTCGAGCGCCGACACCGGTTCGTCGAGCACCAGCAGCTCGGGGTTCAATGCCAGAGCCCGGGCGATGCCCACCCGCTGGCGCTGCCCGCCGGAGAACTCGTGTGGGAAGCGTTGCGCATGGTCGGGGGCCAGACCTACCAGCTGCAGCAGTTCGGCCACCCGATCGGCATGGTTGCCTTCCACCTTCTGCACCACCAGCGGTTCGGCGATGGAGGCCCCCACCGTCATGCGCGGGTCGAGCGACGAGTACGGGTCTTGGAACACGATCTGCATCGTGCGCCGCAAGCCACGCAGTTCCTTCGGCTTCATGCCCACCAATTCGCGGCCCTGGAACTTCACCGAGCCCGACGTGGGTTGCACCAGGTGCAGCACACAGCGGCCCACGGTTGTCTTCCCCGAACCACTCTCGCCCACCAGGCCGAGGGTTTGCCCGGCACCGATGGAGAACGACACATCGGCAACCGCCGACACAGTGCGTTTGATGGAGCGCAAGCCCTTCGACGACTTCACGGTGAACTCTTTCACCAGGTGCTCGACGGCGAGAATCGGTTCGCTCACGGCTGCACCTCCATCAGTTCATTGGCGCGCACACAGGCGCTTTCGAGGTCGCCCACCGGCACCAGCACGGGCAGGTCACCGGCGCACACATCGGTGGCGAAGTCGCAGCGGGCACGGAAGGCGCACCCCGACGGCGGGGCAATCATGTTCGGCGGCGCACCGGGAATGGGCTTCAGCCGAGCCTGGTCGCCGGTGGGCATCGAGGCCAGCAGCCCGCGGGTGTAGGGGTGCGTGGGGTGATCGAACAGCGGCATCACATCGCCACGCTCGACCACGCGCCCGGCGTACATCACTTGCACCCGGTCGGCCACCCTGGCCACTACACCGAGGTCGTGAGTGATGAGCACCACGGCCGTACCCATCTCGCGTTGGATGCGCTGCAGCACCTCGAGAATCTGGGCCTGCACGGTGACGTCGAGGGCCGTGGTGGGCTCGTCGGCGATGAGCACCTTTGGCTCATTGGCGATGGCCATGGCGATCATCACGCGCTGGCGCATACCGCCCGAGAACTCGTGCGGATACTGGCGCACACGCTCGTCGGGCTGCGGAATGCCCACGATGTCGAGCAATTCGATGGCACGCGCCCAGGCGGCGTCTTTGGAGATCTTCTGGTGGCTACGCACCATCTCCACCAACTGGGTGCCGATGCGCTGCACCGGGTTGAGTGCGCTGAGCGGGTCTTGGAAGATCATCGCGATCTCCTTGCCGCGCAGGCGACGCACCTTGTCGGGGTCGGCACCCACGAGTTCCTCACCGAGCAGGGTGGCCGAGCCAGCGATACGTGTGCTCTTCGGCAGCAAGCCCATGAGCCCGAGGAACGTGACCGACTTACCGGAACCGCTCTCGCCCACCACGGCCAACAGCTCGCCAGCACCTACTTCGAGGTCGACGCCACG
>JBAXQV010000075.1:0-14099 GCA_037131575.1 Actinomycetota bacterium
CATCGCCAGCGCCCTCGACGCCACCTCGGCGTCGTGGCTCGCATCGCTTTCGCGACATCGAGCGGGACGCTCCGTCGTTCACGGTGGACGCGTTGCCAGTGGAGACATTCGAGGCCCTGTTGGTGGTGATCTCATGGATTGGTGAGGTGCTCGACGACGACCCGCCGTATGTGCTCGAGTGCCATCTGTTCGAGCCCTCACCGTGTTGGTGCCGGCTCGAACTGGTGCCCGATGCCGGAGGAAGCACGGTGTCGATCACCGTGGCGCGTACCGATGGTGGCGAACCGGTATCGGCCGAGGCGGTACGCGATGTGTGGGTCGATCAGCTCAATCGACTCGGGCAGCAGCGGCCTTGAACAGTCGGTCGCGGATGGCATGCCCCAAGCCACGCTGCGCCGGAAGGACAGCGATGAGCGCCTGCTGGTGGGCGTCGTCGGCAGCTCGTAACCAGTCGTAGAGGTGTCGGGCATACTCCAGCGGGTCGGTGCCGTCGCCGATGACGGCAGCGTCGCGGTGTTCGGCGCGTAAAGCCGCTAGTTCGTGTTCGTCGGCGGCGAGAAACACGGCACATTTCGGTGCGTAGTGCGAGGCGAGCATGCCCGATGTGCGGCTTGGCCCGCTGGCACCGGCCACGCGGCCATCGAGTAATGCCTCGATCTGTTCGCTGGGAATACCGCCCGGGCGCAGTATCTGTGGAGGGTCGACGCTGCAGTCGACGATGGTGCTCTCCACCCCGATGGGGCAGGCGCCGCCGTCGAGAATGAAGTCGACATCGTCACCCAGGTCACGGCGTACGTGTTGGGCGGTGGTGGGGCTCACTCGGCCGAAGCGGTTGGCCGACGGGGCTGCCAGGCCACCGCCGAATCGGTGGAGGAGTTCGGTGGTGAGCGGATGGGCCGGTACGCGTACGCCCACCGTGGGTCGGCCTCCGGTGACCACGTCGAGCACCCGCTCGGCACGAGGCACCAACAAGGTGAGCGGCCCGGGCCAACAGGCATCGGCGAGGGTGGCGGCAGCGGGGGAGATGTGGTCGGCCCAGTCGCCCAGCATCGCTGCGTCGGCGATGTGCACGATGAGCGGATGGTCGGCGGGGCGCCCTTTGGCGGCGAAGATGCGGCGCACCGCGGCTTCGTTGGAAGCGTCGGCGGCCAAGCCGTACACGGTTTCCGTAGGGATGGCCACCAGCCCTCCGGCACGCAGCACGTTCAGTGCGGTGTCGACCGCCTGCTCGTCGTGCGGGGTCATTGCGGGATGGCGTCGATGAACTCGAGTGCGGCGTCGATGAACCCGAAGGCTTCTGGTGTGGCGAAATGATCGACGTTGCGCAGGGTGATGAGTTGCGCCCCGGGAATGGCAGCAGCAAGGGGGTCGCCCGGGCCGGCGAAGTCTTTGTCGCCGATCACCACCAGGGTGGGGCAGGTGACCGTACTCACCAGTTCGGGGGTGAACCGTTCGCCGCGTGCGCGCTTCATCACTGCGGTGAGGGCGGCGAGGTCGTTGTCGGGCCGGTTGGCGTAGTTGGCGAACATGCGGCCGATGTTGTCGTCGGGGTCGCCGGTGCCTTCGAGCGCCGCAACGATGCGCTCGGTTCCGGTGGTGTCGTCGTCGAACAGTGTCTTGCCGATACCCGCCAACACCAGGTGCTTGAACCGATGCGGCTGGGCAATGGCGAGACGCAGCAGGGTGATGGCCCCGAGAGAGAACCCGATGGCGTCGACCGGCTCATCGGGCATCGCGGCCAGCACACGCTCGGTGAGATCGGCATAGGCCTCGGGGGCATGCGGTTTCGGTGCGGTGCCGTGACCGAGGAGATCGATGCCGATGACCTCTCGGCCGGCATCGGCGAGGAGGTGGGTGAACCCACTTGCCTGCCAGGTGGATGCGAACGAGCCGCCCCAACCGTGAACCAAGACCACTGGTGTTGTCATGGTTGTCACGGTAGTGCGTGGGGTGTGACGCCGGTCGTAGCGGCTCCACCCCCGAGTCCGTTAGCCTTGCTCGGCCCCTGAATGGGGGCGAGAGGAACCTATGAGACTGTTGAACGAATCGGTCGCTTTCGATCTCACCTACAACGACGTGTTCATGGTGCCGAGCCTGTCGTCGGTGCCATCACGCCTGGATGTCGATCTCACCACCCCCGATGCGCTGGGAACCACCATCCCCGTCGTGGTGGCAAACATGACCGCCGTGGCCGGTCGGCGCATGGCCGAAACGGTGGCCCGGCGCGGTGGAATCACCGTGCTGCCCCAAGACATTCCGCTCGACGTCATCGAAACGGTGGTCGAGTTCGTGAAGTCGCGGCACACCGTGTACGAAACGCCACTCACGCTCAGCCCGTTCAACACCGTGGGCGACGCATTGAACCTCATCCACAAGCGTGCTCACGGAGCCGTGGTGGTGGTCGACGACGACCGCGCCATGGGCATCTTCACCGAACACGACGCAGTGGGGTTCGATCGGTTCACCCAACTGCAGCACGTGGCCCGACGCGACATCATCACGATTCCCGTGGGAACCCCGCCGGAAGAGATCTACGACCGTCTGTCGGGCGAGCGTTTGTCGGTGGCACCGGTGGCCGATGAAGAGGGCCGTCTGGTGGGTTGCGTCACGCGCAAGGGTGCGTTGCGCAGCACCATCTACCGCCCGGCGGTCGACCAGTTCGGCCGCCTGCTCATCGGCTGCGCTGTGGGCATCAACGGCGACCCGGGCGTGAAGGCGAAGCAACTTGTCGCCATGGGCGTCGACGTGCTGGTCATCGACACCGCCCACGGCCATCAGACGCGCGCCCTTCGGGCCATCGAAGAAGTGCGCGCCGTCGCGCCCAATACCCCCATCGTGGCCGGCAATGTGGTCACCACCGACGGCACACGCCAGCTCATCGAAGCAGGTGCCGATGTGGTGAAAGTGGGCGTGGGCCCGGGTGCCATGTGCACCACCCGCATGATGACCGGTGTGGGGCGCCCGCAGTTCTCGGCGGTGCTCGAATGCGCCGGTGAAGCGCGTCGCCTCGGCAAGCACATCTGGGCCGATGGCGGTGTGCGCTACCCGCGCGATGTGGCGCTCGCCCTGGCCGGTGGGGCCGCCAGCGTGATGTTCGGTTCGTGGCTGGCGGGCACCTACGAGTCGGCCGCCGACACCATGCGCGACCTCGACGGCCGGCTCTACAAAGAGAGTTTCGGCATGGCCAGCAACCGTGCGGTGAAGAGCCGCTCGAAGACCGAGAGCGCCTTCGATCGTGCCCGGAAGGAACTGTTCGAGGAAGGCATCAGCACCTCGCGCATGTACCTCGACGCCGAGCGGCCAGGTGTGGAAGACATCATCGACCAGATCGTTGCTGGGGTGCGCTCATCGTGCACCTACGCGGGCGCGTCCACCATCGACGAGTTCCACGACCGCGCCGTGGTTGGTGTGCAGAGCACTGCAGGGTTCACCGAAGGGCTGCCGCGCGGCACCAGTTGGTGAGCGACGGTTTCGGTCGGGGCACAATGGCGTCCATGGGCAGGCAACGATGAGGGTCATCGCCATCGACGGCCCGGCTGGCGCCGGGAAGAGCACCGTTGGGCGGGCGTTGGCGCGCCGACTCGGGCTCGCATACCTCGATACCGGTGCGATGTACCGCGCTGTCACGTTGGCAGCTTTGCGTCGGGGCATCGCGCTCGACGACCGCGAGGCGGTGGGTGCGCTCGCGCGAACGCTGGAGCTCGAGGTAGGCGACGCCGGCGTGTTGGTCGACGGTTTCGACGGCACGGTGGAGATCCGCTCGGCGGAGGTCACCCGATCGGTGAGCCTGGTCGCCGCCAACAGCGAGGTGCGTGAAGAAATGCGCAACCGGCAACGGGCGTGGGCGGCCGAACGCGGCGGTGGCGTCATCGAGGGACGCGACATCGGTTCGGTGGTCTTCCCCGATGCCGAGTTGAAGTTGTACCTCACGGCATCGCCGCGGGTGCGTGCCGAACGCCGTGTTGCCGAGGCGGGCGGCGATGTCACCGAGATCGAAGCCTCCATCGCAGCTCGCGACGCGTACGACAGCACCCGCGCCGATAGCCCATTGCGCGAGGCCGACGGGTCGATGCTGGTAGACACCACCGGTGTGCCGGTCGACGACGTGATCGATCGCATCACCGCGCTGCTCCAGGAAGGTACCGTCGGTCCATGACCCAGATCGATGCTGAGCTCGCCGGTAACGGTTGGTTCGACAAGGCCGTCTACCAAACCATCCGGGGCATCACCTTCGGGTTCTGCCGGGTGTGGTGTCGCACCACGGTGGAAGGCCGCGAGAACATTCCGAAGACGGGCACTTTCTTGCTCACTCCGGTGCACCGCAGCATCATCGACACCCCCATCACCTCGGGTGTCACCTACCGCCGTATGCGCTTCATGGGTGCCGACAAGTATTGGAAGAACAAGTACTTCGGGCGCGTGCTCACCGCGTGCGGCGGCTTTCCGGTCACCCGTGGCAGCGCCGACCGCGAGGCGTTGAAGCGCTGTATCGACATCCTGGCCGGTGGCGAACCACTGGTGTTGTTCCCCGAAGGTGAGCGCAAGAGCGGCCCCCTGGTGCAACCGCTCTTCGCCGGTGCCACCTACATCGCGGTGAAGGCCGGCGTGCCGATCATTCCCATGGCCATCGCCGGCAGCGACCGAGCGATGCCCAAGGGTGCCAAGTTCATCTACCCGCGCAAGGTGCACGTGGTGGTGGGCAAACCAATGCCCATTCCCTCCCTCGATGGCGAGCGCACCCAGCGCATCGTGGTGCGCGAACTGTCGGCGCAACTCCACACCGAGATGCAGCGCCTGCTCGATCAGGCCAACGCGCGCATCGCCTGAACCCCGCTCGGCTGGCCTCAGTCGGCCAACCAGGTGCCGGCAGCGGTGGCGATGTGTAGCGGGTCGTGCACGCCGCAGAGTTCACGCGCCGAGTGCATGCTCAGTTGCGGTACGCCCACGTCGACGGTGTCGATACCCAGCCGGGTTGCGGTGATGGGGCCGATGGTGCTGCCGCAGGGCATCGAGTTGCGGCTCACGAACACCTGCCAGGGCACGCCAGCAGCATCGCAGGCCCGCTGGAAGCGCTGTGCCGTACCCGCACTGGTGGCGTAGCGCTGGTTGCTGTTGGCCTTGATGGCCGGCCCGTGGTTCACAATGGGGCGATGACCGGGCTCGTGGCGCTCGGGGTAGTTGGGGTGCACCGCGTGTGCATTGTCGGCCGAGAGGCATTGCGAACCGGCCAGTGCGCTGAGCAACCCGGCGCGGCTACCACCGGTGGCCAGGTTGATACGCTCGACGATGTGCTCGAGCAATGGGCCGGCGGCCCCGGTGGTGCTCTCGCTGCCCACTTCCTCGTGATCGAACAACGCGATCACTTGATGTCGGCTGCTGGGGTTGGCATGCACGATGGCATCGGTGGCGGCCCAACAGCTGAGTTGGTTGTCGAGGCGGCCAGCGGCGAGCAGCGATTGATCGGCGCCGAGTACGGCAGCGGGTGTGCGGTCGAACAGGCACAGCTCCCACCAACCCACATCGGTGGGGTCCACCTCGAGTGCTGCCGCCACCCATTCGCGGAACTCGCCTTCATAGGCCATACCCGAACCCCAGATGGGGGTGAGGTGAGCCTGCTTGTCGAGTACGAGGCCCTTGTCGTTCACGTCACGATCGAGGTGGATGGCCAACTGCGGTACCCGGCAGATTGCGTCGTCGACGCTGAGGTCGACCACGGAGCCATCGTTGAGCACCACACGGCCGGCGATGCCGAGGTCGCGGTCGAGCCACGAGTTGGCCAAGATGCCGCCGTATACCTCGACGCCGAGTTGCTTCCAGCCGAGCACGCCGGCGTCGGGTTGCGGCTTCACGCGCAGGCACGGCGAATCGGTGTGTGCGCCGATGATGGCGAACGGGGTGGTGGGGGTGGGCTGCGCGGCGAGACGGTAGGCAACCACCGATGCCCCGATGGCCACGAACCCGGCTGGTGGTAGTTCGGTCCACAGGTCGGTGGTGCTGAGCGGAGCGAACCCGGCATCGAGCAGGCGGCGCGCCGTGGTGCTGGCGGCATGCCACGGCGAGGGCGACGAGTCGAGATAGGTGATGAGGTCGTCGAGGTCGCCGGCCATGTCAGCGACCCTGGAACAGGCCCATCGGCAAACCGGTGCCGCGCAGGTGCGAGGTCTCGTTCACCGTCACCACCGAGCGCTCACCACTGCGGGCGGCAGCCACCCGGTGGATCGACGTGTAGTTGGGGTAGAAGAAGCCCTGGTTCAGCGGCAGCCCGAGGACGTGGGTGAGGTACCCATTGATGACCCCTCCGTGACACACCACGGCGATGCGATGGCCCGTGTGCGCGTCGATGAGCCGTTCGACTGCGCTCACGATGCGCTCGTGGAACTCCTCGGGGGTTTCCTCGCGAACCGACCACTCGCCGCGCAACATCGCCTGCCAACGCGGATCGTTGGCCGCTTTCAATTCTTCGATCGGCACATACTCGCTGGAATTGCGATCCCATTCAGCCACATCGTCGATGAGGGTGATGTCGACACCCTGTCGTGTGGCGAGCGGCTGCGCGGTTTGGTGGGCGCGGCGCAGCGGGCTGGCGTACACCGCGTCGATCTTCTCGCTGGCGAGATAGTCGGCGAGATGCTCGGCCTGTTGCAAGCCGGCGGGTGACAATTCGGGGTCGGCGATTCCCTCGTCGAGTTCGCGGCGCACGGGCAAACCGTGCCGGATGATCAGAAGCTCCATCCCAGAGTGATTAGCAGGCTTGAATGGTGCGCATGGAGTCAAGAACAAAGATCGTTGCCACACTGGGGCCAGCGAGCGAGTCGCCCGAGATGCTCGAACGGCTCATCGTGGCCGGTGTCGACGTGGTTCGGCTCAACCTTTCGCACGGCCTCATCGCCGACCACGTGGCCCGCTTACACGCGGTGCGCGCCGCAGCCGCGCGTGTGGGCGCCGTGGTGGGCGTGCTCGCCGATCTGCCCGGGCCCAAGGTGCGCGCCGGGCAGCTTCCCGCCGAGGGGGTGCAGTTCACCACCGGTGCTGCGGTGCGCCTGCGCGCCGGTACCGGGCCGAGCAGCGCCAGCGATGTCGCCGTCGACTACCCGTCACTCACCGACGATCTGGCCGAGGGTGATCGTGTGGTACTCGGCGACGGCGCCATCTCGCTGCGTGTGGTGCGCATCGACGGTGAGGTGGTGCATACCGAGGTGCTCACCGGCGGCACGGCACAGGGGCGGCCAGGGGTGCATCTGCCATCGGAGCGATTGCGGCTGCACACGCCCACCGATGACGACCTGCGCCTCGCGGCCATCATGGCCGCCGAGGGTGTCGACTTCCTGGCGGTGTCGTTCGTTCGTGCCGCGGCCGACCTGGTGAAGGTGCGCGAAGCAGTGGCCCCGCACCGGCCCCGCCTGGTGGCGAAGATCGAAACCCTGCCAGCGGTGGCGGCGCTCGAAGAGATCGCGCTCGAGGCCGATGCGGTGATGGTGGCTCGCGGCGATCTGGGTATCGAGTGCCCGCTCGAAGATGTACCGCACCTGCAAAAGCGCATCATCCGCCACTGTGTGGAACTCGGGGTGCCCGTCATCACCGCCACGCAGGTGCTCGAGAGCATGATCGTGTCGCCGTCGCCCACCCGCGCCGAGGTGAGCGATATCGCCAACGCAGTGTTCGATGGCACCGACGCGCTCATGCTGTCGGCTGAGACTGCCATCGGGCACGACCCGGTTGCCGTGGTGGAGGCGATGGTACGCATCGCCGAGCGCGCCGAGATGGAAGCCAGCTACAGCGCATGGGGCAGTCGCCTAGGCAGGGTGCAACGACAGCAGTGGCCGAGTGGACCCGAGCGCATCACCATGGCCATCACCCACGCCGCTGGCATGGCCGCGGTCGATGCCGGAGCAACCGCCATTCTGTGCTGCACCCGGTCGGGTCGCACGGCGCAGGCGATGGCCCGCTTCCGGCCCACACCCACGCTGATCGGGCTGTCGCCCAGTGCCGAAACGGTTCGTGCGATGACCCTGTCGTGGGGTGTCACCCCGCTCGAAGTGGGTACCTACGGTTCCACCGACGAACTGGTGTGGTACGCCATCGAAACTGCGGTGCAGCGGGGTCTGGTGCGCACTGGCGACACGGTGTTGGTACTCGCCGGGGCGCCCGATCGCATCGGTTCGGCGGCCACCGACGTGTTGCGAATCGTGCAGATCTCATGACCGACAACGCACCCATCTGGGCCGATACCTCCGGAAACCCAGACGGGCCGTTCGTGGTGTTGGTGCACGGTTCGATGGATCGGTCATCGGGCATGTTGAAACTGGCACGGCAACTCGACGACGTTGCCCACGTGCTGCGCTACGACCGTCGCGGCTACGGTCGCTCGTCGCCGCACCATGGTCCCTTCACCATGGGCGACCAAGTGGCCGACCTGGTGGACCTGCTCGATGATCGGGCGGCTGTGCTCATCGGCCACAGTTACGGGGGCAATGTGGCGTTGGCCGCAGCGGCCCGGTTCCCGCACTTGGTGAAGGCCGTTGCCATCTACGAGACACCGCTTTCGTGGGAGCCGTGGTGGCCTGGCTCCACTGCAGGCGCTGCTGCCATCGCTACCCAGGGTTCACCGGCCGAGGCTGGCGAGCGGTTCATGCGTCGACTCATCGGCGACGCGCGTTGGGACGCGCTCCCCGATCGCACGCGTGAGACGCGGCGGCGTGAAGGTGAACCGATGGTGGGTGAACTCACCGACTTGCGCAATGGGCCGCCGTGGTTGCCGCATCAAATCGGTGTTCCCGTACTGGCCGGCTACGGCACGCGCGGCGCAGCGCATCACCGGCAGGGCATGGAGCATGTGGCGGCCACGGTGCCCGGAGCGCGGGTGGTGGCGCTCGAGGGTTGCCGACACGACGCGCCACTCAGCCATCCGGCATTGTTCGCCGAACAGATGGTGCTGCCACTGCTGCCCTGAACCGTTGCAGGGCAGAACTGTTGCAGGGCAGAGCTAGGGGGTGCTGATGGCGGGAATGTCGACCTTGGTGCCGAAGAAGGTGCACGACACCGGGGTGGTGACGCCAGAGGTGACCTCGGCCTTCACCTTCGTGGCGCAGTCGGCCAGCGACTTGCGCTGAGTCCATACACCGAGCGCCAGGCCGATCATGAGCAGCATCATGACGAGCTTCATCATGACGTTCTTGATGACGACGGCGAACACGAACGACAGCACCACGAAGCCAACGATGACGGCAATCGCCAGGTTCTTGGCGGCCTGAATGTCGAGTGCAAGCATGCGCGCAGCCTAGGGCCTAGCGTGGTTGACGTGAGTGACCCCCGCGATACGTCTTCTCCGGCTCAACCGAGTCGGCCCGTGCAATTGGGCAATGGCCTGCCCACCACCGAGTTGCCTGCCCCCGACCCCGTGGCGCTGCACATGCTGCTCCAAGCACTTGGCCAGCCCGATGCCGAACGTCGCGCGGCCGTGGCCGAAGTGGTGGCGCGGTACCCGCGTTATCTCGATGCCTGGGCCCACCTGGGCGATCTCGGCCGCGACCCGGTCGAGCGGTATGCGGCGTATCGGGTGGGCTACCACCGCGGGCTCGACGCCTTGCGGGGGAGTGGTTGGAAGGGATCGGGCTATGTGCGCTGGGCACATCCCGACAATCGTGGCTTCCTGCGCGCGCTGCGCGGGTTGGGTGCCATGGCGGCCGCCATCGGCGAACATGACGAAGCGGAACGCATCGCGTTGTTCCTCGCCCAGCTCGACCCGTCGGGTATTCCGGCCGACGAGCGCTGAGTCGGCCGATGCACATCGCTGGTGCCGTCCTCACCGGTGGTGCCAGCCGCCGTATGGGCACCGACAAAGCGATGGTGCCGGTCGGTGGAGTCGCAATGGCGGCGAGAGTTGCCGCTGCGCTGCGTGCCGGTGGCTGTGCCGAGGTCATCGCCATCGGGGGTGACGTGGTGGCGCTCGAGGCGTTGGGCCTTGCCGTGGTGGCCGATCGCTCTCCGGGTGAAGGGCCCCTCGGTGGCATCATCACCGCACTCGAGTACACCGCTGCCACCACCGTGGTGGTTGCATGCGACCTTCCGTACCTCGATGCGAGCACCGTGGCGCTGCTCATCGACACCCTGCGCAATGCGGCCGCCAACGATGCGCCGGTCGACGTGGCGATGGCCAGCACCGGGCGGCTCGAACCGTTGTGCGCGGTGTGGAACCCGTCGGCCCTGGCGGCGATGCAGCGGGCGTTCGCCGGTGGTGAACGGGCGATCCACCGCGCGCTGGCCGACCTTCGTGTGGCAACCGTTGTCGTGGCTGGTTCGGCGCTTCGCAATGTGAACACCCCAGCCGAACTCGACCACGACCCTTCGATCGCTTCAACCGGAGATCACGGAGCCGATAGGGTGCCGGGCATGTCGATTCGTGAAGTGAGCATCGAAGAACTCGAGACGGCGTTGGCAGGTGGGGCGCGGCTCATCGACGTGCGCGAGGTCGACGAATACCAGGCCGGGCACATTGGTGGTGCTCGGTTGGTGGTGCTGAGCACCGTGCCCGACTCGCTCGACGCCTTCCGTGGCGAACCGGTGCCGTATGTGGTGTGCAAGTCGGGCGGCCGCAGCATGCGGGCGTGCGAGTTCTTGGCGGCACAGGGCATCGACGCCATCAACGTTGCCGGTGGCACCATGGCGTGGGTCGCGAGTGGGCGTGCGGTGGTCGGCGGAGACCAACCCACATGACGTTGCGGTGGCGTGAGTGACCTTCCGGTGGCCTGAATGAACTTCCGATGGGTGGCCGATCAGGCCGAATTCGACGACATCATCGACACGCTGTGCGCCGAGCCGCGCTATGCCGTCGACACCGAGTTCCACCGCGAGCGCACGTACTACCCGAAGTTGGCCTTGCTGCAGTTGGGCTGGGCCGACCAGATCGTGCTCGCCGACCCGTTGGCCTTGAACATGAACTCATTGCACCGGCTGTTCGCGTCGCCGTCGATGGCCGTGTTCCACGCCGCCCAACAAGATCTCGATGTGCTCACCCATGTGTGCGGCAAGGTGCCCAACCACATGTTCGACACCCAGCTCGCGGCGGGCTTCATCGGTTATGGCACACCGTCGTTGTTGGCATTACTCCATGCCGAACTGGGTGTGGCGGCGTCGAAGGGCGACCGCCTCACCGACTGGTTGCGCAGGCCGCTCACCGAAGCACAGCAGCACTACGCCGCTGGCGATGTGGCCCATCTGCTCGAGTTGCACGACCGGCTCACTGCCAAGCTCACCCAGCGTGGGCGGCTCGAATGGGCCGAAGACGCCTGTGAGGAACTGAGGGTGCGCCCGGCGGGCGCTGCCGACCCCGAGCAGGCCTGGTTGAAACTCAAAGACGTGCGCGTGTTGAAGGCCAAGTCGCGTGGTGTGGCCCAAGCGGTGACCGCATGGCGCGAACGCCGGGCTGCCGCTGCCGATGTGCCGCCGCGGCAGATCTTGCCCGATCTTGCGGTGCTGGGCATCTCCCAGAAGCACCCGCTCACCGCTGGCGAGTTGTCCCAAGCCCGCGGTGTCGACGAACGCCACAGCCGTGGTGCGATGAGCGCCGAAATCCTGGCGGCAGTGAAAGATGGCCTCACCCGCGAGGTGTCGCTTCCCGCCCCCGAAGGTGAAGAACTCGACCGGTCGCTGCGGCCTGCAGTGGCCTTGGTGTCGGCGTGGGTCGCCGAAGTGGCACGTACCGAGCAGATCGACACGGCGCTGCTGGCCACCCGCGCCGATCTGGTGGCATTGTTACGCGGCGACTCGACTGCGCGCTTGGCGCGGGGTTGGCGGGCCGACTTGCTGGGCGAAGGTATCCGCAACCTGGTGGAAGGGCGCGCTGCGCTCACCTTCGACGGGCGTGGTGGACTGCGGCTCATCGCCGTCGACAACGCCACGATCTGACCCCATCTCACCGGCTGCGGCAGGGCTGTGGCAGACTGAAGGGGTCGTACTCCGATTGTTGGTGTCCGCGGTTCTTGACCCACGGGTCAGGGATGCCGTGTATCGACACGCGCACCGGGTAAGATTGATCAACTTTCTGTTCTCTACCTTTCCGGGAGCCCTATCGTGAAGAAGGGTCGTCACCGCCGCTTCGAAGAAGCGCGCAAGCTCAAGCAGGCTGGTCCGAGCGCGTTCGACCTGGGTTTCGGAGGTTCTGGTACCGCAGCACCCACCCAGGACGACGAATACGCCGCCCTTGCACAAAAATACGGCGTCTCGTTCGATGACGATGACGACGATGACCTCGACGACGAGGACGAACTCGACTAACCGCTGCATCGTGCAGCGCCCAACTCCCCCCGAGAGAACATGAACTCCCTTCGCAATATCGCCCTGGTCGCGCACGTCGACCACGGCAAGACCACGCTCGTTGACGCGCTTCTGCGCGCCACGGGCACCTTTGCCGCCCACCAAGCAGTCGTCGACCGCGTGATGGACTCGAACGACCAAGAGCGCGAGCGCGGTATCACCATTCTCGCCAAGGCCGCCTCGGTGGTGTGGAAAGGCGTGAAGATCAATCTCGTCGACACGCCTGGCCACGCCGACTTCGGCGGCGAGGTCGAGCGAGCCCTCACCATGGTCGACGGTGTGGTGTTGCTCGTCGATGCCGCCGAGGGCCCGCTCCCGCAGACCCGCTACGTGCTGCAAAAGGCGCTGGCGCGCGACCTGCCGGCCATCGTGGTCATCAACAAGGTCGATCGTCACGACGCTCGCCCCGACGAAGTGCTCGATGAGGTGTACCAGCTGTTCATCGACCTCGATGCCGACGACGAGCACATCGATTTCGAGGTCATTTCGGCCGTTGCCCGTGAGGGACGTTCCATGCGAGGCATCGGAATGCCCGACGCCGACGCCGACCTGTCGTCGCTGCTCGACACCATCATCGAGGCCATTCCCGCCCCGCAGGGTGATGCAACCAAGCCGCTGCAAGCCATGGTCACCCAACTCGATGCCAGCGAATACCTGGGTCGTCTGGCCATCGGTCGTGTGGTGAACGGCGTGATGCGGCGCGGCGAGACGGTGGCGTTGCTCGAGGAAGAGTTCAGCGAGGGTCAGCCGCCGTTGAAGCGTCGCCTCACCCAGCTCATGGCCTTCGAAGGTGTGAGTCGCAACGAAACCGACGAACTGTCGGCAGGCGACCTGTTCGTGGTGGCTGGTTTCCCGGAAGTGGAAATCGGCGACACCATCGCCTCGGTGGAAAACCCCATCGCGCTCCCGCGTCTGGTGGTCGACGAGCCGGTGCTGCGCATGACGTTCGGCGTGAACACCTCGCCGCTGGCTGGCCGTGAAGGCAAGTACCTCACCAGCCGCCACCTCATCGACCGGTTGAAGAAGGAATTGCTCGGCAATGTGTCGATCAAGTTGTTCGAAACCGGTTCACCCGATGTGATCGAAGTGGCTGGCCGTGGCGAGTTGCAGTTGGCGGTACTCATCGAATCGATGCGCCGCGAGGGCTTCGAACTTCAGGTGAGCCGCCCGCAGGTCATCACCAAGGAAGTGAACGGGAAGCGCTTCGAACCCCAAGAGCGCGGTGTGTGCGATGTACCCGACGAGCATGTCGGCACCGTCACCCAAGAACTGGCACCACGCAAGGGGCGGGTCACCGACCTACGCCAGGGCGATGCGGGCCGCACCATCGTCACCTTCGAATGCCCCAGTCGTGGGCTTATCGGCTTCCGCTCGTTGCTGCTCACAGCAACGCGCGGCACGGCATTGCTGCACCAGCATCACCTGGGCTGGATGGCCTGGGCTGGCGAGATGCCCGATAGTCGTGGCGGTGCCATGGTGTCCGACCGTCTCGGTGTCACCACTGGCTACGCGCTCGACAAGTTGCAGCTCAGCGGCCAGTTCTTCGTGCACCCGGGCGAGCAGGTGTACGAAGGCATGGTGGTTGGCGAGTGCGCTCGCGAAGATGAAATGGTGGTCAACGCCGTTCGTCCGAAAGAGAAGAACAACATTCGTACGCACAGCCACGACGATGCCGTGAAGCTGCCTGCGCCGAAGATCCATACCCTCGAAACAGCCATCGAATGGATTTCTGAAGACGAATTGGTGGAAGTGACGCCGAAGTCGATCCGTGTTCGCAAGCGGTATCT
>JBAXQV010000076.1:0-14081 GCA_037131575.1 Actinomycetota bacterium
AGGCCCGCTTCCCACGGCGAGGTGTCGGGGGTGACGTCGGTGCTCCAGTACACGTAGCCCTTCTCCACACGCAGCCGATCGACCGCCCGGTAGCCCACATCGGCGATACCGAAGGGCTGGCCGGCGGCCCACAACACCTCGTACACATGGGCTGCGTACTCGGTGGGGATGTGCAACTCCCAGCCCAGTTCGCCCGTGTAGCCGATACGCATCGCCAACACTGGCGCGGCACCGATGGTGATCTCGCGCGCCTTGCCGTAGCGGAACGCCGCATTCGACACGTCGTCTTCGCACACCGCCTGCAGCACGTCGCGAGAACGCGGGCCGCACAGGTTCAACACGGCGCGCGCCGAGGTGAGGTCGCGCACGATGACCGACCCATCGGTGGGCGATTGGCTCCGGATCCAGCCCATGTCGTGGGCCCCGAACGCAGCGCCCGTGACCACGTACCACGAGTCGGGGGCCGTGCGCGCCATGGTGAGGTCGCACTCGATACCGCCGCGCTCGTTGCACAGTTGGGTGTAGGTGACCGTACCCACCGGCTTGTCCATGTCGGCCACCGACAGCCATTGCACCGCTGCGAGCGCGCCTGGCCCGGTGATCTCGAACTTGGCGAACGAAGTCTGGTCGATGATTGCCACACGCTCGCGCACCACGGCTGCCTCGGCATTCACGTGGTGGAACCAGTTGGGCGCCCCGAATGACGGCTCATCGACCGGTTCCACCCCGGCCGGCGCGAACCAGTTGGGCCGCTCCCAACCACCTCGGCTGCCGAACACGGCGTTCTTCGCCGCCAGGGTGTCGTGCAGCGGGCTGCGGCGCACACCGCGACTGGTGTGGTGTTCGCTGCCGGGAGCAGCCAGCTTGTAGTGGTGTCCGTACAACTCGACCATGCGCGGCCCGATGAAGTGCCGGGTGGTGTGATGGAACGAAAAGCGCCTCACGTCGAGCGGCCACAGGTCGAGCGATGGACGCCCTTCGAGCATCCATTCGGCCATCATCTTGCCCGCGCCACCACCGGCAGCGATGCCGTAGAGGAACCCGGTGGCGAGGAAGAAGTTGTCGAGCTCAGGGGCGCGGCCCATCACGAAGTCGGCGTCGGCCGTGTACGGAATGGGGCCGTTGATGAGCGAGCGGATACCCGCGGTTTCGAGCACCGGGGTGCGCTTCACCGCCAGGTCGGCCAGCTGCGCGAAACGGTCGTGATTGGGCTCGAACAGCTTGCGCTGGAACGGGTACGGAATACCGTCGACGCCGAAGGGCAGCGTGTCGGGTTCGTATCCGCCCACCAGCAGGCCGGGGCCGTCGGGCTTGTAGTACACGAGATGGTCGGGGTCGCGCATCGTGGGCATCCGGCCCAGTTCGGCCGGAGTGAACTCGCTGATCGGCCCACTGAGCAGGTACTGGTGTTCCACGGCGACGGCGGGGGCACGCACACCAGCCAGGCGAGCCACTTCCATGCCCCACATGCCCGCCGCGTTCACCACCATGTCGCATGCGATGTCGCCGCGGGTGGTGTGCACGGTGGTGACCCGGCGCCCGTCGACCGTGATGCGCTCCACACGAGTCTGCTCGACGATGCGCGCGCCGCGCTGGCGCGCCCCCTTGGCGATGGCCATGGTCACGCTCGCCGGGTCGATGTACCCGTCGGTGGGCAGGAATGCCGCCGCCTGCACATCGACCGTGCTCATGAGCGGGAAGAGTTCCTGTGCCCGTTGCGGGGAGATCACTTCCATCGGCAGGCCGAAGCTCTTCGCCATGGTGGTGAGGCGACGCAGTTCCATCACGCGCTCGGGCGAGCAGGCGAGCCGCAGACTGCCGGTCTCGTGCCAGTCGACCGCCTGCCCGGTCTCTGCTTCGAGGCCGCGGTACATCTCCACCGATTGCTCGAGCATGCGGGTGGTGTTGCGCGACGAACGCAGTTGACCCACCAACCCGGCTGCGTGCCAGGTGGCGCCGTCGGTGAGGTGATGCTGCTCCACCAACACCACATCGGTTTCGCCGTACTTGGTGAGCCAGTAGGCGATACTGCAACCGAGGATGCCGCCACCGATGATGACGATGCGCGCCTGCGCGGGGAGTGTGGGTTCGCTCATGGGTCAGGCCTTCACGCGTGAGTTGCTGGGGTCGTAGAGAGGGGCGAGCGTGGCCTGTGCCGGCACGCGTGCGGTGGCCACTTCGAGTTCGTAGGTGCCGGCGAGCACCCAGTCGGCGGCTACGCCACTGGGGTTGCGCACGTACCCGAGGCCGATGGAACGGCCGATGGTGTAGCCGAAGCCGCCGCTGCTGAGCCAGCCCACGCGCTCGCCATCGCGGTAGATGGTTTCGCGGCCGAGCAGCACCACCGATGGATCCACCGTGAAGGTGGTGAGCATCTTGCGCACACCGTGCTCGCGCTGGGCGGCGATGGCCTCGCGTCCACGGAAGTCGATACCGCTGCGCGACTTCACGGCCCAGCCGAGACCTGCCTCGATGGGGGTGTGATCGGGGCCGATGTCGCTACCCCAGGCGCGGTAGCCCTTCTCGAGCCGGCAACTCTCGATGGCCCGGTAGCCGCCGTTGCGCAAACCGTGCTCGGCACCCGCTGCGGTGAGCACGTCGAACACCGCAGTGGCGTATTCCACGGGGAGGTGCAGTTCCCAGCCGAGTTCGCCCATGTACGTGATGCGCAGTGCCCGCACCGGGCAGCCGGCGATACCGATGGTCTGCATCGTGCCGAACGGGAACGCATCGTTCGCCAGGTCGGCACGGGTGACGGCTTGCAGAATCGTGCGCGCCTTGGGCCCCATCAGGGTGAGCACCGAGTAGGCCGACGTGATGTCGAACAACTGGGCGTTCATTCCCGCAGGAATGCCGCGCGCAATCCAGTCGAAGTCGTGTGTGGCGAAACCCGTGCCGGTGACGATGTAGAACTCGTCGTGCGCCACCCGGCCCACGGTGAGATCGCACTGGATGCCACCTGCGTCGTCGAGCATCTGCGTGTAGGTGAGCGACCCCACCGGTTTGCGCACGTTGTTGGCGCATATCCAGTCGAGGGCAGCACCGGCATCGGAGCCCTTCAATGCGAACTTCGCGAACGACGTCTGGTCGATGAGTACGGCCGTCTCACGGCACGCAGCATGTTCACGGCCCACCGCAGCGAACCAGTTCTGGCGGCCGTAGGTGTAGATGTCGTGCGGCGCCTCACCCAGCGCAGCATCGGCGTACCAGTTGGGTCGCTCCCAGCCGAGCTTTTCCCCGAACACGGCACCGGCTGCGGCGAGACGCGTGTACAGCGGCGAGGTGCGGCACGGCCGACCGCTGTGGTGCTCTTCGAATGGCCACGCCATGGTGTAGTGCTTGGCATACGCCTCGAGCGTGCGAGTACGCACCCAATCGGTGTCGCGGTGCGGGCGGCCGAAACGACGGAGGTCGACCACCCACAGGTCGAAGGGCGGCCGACCGTCGTGCACCCATTGGGCGAGCGCCTGGCCGGCACCGCCACCGGCGGCGATACCGAACGCGTTGAAGCCCGCACCGACGTAGAAGTTGGGCAGCTCGGGCGCCTCACCGAGGATGAAGTTGCCATCGGGGGTGAAGCTCTCGGGCCCGTTGATGAGCGTGCGGATACCGGTGTTCGCCAACTCGGGCACACGACCGATGGCGAGGTCCATGATGGGGGCGAAGTGGTCGTAGTTCTCGTCGAGCAGCTGGAACTGGAACGGACGTGGGATGCCATTCACGGCCCACGGAATGGGGTTCGGCTCGTACCCGCCCATCACCAGGCCGCCCACTTCTTCCTTGTAATAGGTGAGGCGGTCGGGGTCGCGCAGTGTGGGCAGGTTGCGCGGTACTTCGGGCGTGAACGGTTCGGTGATCACGTACTGGTGTTCCACCGACACCAACGGCACTGCCACACCCACCGTGGCGGCGAGATCGCGGGTCCATTGTCCGGCGCACACCACCACCTTCTCGCATTCGATACGGCCTCGGTCGGTCACCACGGCACGCACCACACCGTCGACCACCTCGATGCTCAACACCTCGGTGTCTTCGCACAACGTGGCACCGGCCATACGCGCGCCGCGAGCCAAGGCCATGGTGATGTCGCTGGGGTTCGCCTGCCCGTCGGTGGGGAGGAAGGCGGCACCGACGAGGTCGTCGACCTGCATGAGCGGCCACAATTCCTGCGCTTCACTCGGCGACAACAGGTGCATCTCGAGCCCGAAACTCTTGGCCGTGGTGGCCTGACGTCTCACCTCGGTCCAGCGTTCCTCGTTGCAGGCGAGCCGAAGCCCGCCGTTCATCTTCCAACCGGTGGCCTGCCCGGTTTCGGCCTCGAGCGTCTTGTACAACTCCACTGAGTTGCCGAGCAGTTGGGTGATGTTGGCACTGGTACGGAGCTGACCCACCAGGCCGGCTGCGTGAAAGGTGGAGCCCGACGTGAGCTTGTGCTTCTCCACCAGCACGGTGTCGGTCCAACCGAGTTTGGCGAGGTGATAGGCGGTGGAGCAGCCGACGATGCCGCCGCCGATGACCACCGCACGGGCCGATGAGGGGAGTTCTGCCATACGGCAACCGTAGCGTCCATCAGCTGCACGGAATGGGGCGAGGAGCGCGCGTCATCGGACGTCTATGATCAGTTCACTCATCAGCCGGGGGAGGCCGACGTCGTGACAGAACCGATGATTTCGGTGCGTGGATTGTGGAAGGTGTACGGGTCGCACGCCGAACGCATCGTTGGTTCGTCCGACGCCGACCTGCCTCGCGCCGAACTCGAGGCGCGCACCGGAAATGTCATCGCGATGCGCGACATCGACCTCGATGTGGCGTCCGGCGAGGTGTTCGTGGTGATGGGCTTGTCGGGCAGTGGGAAGTCGACGCTCGTGCGCTGCCTCACTCGCCTCATCGAACCCACCGCCGGTTCCGTGCGCATCGGCGATGTCGATGTGACCGCTGCCAGCGACGATGCCTTGCTCGATGTCCGCCGACACAAGGTGTCGATGGTGTTCCAGCACTTCGGCCTGTTGCCGCATCGCTCGCTGCTCGACAACGTGGCGTTCGGCCTCGAGGTACGCGGTACCGAACGCGCCGAGCGCCGAGGGGTGGCAGCCGACCGACTCGAACTGGTGGGCCTCGGTGGTATGGGCGAGTACCGACCGCATCAACTCAGCGGCGGCCAGCAACAGCGCGTCGGCCTCGCCCGCGCCTTGGCCACCGACCCCGAAGTGCTGCTGTTCGACGAACCGTTCTCCGCACTCGACCCACTCATCCGACGCGAAATGCAGGACGAGGTGGTTCGCCTGCGCAAAGAAGTGCGCACCACCATGGTGTTCATCACCCACGATCTCAGCGAGGCATTGCGCCTGGGCGACCGTATCGCCATCATGCGTGACGGCCGCTTCGTGCAGGTGGGCACGCCAGCCGAGGTGGTGCTGCAACCTGCCGACGACTACGTGCGCAACTTCGTGCGCGACGTGCCGCGTGCGTCGGTGGTACCGGTCGACGCCATCATGGAGCCGTTGGGTGTCGGCCCGTTCTCCGGCGAGGTCGCAGGTACCGCGCCCGTTCGCGACGCCGTGGGCTTCGTCGCCTCGAGCGATCTGCCCGTTCGCGTGCTCGGCACCGATGGTGGGGCAGTGGGTCAGGTCACCCGCACCGCCGTGCTGCAGGTCATCGCCTCCGAGGGGTCGATGGCGTGACCGCGGTGGCCGAGCGACCAGCCTCGGGCAGCGCCAGTTCGCCCGCGCCGACATTCCGCGCCAACCCCGACCGCAGCCGCCCCATCGTGGCCGGTGCGGTGTTCGTGGCACTGTTCGCTCTGGCACTCGTGGCCAACCCTGAAGTGCCCACCTGGTTTGCGGTGCACCTCCAGGAATGGGCCCACGACGTGTACATGTGGACCGTGCGCAACAACACCACCAACTGGGTGTTCACGGCGATTTTCAACCCCATTGCTGATGCCATCAACGGTTTGGTGCACTTCGTTCACGGCACGCTCACTTTCCTGCGCTGGCCCGGTGTGGTGGCCCTCACGGCTGCGGTGGGGTGGCGCACCGGTGGTGTGCGTGCAGCGCTCGGCGGAGGCCTGGCCATGTTCTTCGTCGGCGTGCTCGGCGTGTGGGACCCCGCCATGGTCACGTTGTCGATCATGCTCACCTCGGTGCTCATTGCGCTCATCATCGGCATCCCTCTCGGTATCTGGTCGGCTCGATCCGACCGCGGCGAACGCATCTTGCGCGGCATGCTCGACACCGCTCAGGTAATGCCTGCGTTCGTGTACCTGCTGCCCATCACCATGTTGTTCGGGCTGAAGTACCCGCCTGCCGTGGTGGCCACGGTGGTGTACGCCATTCCTCCGGCGGTTCGCCTCACCAACCTCGGGTTGCGCAGCGTGCCGGTGGTCTCCAACGAAGTAGCGCAATCGTTCGGTTCGACCTCGTGGCAGCAATTGGTGAAGGTGCAACTCCCCATGGCGCGGCGCACCATTCTGTTGGGCCTCAATCAGGTCATCATGATGGCCTTCGGCATCGTGGTCATCGCCGCCCTGCTGGGTGCCGACGACCTCGGCCAGGCCGTGTTGAAAGGGTTGCAGAAGAACGATGTGGGCGCAGCGTTCGTTCCCGGTATGGCAATCGTGCTCTTGGCCATATCGCTCGATCGCATCACCACTGGTGAGAAGACCGCCACGCGGCGGGGAAGCACACCCATCAACATGCGTACCGGCATGCTCATCGGGGTGGGCGTGGTGGCGGTGGCCACGGCAGCGGCGCATGTGTTCGGCGCAGACACGTTCCCCGACGCCTTGGTGTACGACCTTCGCCCGCACATCAACGATGCAGTCGCCTGGGTGAACGATCACATCCGCAAGGGGATTCCGGTCATCGGCGGCACCGAGGCAATCAACCGCTTCCTGGTGGTCGATGTCCTCGAGCCACTGCGCAGCTTCCTGGTGTGGCTGCCCTGGTTGGTCGTGGTGGTGGGCGTGGCGCTCATCGGTTACCTGAGCCGTGGTTGGCGGCTTGCGGGCACCTGCGCTGCGTGTCTGCTGGCCATCGGCGCCATGGGCACCGTTGCGGGTGGCGCCAGCGGGCGCACCCAGTTGTGGGATCTCGCCATGGACACCCTGTCGCAGGTGCTGGTGGCCATCGTCATCAGCGTGCTCATCGCCATTCCACTCGGCATCGCCGCCGGCCGTTCCGATCGCTTCGCCAAAGTGCTGCGTCCATTCCTCGACGTGGCCCAGGTGATGCCGCAGTTCGTGTACCTCATTCCGGTGCTGTTCCTGTTCGGGGTGGGCCGCGGTGCGGGCGTGGTGGCATCGGTCATCTACGCCATTCCGCCATGCATCCGCCTCACCAGCCTGGGCATGCACGAGGTGCCGTTCACGCCCCGTGAGGCGGCCATCTCCTTCGGTGCCACGCCATCGCAGGAACTGCGCAAGGTGCAGCTTCCGCTTGCGTTCCGGTCGATCATGCTGGGCATCAACCAGACCATCCTCATGGTGCTCGCCACGGTCATCATTGCGGCACTCATCGGGGCCGGGGCATTGGGGCTCATTGCGTACGAATCGTTCGCCAAGCCCATCCAGAAGTTCGGGCCGGGCGTGGCGGGTGGGTTGAGCATCGTGTTCCTCGCCATCGTGCTCGACCGCCTCACCCAGGCATGGGGCACCGACCCCAATCAGAGCCGCCGCTCACAGTGAGCTAACCTCGTACGTACCAGCACAAGGGGGATATTCATGATCAGTATTCGACGACATTCCGCGCGTCTCACCGCAGGCCTTGTCGCGGTGGGTCTGCTCGCCGCTTGCAGTAGCTCGGGCAGCGGTAACAGCAGCGGTGGCGGCTCCAGCGCGCTGAAGGGCACCACGGCCGATGGTCCGGCCGTGAAGGCGCCGGTCATCTGCGACAAGGCCGCCGAGGGTGGCGACCCGGCAGGCAAGACCGGTGCCGCCATCACGTTGGCCGTGAACCCGTGGACCGGCTCCGCAGTGAACGCGAACGTGGCCAAGGTGGTGCTCGAAGCCCAGCTCGGCACCACGGTGAACCTGGTCGATCTCGATGAGAACGCCACCTGGGTGGGCATGGACAAGGGCGAGATCGACGGTGTGCTCGAAGTGTGGCCGTCGGGCCATGCTGCCGACGTCCAGACCTACGTCACCGACAAGAAGTCGGTGGTCTGCATGGGCCTCCTCGGCCCGGCCGCGAAGATCGGCTGGTACGTACCCACCGCCGTGGTGAAAGAGCATCCCGAACTCGCCACCTGGCAGGGTTTCGCCGATGCGAAGCTCGCCAAGTTGTTCGCCACCCCTGAGTCGGGCGATCTCGGTCAGTTCCTCATGGGCGACCCGAGCTACGTCACCTTCGACGAGCAGATCATCGCCAACCTGAAGCTGCCCCTGAAGTATGTGGTGGCAGGCTCTGAGTCGGCGCTGCTCACCGCCATCGACAAGGCCGTGGCCGACAAGACGCCGCTGCTCCTCCAGTTCTGGAAGCCCCACTGGAAGCAACTGAAGGTCGAGCTCACCGAAGTGAAGCTGCCCGAACTCACCCAGGCCTGTCTCGATTCGGCCAAGGCCGCCGACGGCAAGTACGCCTGCGACTACGCCGCCGACACCCTGTTCAAGGCGGCCTCGGCTGGTTTGGCGAAGAAGAACCCGGCCGCCATGGCGTTCCTCGAGAAGCTCTCACTCACCACCGATCAGCAGAGCCAGATCGCCGGCTATGTCGACGCCGATGGCATGACGCCGCTCGATGCTGCGAAGAAGTGGGTCGACGCCAACCCCGATGTGGTGAAGGGCTGGCTCGGCTGAGGCTGAACGCCCCAGTCGTCTGAATCAATCAGCGACAGGCCTGGTCCGGTAGAACGGCACATCCTCGGGCGCGAGGGGCGTGTTCTGCAGGATCAGGTCTGCTGCTTTTTCGGCCATCATCATCACCGGCGCGTAGATGTTGCCGTTGGTGACGTAGCGCATCGCCGAGGCATCGACCACGCGCACGCCTTCGATGCCGTGCACCTTCATGCTGAGCGGGTCGATCACGCTGTCGTCGTCGGCTGCACCCATGCGACAGGTGCACGAGGGGTGCAACGCGGTTTCGCCGTCTTTGCGTACCCAGTCGAGGATCTGCTCGTCGGTGGCCACCTGCGGGCCGGGAGAGATCTCGCCACCGTTGTAGGGCGCCATGGCGTCTTGCGCCAGGATGTGGCGGGCAGTACGAATGGCCTCGACCCACTCGCGCCGATCTTCGGGCGTGGAAAGGTAGTTGAAGCGCAGTGCTGGCTTCGCCGTGGGGTCGGTGGAGGTGACCTTCACCGAACCGCGTGAGTTCGAGTACATCGGGCCGATGTGCACCTGATAGCCGTGGCCACCTGCGGGGGCGGAGCCGTCGTAGCGCACCGCGATGGGCAGGAAGTGGAACATCAGGTTGGGGTAGGCGACCTCGTCGTTCGAGCGAGCGAAGCCGCCCGACTCGAAGTGGTTGCTGGCGCCGGGGCCGCGGCGACCGAACAGCCATTGCGCACCGATGATGGGGCGCCGCCACATCTTCAAGTTGGGCTGCAACGACACCGGCTGCGTGCAGGCGTGCTGCACGTACACCTCGAGGTGGTCTTGCATGTGCTCGCCGACAGCGGGCAGGTGGTGCACCATCGGGATGCCCAGGGGAGTGAGTTCATCGCTGTTGCCCACACCACTGAGTTGCAGCAGTTGCGGTGAGTTGAACGCACCGCCGCACAACACCACTTCGCCAGCATTCGCAGTGTGCACCTTGCCCCGTACGCTGTACTGCACGCCGGTGGCCCGAGTGCCGTTGAACAACACCTTGTGCACCAGGGCCCGGGTGGTGACGGTGAGATTGGGGCGGTCCATCACCGGATGCAGGTACGCCCGAGCGGCGCTCAAGCGGCGACCGCGGTGCACGTTGCGATCGAAGCGGGTGAACCCTTCTTGGCGGAAGCCGTTCACATCGGTGGTGCGCGGGTAGCCGGCCTGCTCGGTTGCCCTGAGGAACGCCTCGATCAGCGGGTTCTGCGATGGACCACGTTCGAGCACCAACGGGCCATCGTCGCCGCGGAACTCGTCGCCACCGGCGAGGCAGGTCTCCATCTTCTTGAAATACGGCAGGCAATGGGCATAGCTCCAGGTGTCCATGCCCGGGTCGGCGGCCCAACGGTCATAGTCGAGCGGGTTACCCCGCTGGAAGATCATGCCGTTGATGCTGCTCGAGCCGCCGAGCACTTTGCCGCGGGCGTGGTACACCTTGCGGCCATTCATGAACGGCTCGGGTTCGCTCTCGTACTTCCAGTCGTAGAACCGGCTGCCGATGGGGAACATCAATGCGGCGGGCATGTGGATGAACACGTCCCAGCGGTAGTCGGGCCGACCCGCTTCCAGCACCAGCACCTTGTTGCCCGGGTCGGCACTCAATCGGTTGGCCAGGGCCGAACCGGCCGAACCGCCACCAACGATGATGTAGTCGTACTGCATGGTTCCTCGAGTTCAGGAATGAAAGGCTGCTTGGAGTCGGTCGGCGGTGGCCACCACGAGGTTGCCGATCTCGTCGGCCGAGCGAGTTCCGGGGAAGCGGTGGGCCGGCCCGTGCGAGTGAATGGCCGCCACAACGCGACCTCGCTCGTCGCGGATGGGGGCTGCCACCGAGTTGGCACCGTCGGCGAATTCTTCGTAGATCCAGGCGAAGCCGGCTTCACGGATCTCCGCCAGTCGCTTGCGCAATGCGTCGGAGTTGACGATGGTGTGGCTGGTGAAGGCGTGGAGCGGCCTGCTGAGGTAGTCGTTCACGAAGTCGTCGCCCGCATAGGCGAGGAACACCAGGCCCGACGACACGCCGTGCATCTCGATGCTCTCACCGGTCCAGTCGCGGACCGTGACCTGATTGTCGGAGTCGACCTGGTCGATGTAGTGCGCCATGCGGCCTTCGGGCACCGACAGCCCGGCTGCTTCCGCGGTGAGTCGGGCCAGTTCGGCGAGGTGCGGCCGGGCCCCTGCCACCAGCGAACGCCCCGGCATGACGGCCGAGGCGATCTCCACCAGGCCGCTCCCGATGCGGTAATTGCCGCCCACCACCACTTGCTCGACCATGCCCAGTTCTTCGAGCGTCGACAACAACCGCGACACGGTGCTCTTCGGCAGATCGACCCGCTCGGCCAGTTGCGTCACGCCAGCAGGCCCAGCGGTGAGCGACCGCAGCAACGCAAACGCTCGATCGATGGATTGCACGGTCGACATGGTCGTTCCATCATACGACACCGTTCCACCAAGTGGAACGCCCGGCCCGGACCCGACGGCCCGGACCCGACGGCACGGCCCGGATGGCACGGTCAGGCGGGGAAGGCGCCTTGCATGCGGGCCGCAGCGAGCGTGTTCTCCATGAGGCAGGCGATGGTCATCGGGCCGGTGCCACCGGGCATGGGGGTGATCCAGCCGGCGATCTCCTTCACCGCATCGAAGTCGACGTCGCCGACCAAGCCGGCTTCGGTGCGGCTGATACCGACATCGATGACAGCCGCGCCGGGCTTCACGTGCGCAGCGGTGATCATGCGTGCCTGACCGGCGCAGGCAACGATGATGTCGGCCGAACTGCAGAGGTCGATCATGTCGGCTGCAGGCGTACGCGAGTGCGCCAGCGTGACCGTGGCATCGCAACCCTTGCGGCCCAACAGCAGCACCTGGGGCAACCCGGTGAGGGTGGAGCGGCCCACCACGACCGCACGCTTGCCCACGGTGGGCACGTGGTAACGCTCGAGCAGTCGCATCACACCCAGGGGAGTGCAGCCCACATGGCCGGTCTGGCCGCGCACGAGGCGACCCATCGACCGCTCGGTGAGCCCGTCGACATCCTTCTCGAACGGAATCTGCTCGAGCACTTGCTCCATGTCGAGCCCATCGGGCAGCGGGAACTGGCACAAGATGCCGTGCACGCTGGGGTCGGCAGCGAGCGAAGCGATGGTGTCGTTCACCTGCGCCTGTGACGCGGTGGCCGGAAGGTCGGTATGACGCGACACGATGCCAGCCTCACCGGCCTTCTTCTGCTTCGAGCGGATGTAGCTCTGGCTCGGTTTGTCGTCGCCCACGAGCACCGTGGCGAGACACACGTGCGGGTTGCCCGCAGCGTCGATGGTGGCGCGAATCTCGGCGAGGATGGTGTCGCGAACGACGTTGCCGTCGATGACGATGGCCGTCACGACAGACCCACGATCTCGCCATTCTCGTCGAAGTCGATGATCGACGCGGCAGGGGCCGAACCGAGGCCGGGCATGGTGGTCATATCGCCACAGATTGGGTACACGAACCCGGCACCCACCGAAGCACGAACCTCACGCACGTTCACGGTGTGACCCGTGGGGGCGCCCTTGAGCGAGGCATCGGAGCTGATCGACAAGTGGGTCTTGGCGATGCAGACCGGCAGGTGGCCGAAGCCGTTCTTCTCGTACCGGTCGAGCTGGGTGTTGGCGGCCGAGGTGTAGGTGACCTTGGCGGCACCGTAGATCTTGGTGGCAACTGCTTCGATCTTCTGCTTCAACGTGGCGTCCGACTCGTAGCAGAACTGGAACGTGCTCGGCTCGTCGCAGGCTTCCACCACGGCCTGGGCCAACTCGGTGGCACCCTTGCCACCCTCGCTGAAGTGCGTGCACACGGCCACGCGGGCACCCACGCTCTCGGCGATTTCGCGGATGGCCTGGTGCTCGCTGGCGAAGTCGCCCGGGAACGCGTTGATGGCCACGACCGGCGACACACCATGCACCTTCACGTTCTCGATCTGCTTGATGAGGTTGGCCGCACCGGCGCGCACATCGTCGGGGTTCTCGGCCAGCAGGTCGGCGGGCAATGGCTTGCCTGGGGTGATCTTGAATTTGCCGCTGTGCGCCTTGAGCGCACGGACCGTGGCCACCAGCACGGCGGCATCGGGCACCATGCCCGAGTTGCGGCACTTGATGTTGAAGAAGCGCTCGGCGCCCATGTCGGCACCGAAACCGGCCTCGGTGATGAGATAGTCGCCACCACGAATGCCGATGAGGTCGCCCACGATCGACGAGTTGCCATGGGCGATGTTGCCGAACGGGCCGGCGTGCACGATGACCGGCGTGTGCTCGAGAGTTTGCAGCAGGTTGGGCTTCAACGCCTCACGCATGATGACGGCCATCGAGCCGGCGGCCTTCAATTGCTCGGCGGTGATGGGTTCGCCGGCGGGGGTGTAGCCCACCACGATGCGACCCAAGCGGGCACGCATGTCGGCGAGTGAGGTGGACAGGGCGAGGATGGCCATCACTTCCGAAGCAGCAGTGATGTCGAACCCGGTCTGACGGGGGATGCCGTCCATCTTCGTGCCGAGGCCCACGATGATGTTGCGCAGGGCACGGTCGTTCACGTCGAGCACGCGCCGCCACGTGATGTTGTGCAGGTCGAGGTCGAGCTCGTTGCCCTGATGCAGGTGGTTGTCGACCATGGCCGACAGCAGGTTGTGTGCAGCCGTCACGGCGTGGAAGTCGCCGGTGAGGTGCAGGTTGAGCAACTCCATGGGGATGACCTGGCTGTAGCCGCCGCCGGCCGCGCCACCCTTGATACCGAAGGTGGGGCCCATGCTCGGCTGGCGCAGGCTGATGACAGCGCGCTTGCCGATGTGCTTCATGGCTTGGCCGAGACCCACCGTGGTGGTGGTCTTGCCCTCGCCGAGCGGGGTGGGGGTGATGGCCGTGACGACGACGTACTTGGCCTTCGGCCGGTCGCTCAGCTCGTCGATGGCCTCGAGGCGGATCTTCGCCAAATCATCGCCGTGCGCTTCGAGCAGGTGGGGCCCGATTCCCATCTGCGCAGCGATGTCGGTGAGCGGTGCCAAGGTGGCAGCGCGGGCAATCTCGAGATCGGACGGGAAGGCCATGGGAACCCCTTACGGACGGTGCCCCTCAACACTGAGGGAACGATCGTTCCAAGAATAGCGCAGGGTTCCGCTTGGTGGAACAATCCCACGATACGGAACGCCCAGGGTTCACCTAGCGGTAACTCGAGCGCCTCATAGGTCTTTGGCGAAGCGCAGTGCGTCGTAGATGGCGGCATGAATATTGCGCCCGGCCACGGCGTCGCC
>JBAXQV010000077.1:0-13780 GCA_037131575.1 Actinomycetota bacterium
GAGCGACAGACCTCGAACAGCTTCAACGTTTGCGGTTCGATACCTTTCGCCGCGTCGAGCACCATGACCACGGCGTCTACGGCTGCGAGCACGCGGTAGGTGTCTTCGCTGAAGTCGCGGTGGCCAGGCGTGTCGAGCAGGTTGAACATGTGGCCGCGATAGTCGAACTGCATGGCCGCCGAGGTGATGGAGATACCGCGGGTCTGCTCGAGTTCCATCCAGTCGCTCGTGGCGCTGCGCCCACCTGCCTTGGCCTTCACCGAACCGGCGGTCACCACCGCACCAGCATTGAGCAGGAACTTCTCGGTGAGCGTTGTCTTACCAGCGTCGGGGTGGCTGATGATCGCGAACGTACGCCGCCTGAGGGTTTCTGCGCGGAGGTCGAACGTGCTCACACCATCGAGCCTACCGATGGTGATGCTCGCCCGGCGTTGGCTCGCTACGAGGCCGGTTCGTCGGGCGATTGCGGGCTGACGAGGGCGAGCGCGCGTGCTACCTGCAGGCGATGGAGCCGATTGGTGTCGAACTCGACCACCACATCGACAAGGCCTGTCGCGGCCGTGGCCGGAACCGTGAACTCGAGCACCTCACCGTACGAGGCTGCGGGAATGCGGGCGATGGTCGCCCCATGCTGCACCAGGCTGACGGTGAGTGCGTTGTGTACGGGGAAGTTACCCACGAGACGCACCGTGACACCACCGCTGGTGACGATATGCCGCATGGGTACATCGGTGACGTGCCACTTCCCGTCGAGAACCGGAGCGATCGGGTTCAGCGATGGGGCACCCACGGCCACCGGCGACGCCGATGCAACGGGTGGGAGGTGCTGTGCGATGGTGGGCCCCGCGGGCCCCTCGGTGGCGAGCGCCATCACTTGAGCGCGCCGATCGGCCAGCGAGGCGGACGGAGCGTTTGCCACGAGTTGGGCGACATCGGCGGCTACGGCAGGGGCAGCAAAGGAGGTGCCCGATTGCGCTGGTGTGGCCGAACCCGAGGAAGCAGCCTCGACATCGACCCCTGGCGCATAGAGGGTGATAGCGCTACCGCTGTTGCTGAACGTGGCTCGAGTGCCGTCTGCAGCGATGGCACCAACGGTGATCACATTGTCGTGGTCGGTCGCGAACGACGCCGGCCAGGTCGGGGTGACCGTGATGTCGGCGCGATCGTTACCCGCTGCGGCCACCACCAGCACATTGTTGTCCTCGGCGTTCGCGATGGCGTCTTCGAGTATCTGCGCTTCGTCACGAGTCGTACCCGCGGGGGTGATGAGCGAAACGTTCACCACATCGGCACCGTGGGCCACGGCGTAGTCGATGGCCGCCGCGACCGACGACATCGGCACCGTTCCACGGGTTCGACTCACCTTCAGTGGCATCACGCGTATCCCCGATTCGCTATCGACGCGGGCCTGGCCGTAGGTGCGGAGCAACACGTTCATCACTGCAGAACCGTGCCCCCGGTTGGGGTCGAGCGGTTCGGGGTACACATCGGCATCGTTGCCGCCGAAGTCCCATCCGATGCAGTCGTCGGTGAGCCCGTCGTTGTCGTCGTCGATGCCATTGCCACAGGTCTCGTCGTGGTTCACCCAGGCCGATGCCGCGAGACTGGGTTGGCCGAGGTCGAACCCCGAGTCGATGATGGCCACCACCGGCGTGACGGTGCCGTTGCTGTCGAGCACGCGTGGAGTGGGCGATGCGGTTTCGGCCTCGTGTACCGACGGCAACGACGGCGAAGCAGCCACGGCAACCGGAACGAGCAACGAGTCGGGACGGACGGCGCGTACTCCGGCAATGGACACCAGTTCGGGCATCGGCCGATTGGTGCTCACCTGCACCATGCCAGGGGTGAGATGTGTGACGCCCATGACGCCGGGTGTGTGTTCGAGACGGGCGATCACCGCGCGCTCATCGGTGTCGGTGACGGAATCGTCGGGCGCGGCAGTATCGGACGTTGCCGACGGCGTCGTGGCCGATGTGGTGTCGTTCGGCGCGGCGCGACCGATGGAACCATCGTCGAGCACGCCGGTGTCGATGAGTCGGCCCATGGCTTGCACGTATCGGTGGCCCGGTGCGCCAAGCACGCCCTGGTCGTCGACCACCACGATGGGCTGCACCGGGTCGTTGTTGTGCTCGGCCACCAGTGCTTGTTCGGGGGCCATGGCGATGGTCATTCGAAGCGACTTGGGTGGTACCTGCATCATCGCACTGCTGCCATCGACGTGGACCACCTCCATCGTGCTAGCACCCGACGTCGATTGCCCTGCGGTCGACACAGTGGGCGGTGTCGGCATCGCAGTGGCGGGAGCGGGGGCAGTCGCCAGCGTCGTGGGCGTGGGCGGCTCGGGGGTCGGTGCGTCCGCAGCAACATCGGTGAAGAGCACGTAGTGGGTGAGCGTGTCGCCCCAGGTGGCGAACACCACGCTGCCACCTGCACCGATCGCTCCGATGGCACCTGAACCGCTGCCCGCAGCACCACTGCCCGAGCCGCCCTGCCCGGAACCGCCGCCCGTACCCGTGCCGTTGCCGCCGCCGTGTTGGCTGCTCCCCGTCGAGGGCGACACCTGTGCAGCCTGATCGCTGGAGCGCTCGAACAGCCGGCGCATCGCAGCGCGCGCTTCCACGCCGCCCACCCACAACGCGCCGGCTGAGATGGAGAGAACCACGGCGATGCCGATCTGGCGACGTACATCGACAACTGCCCGTACCGCGCGATGCGCATCGGCAATGAGCCGAGTCCACAGTGAGTTCGAAGGAGGGGAGGTGTCGGTCATGGTGGTCTTGTACAACGCACACTCAGCGTGGTGGGCTTGCCACGCTGTGACCGTCCGGTAGATCTGTACTTGAGGCCGTACATCACCCGGGTGACTCGTCGGGTGATGTACGGGAGCGGAAATGTCACCCGTGGGTGAGTCAATACGTCACTCGGTATCGCCCCCGAACGGGTGTTGACGTGCTACCGCCACTCACTTCCTGTGGGAAACAGGAGTCGTTCGTAAGAATTGGGGAGGAGCGTGGCCGAATACCCGGGCCGCGTGGGAAGTACATATCTCCCGTTGCGCACCACGGCCGGGTCGACGAAGTGTTCGTGGAGATGGGTGGCGTACTCGGTGGTGCGGTCGGTGAGGTCGGCGCTCACGGCGATGTAGTCGATGGCCGAGATGTGCTGCACGTACTCGCACAGGCCGAGTCCACCGGCGTGCGGGCACACGGGCACGTCGAACTTCGCGGCGAGCAGCAGAATGGCCAGCACCTCGTTGAGGCCACCCACACGGCAGGCGTCGGCTTGCAAGTAGTCGATGGCACTGGCCTGCAACAGTTGCTTGAACACCACCCGGTTGGCCACATGTTCGCCGGTGGCCACCTTGATTCCCATGGGGGCCAGAGCACGGCGAATCGCCGCATGCCCGAGTACATCGTCGGGGGAGGTGGGTTCTTCGATCCAGCGCAGGTTGAAGCCGTCGAGTTGCCGCATCCAGTCGATCGCCTGAGGCACATCCCACACCTGGTTGGCGTCGACGGCGAGTTGCACATCGTCGCCGAGTTCTTCGCGCATCACCTCGCACCGGCGTCGATCGTCGGCGATGGAGATGCCCACCTTGGTCTTGAAGCTACGCCATCCCTCGGCGCGCAACTCGCGGCAGAGTTCACGCACCTTGCTCTCGGGGTAGCCGAGCCACCCTGCCGAGGTGATGTAGGCCGGGTAGCCATCGCGCAGCAGTTCAGCGGTACGCGCCTGTTTACCCGGCGCTTGGCGACGAAGCATGTCGAGTGCCTCATCGCGACTCAATGCATCACTGAGATACCGGAAGTCGATGCAATCGACGAACTGCTCGGGGGTGAGTTCGCTCACGAGTTGCCACACCGGCACGCCGCGAGTGGCGGCCCAGAGGTCCCACACGGCGTTCACGATGGCCGCCGTAGCGAGGTGGATGATTCCCTTCTCGGGGCCGAGCCAGCGCAACTGGCTGTCGCTGGTGAGGCGCCGCCAGAAGCCGGCCATGTCGCCGGTGATCTCGTCGAGATCGCGACCCACGACATGATGTGCGAGCGCATCGATGGCGGCGCAACACAAGTCGTTACCGCGCCCGATGGTGAACGTGAAACCGTGCCCCTCGAGCCCGTCGGCATGGTCGGTGGTGAGAATCGCGTAGGCCGCCGAATAGTCGGGGTCGGCGTGGGCTGCATCGGAGCCGTCGAGGTGCAATGAGGTGCGCGCCCGAATGTCGCGAGTGGTGAGCGCAGTGATGCGGGTCATGGGGTGTCGGTTCCTTCGAGTACGGCATCGAGTGCCGTCCAGAGTGCTTCGGGAAGTGGTGTGGCCAGATGCTCGGCATTCGCCTCGACCTCCGCGGCGGTGCGTGCACCCACCACGATGGCGCTCACCCCGGGGTGACGCCCGGCGAACTGCAATGCCGCTGCGGTGAGCGGCACGTCGAAGTCGTTGCACACAGCGGCAAGGCTCATGGCGCGCGCCAGCAACGGCTCGGGAGCTGTCACGTAGTCGAACGTGGCGCCGGGCTGCGGGTTGGCCAGCAGGCCGCTGTTGAACACACCGCCCACCACGGCGGCCACGCCGGTGGCAGCACACCGATCGAGCAGCCGTTCGGCGGTGCGGTCGAGCAGGCTCCACCGACCAGCCACCAGCACCATGTCGAGCCCGATGTCGTCGGCCTGCTCGACGAACCGTTCGAGCATCGCCACCTGGTTCATACCAGCCCCGATGGCGCCGATGAGTCCTTCATCGCGCAAAGCCACCAGTGTGGGAAACGCGCCGACGATTGCGTCGTGTTCGTGATGGTCGGGATCGTGCACCAAAGCGATGTCGAGCCGGTCGATACCGAGGCGCCCGAGGCTGTCGTGCAGCGAACGACGGATACCGTCGGGCGAGAAGTCGAACTCGGGTCGAACCGGTGGAATGCCGTGGAAGATGGTGGTGGGGTCGCTGCCGGGCACCAGCACGCGGCCCACCTTGCTCGAGATCATCACCTCATTGCGCGGCACACCGCTACTGCGCAGTGCGGCGCCGAGCCTGGTTTCGGCGAGCCCGTGCCCGTACTGCGGGGCGGTGTCGAAGAAGCGCACGCCCAACTCGAGTGCACGATGCACGGTGGCAGTGGCGTCGGTGTCGGCCACCTCGGTGAACAAGCCGCCGAGCGGCGCGGTGCCCAGCCCGAACCGAGGCATCGCCAATGGTGTTCGACTCGTAATGCCTGTAGTGGTCACGCATGCCCCCCGGTGCCGAAGCGACAGTAGCCGAGCGGCTGCAGCGAGAAGCGGGGTGTGGCGACGGCTACGGTCGCGGGCATGGACATCGGCCTCGTCATCTTTCCCACCGACAAGGGTATTCAACCCATCGAGCTGGCCCGTGAAGCTGAAGCCCGGGGCTTCCGCTCGCTGTGGTTCCCCGAGCACTCGCACATCCCCTCGTCGCGACGCACCCCGTGGGGCGGCCGTGAGGGGGCACCGCCGTTGCCCGAGGAATACTGGCGCACCCACGACCAGTTCCTCGCGCTCGCCGCGGCAGCAGCCGTCACCACCACCATCAAACTCGCCACCGGCATCACGCTCGTGGCGCAGCGCGACCCGCTGTGGCTGGCCAAGGAGGTGGCCACACTCGACCAACTCTCGAACGGTCGCTTCCTGTTCGGCATCGGCTACGGCTGGAACCACGAGGAGATGGAGCACCACGGGGTCGACATCCCTCGGCGCCGCAAAGAAGTGCGCGAGAAGATCCTCGCCTGCAAAGAGTTGTGGACCAAGGACGAGGCGAGTTTCCACGGCGAGTACGTGAACTTCGAGGCGTCTTGGGCATGGCCCAAGCCGGTGCAGCAACCGAACCCGCCCATCGTGGTGGGTGCGTCGCCCACCGAGCTGCACTTCCGCCACATCTGCGAGTACGGCGACGCGTGGATGCCCATCGAGGGTCGCTATTCGGTGGGCCCGAAGTGGCAGGAACTGCAGCAGTATGCCTCCGACCATGGCCGCGACCCCGCCACCTTGCAATTGGGCGTGTTCGCGCCACAGGCCACGAGCGAGCACTTGGCCGAACTGCGCGATCTCGGCACCTCGTTCGTGGCGCTCACCCTGCCGGCGCTCGACCGCGAGGGTGCGCTGCGGGCGATGGACCGCTATGCGCCGCTCGTCGAAGAATTCAACGTCTGACCACTCTCGAGCAGTTGCTCAGTCGGGGCCCACGAGGAACGGTGCGGCCTCGCTGAGCGAACGTCCGTCGGCGGTGAGACCCGTCACGATGTACTGGTCGATGAGGCGATGGATGAGGCGCAACCGAGCCTCTTGGTAGTTGCCGAAACTCACCGTGCGCTTGCCACTGGACTTCAAGCCGGCCTGCACCTTGGGCAGGTTGGCCATGTCTTGTTCGAACACGGCCGCGAGGCCGCTCATGCCGGGTGCTTCGCTCCACTTCTGGTCGAGCGTGAGCACGGTGGTGGCGGCGCGCTCGGGGCGGGGTTCACCATCGGGCACTTGGGCCATGCGGATGACATCCATGAAGCAGGTGTCGGGCGTGGCACCCGGGCGCCAGCGATACACGATCGACTGGCCCATGCCGCCCCACGGAGCGAACGCCGGGAACATGTTGTAGAGAATTGCATCGAGCATCTCGGCGTCGCTCTTGTGGTCGAGGTTGGCGCGGTATGCCTCGGCCATGCGGTCGCGGAACACCTTGGCCACCACCTCGCGTGCGCTCTGGCCGTCGGCCACCGTAGGCGTTTCGGCCTGCTTCGATCGCGACGAGAACGCGAGGTAGGCGTCGGTCACTTGCTGTTCGCTCAACGTGTCCGACAGGTGTGGGCTCTGCACGGCGAACGCGTTCACGAAGCGTGTGACATTGGGGTTGTCGGGCCAGATCGAGTACTCGCTGTTGGCATCGCCGGAGAACTCGACGATCTGCGGGTGTGTGGCGATGACGTGATAGGCCTCGGCGAAGGCCTCCATGAGTACCTTCCAGTTGGCGCCCACTTCCTTCACCGCGTGGAATGCGATGTACCGCGAGCTCATGTCGTACTGGGCGAAGTGGTCGACGAGCACACGGGCGTACTGCTCGAACGGTTCAGCGGCCGGGTCGAGGTTCACCATCACCCACCCCTGCCACAGGGCCACCTGGGCTTCGGGAAGGTTGCGCTTGGTGGGGTCGTTGGCCACCTGGGGGAAGTCCCACTCGCATGGCATGTCGACGAGGTTGCCTTCGAGATCCCAGGTCCAGCCGTGGAAGGGGCATCGGAACGATGCGGCCCGGCCGTTGTCGGTGCGCAGTTTCGTACCGCGGTGCAAGCACGAGTTGTGGAAGGCGCGAATCTCGCCGTCGGAGCCGCGGGTGACGAGCAGCGACTCGTCGCCGACGTCGTACACCACATGGCTACCGGCCTTGGGAAGGTCGTCGACATGGCAGGCCATCTGCCAGGTGCGGCTCCACATGTATTCCTTCTCGAGCGCGGCGAACGCCGGGGAGGTGTAGCGACTCTTGGCCACATCGGCCGAGCCTTGGTACTGATACGACGTGGAACGCAGCGCAACGGGAACGTCGCGGGTGTCGGTGGCAACAAGGTCTTGGTACGACGGGCCGACGCTGCGCGCCTCGCCAGGGGCGATCTCTGTCATGGAAGGCACCGTAGTGCCGAACCTGGCCCAACTTCGGGCCGAGCGGCTATCGGCCGTCGACGGGTTGCCCGTTCACGAGCACTGAGAATTGCCGTGCTGGGTCGCGTTGCGCGGCGCGTGAGCGGCTGGCCTGGTCGATCACCTCGGCGCCGTCGGGGGCGTACTGCAGGATGTAACTCTTGCGCACCGCCTCGGTGATGTTGGGGCCTGTGCGATGGGGTGTGAGCGACGAGAACACCACAGCGCTGCCTACGGGTGCCTCCACCGGCACAGCTCCGTCCGAGTCGAACAAGCACTGGAAGCCCACCGGGGTGGTGTGGTGCACGAGGGTGCCGCCGCGGTGCATGCCCGGCATCACCCATGGGCACCCGTTGTCGACGGTGGCGTCGGTGAGTGGTACCCAACAGGTGAGGTACTCCTGTGGCTCGACGAAGGCGTAGCCGTTGTCTTGATGCCACGGGAACTCACGAGTGGGTTCCTGCTTCTTGTACACGGCCTGATCCCAGTAGAGGCGCACATCGGGGCCGATGAGGTCGTGGCACACATCGACCAGACCGGGGTGTTCGGCGAATTGGCGAGCAATACTGCTCTGCGCCACCAGGTGGATGGTGAAGGTGATCTGGCCGGCGGTGGCGATGAACATCGTGCCGTCGGGCATCGTCTGGAGGAACTCTTCCGACTTCACTTCGAACCGGTCGATCTCATCGCGAACCGTCGCGATGGTGGCGGCATCGAAGAGGCCTTCGACCAAGACGAAGCCCTGTTCATCGAACTGCTGCACCTGCTGATCGGTGAGGCGACGGCGCGGGCCGTGGTGGTCGTGCCAGGTGAAATCGGTGTTCAACGGATGCGGTTGCGGCGTGAGGGCCTGGTTGCTCATGCGGGATTGCTCGGTTTCTTCGCTCGGCTCGGGGCAACTCTGGTGGGCTCGCCGGGCATCTTCGGGTATTCGGGCGGCCAGGGTGCATCGGGAACACCGGCGGACCGGTCGGCACGGGCCAGTTCGAGCAACGGTTCCACCGACTGCGGATCGTCGTTCATATCGGCCCACGGATCGCCGAGACGGTCGAGTCGCTCGGGCACCGTGACGATGGTCAAGTCATCGGGCTGAATGGTGGGCAAGTCGCTCCATTCGAAACCACACGACACCGGAGCATGGTCGCGAGCACGTACCGACCATGGCGCGAACACCGTCTTGTGCGGAGCGTTCTGGTTGAAGTCGACGAAGATGCGCTCGCCGCGCTCTTCTTTCCACCACGCATCGGTGATGAGGTCGGGTCGCTGCGCGGCCAGTCGACGCGCAACGGCCACTGCTATCGCTCGCACCGCGAAACTGTCGTGAGTGGGGGCGAGGCGCACATATACATGCAGGCCCCGGCTGCCGGTGGTCTTGATGTAGGCCCGGATACCGAGTTCGGCGAAGAACGTTTTCGTTTCGGCAGCAGCCTCGCGGGCCATTGCGAAGGTGGTGCCGGGTCCGGGGTCGAGGTCGATGCGCAGTTCATCGCAGTGCGTGGGGTCGCTGGCACGAATGGGCCACGAGTGAAAGCCGATACAGCCGAGGTTCACGGCCCAGATGAGGTGGGCGAGATCGGCGATGACGAGCGCATTCGACGGCGTGCCGTTGGGCGTACGCATCACCGTGGTGGTGAGCCACTCGGGTGCGTTGGCGGGCATGCGCTTCTGAAAGAACGAGTTACCCCGGGTGCCGTCGGGGAAGCGTTGCAACATCACCGGCCGGTCGTACATGGCGCGCATCACGGTGGGCCCCACCTGCAGGTAGTACTGCACGAGGTCGAGTTTCGTAGCACCGGTACCGGGGAAATAGACCTTGTCGGGGTTGCTGATGACGAGGGTTCGCCCGGCAACGTCGAGTTCGACCGATTCACCCATGTACCGCACCGTAGTTCAGTCAGATCGATGAACGTCGTGAGGTCTGCGGGCAACTACCGTCGTCGGTGTGGGAACGATTCACCTGGTCGCGCCGATGCAAGGCACCATCGTCACCATCGACGTCGCAACCGGGCAGTCGGTGCGCGCCGGGCAGCAGGTCATGCTCATCGAGTCGATGAAGATGCATCACGCCATCGAGGCCGACGACAGCGGCGTCATCGACACCGTGCTCGTGGTGACCGGCCAAACCGTCGCCCACGGTGAAACGGTGGCCACACTCACCCCAGGTGCCGTGGAGGCTGTTGCGGCCGAGTCGGTAGCCACCATCGACCCCGACCACATTCGCCCCGACCTCGCCGAGTCGGTCGGTCGCCACGCCGTGGGGCTCGATGCCGCCCGACCCGATGCCGTGGCACGCCGTCGCAAGGTGGGCCGGCGCACCGCTCGCGAGAACGTGGCCGATCTGGTCGATCCGGGCAGTTTCGTCGAGTACGGCGCGCTCACGCTGGCCGCTCAGCGCCGGCGCCGCAGCCTGGCCGACCTCATCGAGAAGACACCAGCCGATGGCATGATCGGCGGCATCGGCACCGTGAACGCTGCATCGTTCAGCGGGCACGAAGCCCGGGTTGTGGCGGTGTCGTACGACTACACCGTGCTAGCAGGCACACAGGGCGGGCAGAACCATCGCAAGAAGGATCGCCTGTTCGAACTCGCCGCCGAGGCGCGCTTGCCAGTGGTGTTCTTCACCGAGGGTGGAGGAGGCCGACCCGGCGATACCGATGGTGTGGGCTCGAGCGGGCTCGACTGCCTCGCGTTCCTGCTGTTCGCCGAGCTGAGCGGTCTGGTGCCACTGGTGGGCATCAACGCGGGCTATTGCTTCGCCGGCAACGCCGCCATTCTCGGCTGTTGCGATGTGGTCATCGCCACCGCCGACTCGAACATCGGCATGGGTGGCCCGGCCATGATCGAAGGCGGTGGACTCGGTGTGTTCGAACCCAAGGCGATCGGCCCCATGGAGGTGCAGCGCGCCAACGGTGTGGTCGACATCACCGTGGCCGATGAAGCCGAGGCCGTACGTGTGGCTCAGCAGTACCTCGGCTACTTCCAGGGCGTGTTGCCCACGTGGGAGGCACCCGACCAGCGCCTGTTGCGGCACGTGATTCCCGAAGACCGCAAGCGCAGCTACGACGTACGCGCCGTCATCGACGGTCTGTTCGACGTGGGTTCGGTGCTCGAACTGCGTCGCGATTTCGGCCTCGGCATGGTCACGGCACTGGCGCGCATCGAAGGTCGCCCGATGGGTGTGGTGGCCAACAACCCCAACCACCTCGCTGGCGCCATCGACTCCGACGGTGCCGACAAGGTGGCTCGGTTCCTGCAACTCTGCGACGCCTTCGACCTGCCCGTGGTCACCCTGGTCGACACGCCCGGCATGATGGTGGGGCCCGAGGTGGAACAAACCGCACTGGTGCGCCACTGCTCTCGACTGTTCGTCACCGGAGCCAACATCACCGTGCCGCTGGTGAGCATCGTGTTGCGCAAGAGCTATGGCCTCGGCGCGCAGGCGATGATGGGTGGCAGCACCAAACGCCCGCTCATGTGCGCGGCGTGGCCCACGGGTGAGTTCGGCGGCATGGGGCTCGAAGGTGCGGTGCGCCTCGGGTACCGCAATGAACTGGAAGCCATCACCGATCCGGTCGAGCGCGAGCGCACGTTCCAAACCATGGTCGACCGCATGTACGAGCACGGTAAGGCCATCAGCACGGCGTCGTACTTCGAGATCGACGATGTCATCGACCCGGCCGATACGCGCCGAACCATCGCCGCAGTGCTGGCCGCAGCGCCGCCAGCCGAGCGGCGGCGCGGCAAGAAGCGCCCCAACATCGACACCTGGTAGCCGCCTTGCGGCCTGCCCTCAACCCACGTTCAAGGACCCACCGTGCACATCGACGAGATCGAACTCCGCATCATCCACCTTCCCTTCGTCTCGCCGTTCAAGACCTCGTTCGGGGTGGAGACGGGCAAGACCACCATCATCGTGACGGTGCGCAGTGAAGGGGTCGAGGGCTACGGCGAGTCGACCATGGACCCGTTGCCGTCGTACCGCGAAGAGACCATCGCCGGCGCGCTCACCGTCATCCGCGGTGCGGTGGTGCCGTGGTTGTTCGCCAACGACTTCGACCACCCCTCCGAGTTGCTCGACCTGTGGGCTCGGTGGCGTGGGAACCCCATGGCCAAGGCCTGTGTGGAGCTGGCGATCTGGGATTGCTATGCGCGCCAGCAGGGAGTGCCCCTGCGTACCCTGCTCGGTGGCGACCGCACCGCCATCCCCGTCGGTGCGAGCCTGGGTATGAACCCGGTTCCCGAAACGGTGGCCAGTGTCGAGCGTCATGTGGCCCAGGGCTACAAGCGCATCAAGCTGAAGATCGAACCAGGCTGGGACGTCGACATGCTCACCGCCGTGCGCGACCGGTTCCCCGACATCGAACTCACCGTCGACGCCAACTCGGCGTACACACTCGCCGACACGGCGTTGCTGCGTAGCTTCGACCGGTTCGGCCTGCACTACATGGAGCAGCCGCTCAACTACGACGACATCACCGACCACGCAGCGCTCGCCCGCGAGATCGAGACGCCTCTGTGTCTCGACGAATCGCTCACCTCGGTGGCGCGGGTGAAGGCATCCCTCGACCTCGGTGCCTGTGCTGTGGTGAACGTGAAGGTGTGCCGCGTGGGCGGGCTCGAAGCCGTGCGCCGCATCCATTCGTTGTGCGTGGACCGGTCGGTGCCGATGTGGTGCGGTGGCATGCTCGAAACAGGTATCGGCCGTGCCCACAACATCCATCTCGCCACCATGCCCGGGTTCGTGTACCCCGGAGATACGGCGTCGGCGAGCCGCACCTACGCCCGTGACATCACCGAACAGCGCCTCGAAGCCACCGATGGCATCATGCCGGTGCCCGAAGGTGCCGGCATCGGCGTCACGCTCGATCGGACGTTCTTGGGTGAGGTCACCCAGTCGGTGGAGGTACTCCGCCCGTGAGCGACGCGTTGGCTGCGCTCGAGTTCAGAGTGCTCCGCACGGCCGACGAACTCGCGGTGATGCCCGAGTTCGAGGGGCGTATCTGGGGTGGCGAAGGCGATCGCGTCTCGGTGAACATGCTGGTGGCGGTGGTGAGCGAAGGTGGAGTGGCTATCGGCGCGTTCGACCCTGCCCGCAATGGCGACATCGTCGGTTCGGTGTTCGGCTTCCCCACACACGAGCGCCACGTACTCCACTCGCATTACATGGCCGTCGACCCGGCGTGGCGTCGACAAGGCTTGGGCGTGGCCCTGAAACAGGCGCAACGGCGGTGGTGTCTCGAACACGGGTACACGATGATGCGTTGGACCTATGACCCGTTGCAGCTCGCCAACGCGCACCTGAACCTGCGGGCCTTGGGTGCGGTGGGCGTGACCTACCACGACAACCACTACGGCACCTTGGGTGGTATCAACGGCGAGTTGCCGAGCGACCGCGTCACGGTGGCCTGGCATCTCGCCGACACCCCCACCGATCGTCGTGAAGCGACTGAATGGTTCGACGTGCCCATGGCCACCGCCGACGACATTGCGGCCTCGAACGACACGGCACTGGCGGCGCGGCTTGCCGTGCGCGCCCAGCTGAGCGGGCGAGTGGGGCACGGTTGGCTCCTCGTGGATGTCGACCGCGACGGCCGTCGCTACGGATTGGCCCGCTCGGTGTGACGGAGACCCTGTACGTCGGTTGCCCGATGTGGGCGTACCGGCCGTGGGTGGGTCGGTACCTGCCGGCGGCCACGCCGCCCGGGCGGGAGCTTGCTGCATACCGCACGTTGGTGAACGCCGTGGAGGGCAACACCACGTTCTACGCCGTGCCGCCGGCGGCCACCGTGCATCGCTGGGCCGAGCAGGTGGATGAATCGTTCCGGTTCGTGTTCAAGTTGCCACAGACCATCACCCATGAACGTCGCCTGCGTGATGTCGACAGTGAGGTGAACGCGTTCGTGGCCTTGTTCGAGCCACTGCAGGCGAATGTGGAATCGCTCACGGTGCAGTTGCCTGCGTCGTTCGCCCCGCGCGATCTCGGTGCGCTCGACCATCTGCTCGGGCGTGCTCCGCAAGGGTGGCGGTGGTCGGTGGAGGTGCGTCATCTCGACTTCTTCGCTGGCGCCGGCAGGACGCAGCTCGATCGGTTGTTGCAACGACACCGGGCCGAACGGGTGCTGCTCGATTCGCGCCCGCTGTTCGCC
>JBAXQV010000078.1:0-13626 GCA_037131575.1 Actinomycetota bacterium
AGCGCGTGGCGCGTGGGCTCGACACTGCAACGGCAGCGTTCGTGTGCGAGTTGAAGATCGACGGCCTGGCCATCAGTCTGCGGTATGAGAACGGGGTGTTCGTGCAGGCTGCGACGCGCGGTGACGGCAAGGTGGGTGAAGACGTCACGGCCAATGTGGCCACCATTGCCGGTGTGCCCAAGCGCCTGCCGTCGGGTGCGCCCGAGGTGCTCGAGGTACGCGGTGAGGTGTACATGCCCATCGCCAGTTTCGAGGCGCTCAATGAGCGAACCGAGCAAGCCGGGCTCGCCCGGTTCGCCAACCCGCGCAATGCTGCAGCGGGCAGTTTGCGCCAGAAAGATGCGCGCATCACCGAAGCGCGCGAGCTCGCGTTCTGGAGCTACCAACTCGGTGAAGTGGTGGGCGGGCCTGCGTTCGCAGCGCACTACGACACGCTCGAATTCCTCGGCCATCTCGGCTTCCCGGTGAACCCCGAGATCCGTCGCGTCACCACGCTCGACGAGGTGTACGCGTTCTGCGCGCACTGGCAACAGCACCGTCACGATCTCGGCTACGAGATCGACGGTGTTGTGGCCAAGGTCGACGACCTGGCCCAGCGCGAGGTGCTGGGCTTCACCTCACGGGCACCGCGCTGGGCCATTGCCTACAAGTTCCCGCCGGAAGAGCGCACCACCGTGTTACGCAGTATCCAGGTGTCGATCGGGCGTACCGGGCGCGCCACCCCGTTCGCTGTGCTCGAGCCGGTGTTCGTGGGCGGCTCGACGGTGGGCATGGCCACGCTCCACAACCAAGATCAGGTGCGCTTCAAAGATGTACGCCCCGGCGACACGGTGGTGGTGCGCAAGGCCGGTGACGTGATTCCTGAAGTGGTGGGGCCGGTGCTGGCGTTGCGGCCCGAAGGGTGCGAACCGTGGCAGTTCCCCACCGTGTGTCCGTGCGAACTGCGGACCGAACTGGTGCGTGCCGAAGGTGAAGCCGACACGCGCTGTGTCGAGCCGAGCTGCCCGTTCCAACGCGATCAACGCATCATCTATTTCGCAAGTCGCGGAGGCATGGACATCGAGGGGCTTGGCGAGCGCACCGTGTTCCAACTCAGTGACGCCGGGTTGGTGGCCGACCCGGGCGACATCTATGCGCTCACTGTCGACCAACTGATGCAGCTCGAGGGGTTCGCGCGCATCAGTGCCGAGAAGCTCATCGCCTCGATCGACGAGTCGAAGCACCGGCCCCTTCCACGTCTGCTCACCGCACTGGGCGCAAAGGGGTTGGGGCCGTCGGCATCGGAGGCCATCAGTTCGGCGTTCGGCACGCTCGATGCCGTGGCACAGGCCACCGAAGCCGACCTCGCCACCACCGAAGGTGTGGGGCCCATCATCGCGGCCTCGATCGCGCGCTGGTTCGCCAACCCGGCCAACAAGGCCATCATCGACAAGCTGCGGGTAGCCGGCGTGGAGTTCGGCAAGGTGGAGGTGAGCCGGCTTCCGCAGGTGCTGGCCGGCAAGGCCGTGGTGGTCACAGGAACCCTCGTCGGCTACACACGTGAAGACGCGGAAGCCGCCATCAAAGACCGCGGCGGCAAGAGCCCGGGCAGTGTGAGCAAGAAGACCTTCGCAGTGGTGGTGGGTGCCGAACCGGGCGCCAGCAAGCTCAGCAAGGCCGAAGAACTCGGTGTGCCCATCCTCGATGACGCGGGGTTTGCGGTGCTGCTCGAAACCGGTGAGCTTCCGGCCTGAGTCGGCTGTGCTCACACGACGTAGAAGTCCCAACTGAACGTCGACTTCTGGTTCGGTTTGGTGAGCTCCCAGTACTGCAGCACCACTCGGTGCTTCCCGGTGGCGAACTTGGTGATGGCACCCTGGTCGGTGGGTTCGTAGGTGAGGGTGGCGTTGCCGCGGTCGTAGATGGTGACCGGAGGTAACACGATCTGTTGCCCTGGCTTGGGCAACACCGTGGCGTTGGGATCGCCGGCATCGGGGTCGTAGGTGTCGAGCGCGATGCCATCGATGGTGAACGTTCCGGTGTACCCGGCTTTCAGGTCGGCGAACACCGATGTCTGCTGCAGCACCTGAGTGGCGTCGCGCACCGGATCGATCCCTTCGATCTCGGCTGGCAGCGCCTGCTGCTCGCGGCCGGTGATCGACGAACGGAAACCGGCGATGATGAAGACCAAGCCCACCGCGATGCCGAAGCTCGCCACCAACAATTTCACGTCGATGCGCCGTTTTCGCACGGTTCCATTCTCGCCGGTGGTGAGCACGAATCCACCGTCGAGTGGCCGCAGGGGCAGGGGTCACAGCGACGTGAGGTGCAATCGGTTAGCGGATGCCAGCGGATAGCGTGACCGAACCGATGAGTGAGCACGACGAGGCATCTCCAGGCGGGCTGTCGGCGACAGGGGCGCTGCCACGGCTCTTCGCCGATCGTTACCGATTGACCGCGCGCCGCGGCTCGGGTGTCGACGTTGCAATCTTTGAAGCGGTCGATCTGGTGACCAACCGAATCGTGGCAGTGAAGGTGGTACATCCCGACATTGGCGGCGACCCAGAATTCGCCGGGAAGTTCTTCTCCACCATGGCGGCGGCCGCCGGTGTGCGGCATCCGAACCTGTCGGAGGTCATCGAGTACGGCCGAGCCTCGTGGGCGGGGCGCTCTGTGTTCTTCGTAGTAGGTGAGAATCTCACCGGGGGCAGTCTGCGCGACCTCCACGATCGTGGCCGTCGCCTCACCCAGTCGCAAGCAGTGATGGTGGGTCTCGACATGTGCCGTGGGCTCGACATGGCCCATCAGGCAGGGCTCGTCCATGGCGATCTGCGCCCTTCGAGTGTGGTGTTCGGCGACGATGGCAAACTGCGCATCACCGATCTCGGATTGGCGTCGCTGGTGGCCGACGAGCTGTGGCGTGCCCCCGACGGCATCGGCTCCGATCGAGCTCGCTACGCATCACCCGAACAGGCCTCGGGGCAACCGGCCGAACAGAAGAGCGACGTGTATGCCACCACGTTGTGCCTCATCGAATCGCTCACCGGTGAGGTGCCGTTCGTCGGCGAATCCACAGTTGCCACACTCTCCAATCGGGTCGACAAGTTGATGCCTGTCTCTGCCGACCTGGGGCCGTTGGCAGCGGTGCTCGAACGTGCCGGGCGCCCCGACCCGGCCGACCGGAGCACGGTTGCCGAGTTCGGCAAGGCACTGGTGCAGGCCGCCGAGAGACTGCCCCGACCCACGCCCATCGCGTTGGTGGGCACCGGGCTGTTCGCCGAAGCAGAACCTGCGCCGATGGTCGAGGTGGCGCCACCGGCTGAGCCGACGCCTGAACTCGAGGTTGCAGCGGAGGTCGTGGTGGCCGACAACGTAGCCCCGACAGCCGACCTCACGTTGCAACCTCCGGTGGCGGGCACGATGGTGGATCCGATGTCGCCCATGGACGAAGCACCAGGGCCGGCGGCAACTGCGCCCGGAGAACCATCCCGCGGCACCAGTCGCCGTCGTTGGCCGATGTTCGCGGCCATCGCTGCCGCATTGTTGGCCGTGGCTGTTGCGCTGTTCGTGTTCCTCGGTGGTACGAGCAGCCACGTGGTGCCGCCATTGGCGGGCCTCGACCGTGCCGCAGCGCTCAACATGGTGAGCCAGTATCAGTGGAGTATCACCGACCGTAATGAAGCGAGCGATTCGGTGCCCGTGGGCGTCGTCATTCGCAGCGAACCCGAGGCTGGTGTGAAGCTCGATGAGGGCAAGGTCCTCACCTTGGTCATCAGTGCCGGCCCCGCGCCGCGGGTGCTACCCGAGCTCAGTGGCCTCACGGTCGACGACGCCACACAGAAGCTCAAAGCGGCGGGCCTGGTGTTGCAATTGGGCGAGCAATCGTTCGACGAAACCATTCCCGCCGACACCGTGATTTCATGGCAAGTACCGGGCCAACCTGGCCTGGTGGCGGGCAACAACGTGGTGATGGGCACCGTCGTGGAAGTGAAGGTGTCGGCGGGGCCCGAGCCACGCACCGTGCCGTCGCTCGCTGGTCGAACGCTGGCCGACGCCACCGCCACGTTACAGAACCTCGGGTTGGTCATCGCCCAAGCTGACGATGTGTTCAGTTCGAAGTTTCCCGTTGGAAGCGTCGTCACTCAAGATCCTGCCGCCGATGCCAAACTCGACCGCGGCGGCACGGTCACCGTGGCCGTGTCGAAGGGTCCCGACCTCGTCGCAGTGCCGCCGCTGGCAGCGCTCACGGTGCAACAAGCGAGCGACGCGCTCTCTGCAGCGGGCCTGAAACTCGGCAAGGTGAAAGGCGACCAGGCGGGTGTGGTAGTGCTGTCGGAAGCCAATGGGCAAGTGCTCGTTGCAGGCGCACAACTCGAGCGCGGCACGGCCGTCGACGTGACGTTCGCGGTGCCTGCGACCAGCACCGTTCCCGCTACTTCCAAGCCCTGACTGGGCACCACCCCTCACCGACTGGCTAGCGTCAGGCCTATCGACTTGTCGCGGCGACTTGTCGATGTCATTCAGAGGGAGATCGCATCATGGGCGCACTCGCCGGACGCGTTGCCATCATCACCGGTGCAGGGCGAGGGATCGGTCGCGAACACGCGCTGCTGTTCGCTGCCGAGGGTGCCAAGGTGGTCGTGAACGACCTCGGTGGTAGCAACGACGGCACGGGCGTCGACGCCACGCCAGCCCAACAGGTGGTTGCCGAGATTCAAGCGATGGGTGGCGAGGCCATTGCCAATGCCGACAACGTTGCCGATTGGGAAGGCGCGCAGCGGCTCATCAACTCCGCAGTCGAAGCCTTCGGCGATCTCGACATCTTGGTCAACAACGCCGGCATCTTGCGCGACCGGGTGCTGGTGAACATGACCGAAGAGGAATGGGATGCCGTCATCGCGGTGCACCTGAAGGGCCACTTCGCACCCACCCGGTGGGCAGCGTCGTATTGGCGCGAACAGCACAAGGCCGGTGTCACCAAGGCTCGCCACATCGTGCACACATCGTCGACGTCGGGGCTGTTCTCGAACCCCGGCCAGAGCAACTATGGCGCCGCCAAGAGCGGTATCGCCACGTTCAGCGAAATCGTGGCGAAGGAGTTGAGCCGCTACAACGTGAAGAGCAACACCATCGCCCCCGGGGCGCGTACTCGCCTCACCCTGGCCACCCCCGGGCTCGAGAACATCATGAAGCCTGCTGAAACCGGCTTCGACCCATGGGACCCGGCCAACATTTCGCCGCTGGTGGCATATCTGGCCAGCGAGTCGTGCGCATTCACGGGCGAAACCTTCCTGGTGCAGGGTGGCATGGTCACCAAGCTCGAAGGATGGTCGCGCGGGCCGGGCGTCGAGCGTGGCGAGAAGTGGACGGTCGGCGAATTGGCCGACGCGCTGGCCCCCATTTCCGAGCCGTGACCCCACCAGAGCGTCGATGAGTTCGGCCGAGATCACTCGGCCCGCCGACACACTTTCTCAACCCGGCCTGTCGAGCGATTCGGGCGCGGTGACCCACCCGTGGGCTGTGTTGTGGATTGTGCTCGGCGGTCTGTTCACCGTCAGTTTCACCATCACCTTGTTGGTGGTGTCGTTGAAGCAGATCGCCACCGATCTGCACTCGTCGAAGGCGTTGCTCACCTGGGCCATCACGGGGCCGATGTTGGCCTTCGCCGTGGTGGGGCCGGCCTTTGGCAAGGCGGGCGACCTGTGGGGGCACAAGCGGGTGTTCATCGGCGGCCTGGCAGTGGCCGGTGCATTCGCGTTCGCCACCGGCCTCGCCTGGAACGGTGGCTCGATGGTGGCGTTTCGTGTGCTGTCGGCATCGGCTGGCGCGGCCTGCGGCCCGGCCACGTTGGCCTACATCAACCGATTGTTCCCGGCGGAACTGCGGGTGAAACCACTCGGCTACTACAGCTTCGTCACGGGCGGAGCGCCGGTGCTGGGTGTGGTGGCCGGTGGGCCGCTCATCGACGCAGTGGGGTGGCGGGCCATCTTCTTCGTTCAGGCACCGCTGTGCTTCATCGGTGTGGCACTGGCCATGTGGCTGCTGCCCGATACGGCCCGCATGCCCGGCGTTCGATTCGACGTGGCCGGTTCGGTCACCCTCGGGGCCGGGGCGAGCCTGGTGCTGGCCGCCATCAGCCAAGGGCCGCACTGGGGCTGGACCTCAGCGGCCACGCTCACCTGCCTGGTGGTGGGCGCTGCATCGTTGATGGTGTTCGTGGTGGTGGAACAGCGGGTGGCCGACCCACTGGTGCGGCTCGAGTGGTTCCGAACCCGCAATGTGGCGTTCCCGATGCTCACCCAGGCGTTGGGGAACTGCGCGTACATGGGCAGCTTCATCCTGGCCCCCTTGGTGCTGCAAGACGCCTTGTCGCTCAGCACCTTAGAGGTGGGTCATGTGGTCATCGCTCGCCCGCTGGCCTATTCGCTCGCTGCGCCCTTGGCCGGCGCGGTGGCCGTGCGCGCCGGCGAACGCTCGACTGCAGTGGCCGGTGCGGTGGCGGTGACACTGTCGATGCTGTGCTGGGCCACCGTGGGGGCCCACAGCTCCATCTGGTTCGTGGTGCTTGCGTTGGCGTTGTCCGGTCTCGGCCTGGGCGTGGCCTTTCCGGCGCTTACCGCGCTGGTGGCAGGCGCGGTGCACCCCGGTGAACTTGGGGTGGCCGGAGCCATGCAGCAGTTGATGACCCAACTGGGTGCGGTGGTAGGCACCGTGGTGTTGGCCACGGTGAGCGTCGACGCCGGGCCAGGCCACCTCGGTTCGTACCACGTGGCCTTCATCGTGGCCACGGTCATTGCTGCCGCCGGTGTGGTGGCTGCCTGGTTCGTGCGGTCGACACCGCGCCGCTGAAGGCGGTGGCGCGGTAGCTCCACCCCCTCGGGGGTCAGAGCGTGATGGCCTTGATTTCGTTGGCGATGGTCTTCGCGATGTCGTCCTGCGGCATCGAGGTCTGCATGGCCATCATCTTCATCATGTCGCCCTGCACCTTGATCTTGCCGCCCATGAAGGCCTGCATACCGGCAGCCTGGTCTTGGTCGACGAACAGCTTGCGGGCGGTGTCGTAGTCGACGGTCACGGTGAGATCGGGCGCTTCGAGTTCGCCGAGTTCCATCACCACTTCACCCGATGAGGTGTCCATGTAGGCCTTCAGGGTCGAGTCTGCGCCCACGCCTTCGGGTACATCGGTGATGACCTGGTTCATCCTGATGCTGGCGGTCACCTTGGCAGCCTCGGCGGCGTACTTCTCGCGGATACCGCGAGCGGCATCCATCCAATCGGCGGAGAGGAATGGGTACGACATTGCTGACCTCCACGGTCGTTTCGGCATCACTTGAACGAGGGACACGCTAATGCAACCGAAACCGGCAGCGCACCCCGAGGGGGCCTGAACGTTTTGTTCATTTCATTTCGTGTTCGCCCGCGCTGGCGGTAACGATGGAGCCATGGCACGAATTCTCGTCACCGAAGAGATCGCTGAAGGTGGTCTCGATCGCCTCCGCGCTGCCGGCCACCAGGTCGATGTCGAACTCGACCTCTCCAAGTTGGCCAGCGCAGTGGTGGGGGCGCACGCGCTCATCATCCGCTCGGCCACACAGGTGAACGCCGAGTTGCTCGAACTGGCCACCGACCTCATGGTGGTGGGCCGCGCTGGCATCGGCCTCGACAACGTCGATGTGGCTGCGGCCACTCGCCGCGGTGTGATGGTGGTGAATGCGCCGCAGAGCAACATCGTGTCGGCGGCCGAGCACACCATGGCGCTGCTGCTGGCGCAGGCGCGCAATGTGCCCCAGGCGCACGCGGCATTGAAGGCAGGGCGCTGGGAGCGCAGCCGGTGGGAAGGTGTCGAACTGGCCGACAAGACCCTCGGTGTGGTGGGGCTGGGGCGTATCGGCAAGCTGGTTGCCGACCGTGCCCGTGCGTTCGGTATGCGCCTGGTTGCGTTCGATCCGTTCGTGTCGGCCGATCGGGCCCGGCAGATGGGTGTGGAACTGATGGGCCTCGACCAACTCGTGGCCGAGAGCGACTTCCTCACCATTCACCTTCCGAAGACAAAGGAAACCACCGGGCTCATCAACCGCGATCTACTGCTGAAGGCGAAGCCGTCGCTGCGGGTCATCAACGTGGCCCGCGGTGGCATCGTCGATGAAGCCGCCCTCGCCGAGGCCATCCGCGACGGCATCATCGCTGGCGCAGCGCTCGACGTGTTCGTCACCGAGCCCACCACCTCATCGCCGCTGTTCGAACTCGACTCGGTGGTGGTCACACCGCACCTGGGTGCTTCAACGCGTGAGGCACAAGACAAAGCGGGCGACACCATCGCCGACATGGTGCTGCTGGCCCTGGCGGGTGATTTCGTGCCGTTCGCGGTGAACGTCGATGCAGCTGAAGCGAATGAAACATTGCGCCCGTTCCTGCCTCTGGCCGAACGGCTGGGGCGGCTGTTCGCATCGCTGGTGGCCGGTTCGCCCGGTGCCATCGAAGTGAGTTGTGAAGGCGAGATCGCGGGTTACGACACGCGCATCGTCGCCCTGGCCGCCATGAAGGGGTTCTTCGGGTTCATGAGCGACGAGCCCGTCACCTATGTGAACGCACCGCAACTGGCCAAAGACCATGGCATCGAGGTTCGCGAAACCTCGAGCGCTACGGCCACCGACTTCGTGAACCTGCTGCGTGTCCATGGCGGCGGGCACTCCATCTCGGGCGCCATCGTGGGCCGCAAGGGTGAGCAACGCATCGTGGAGATCGACGAGCACACATTCGACGTGCCGCCGGCCGAACTGATGCTCATGGTGTCGAACGACGACCGCCCGGGCGTCATCGGTACGGTGGGCACCCTGCTCGGTGATGCGGGCGTGAACATCGACGACATGGACGTTGGCCGTGCGGCCGAGCCCGGTACGGCCGTCATGCTCATCGCCCCCAGCGGTCCTGTGCCGGCCGATGTGATCGACGCCTTGCGTGCCGCCCCTGGCATCGCTCGCGTCGACATCCTCCGGGCCTGATCTCTGGGCCTGGCGTGCGCCGTTCAGGCGGTTGCGTACTTGGCGATCTCGTCGCGTGTGGCGATGGCCGCAGCGCGTGCAGCGTCGGGGTAGTCGAAGCCGTGCGACGCGAACAGGATTGCTCGTGATGAGTTGATGACCATGCCGTATCCAGTGTTGGCGCGGCCGGCGGCAACCGTGGCCTGCACATCGCCACCCTGGGCGCCCACACCAGGAACGAGAAGCGGAAGGTCGCCCACCACCTCGCGCACTTGGCGCAGTTCATCGGGGTACGTAGCGCCCACCACCAGGCCGCAGTCGCCGATGTGCGACCATTCTTCGGCCACCCGCCGGGCGACGTGCAGATACAGCGGTTCGCCGTCGGTGACCAGGTTCTGAAAGTCGCCGCTGGTGGGGTTCGAGGTGCGGCAGAGCACGAACACGCCGCCGCCTCCGTGGGTGAGGAAGGGTTCCACCGAGTCGGTGCCGAGGTAGGGGTTCACCGTCACTGCATGTGCGCCGTAGCGGTCGAACGCTTCGCGGGCGTAGTGCGTGGCGGTGGGGCCGATGTCGCCGCGCTTGGCATCGAGGATGAGCAGCACATCGGGGTAGGTCTCGCGGATGTACTGGCACAGTCGCTCGAGTTCCTCTTCGGCGCCCTGTGAGGCGAAGTAGGCGATCTGCGGTTTGAATGCGCAGACCACATCGGCCGTCGCATCGACGATGGCACGGCAGAAGTGCTCGATGCCCATCCGTGGGTGCATCCGGCCCAGTGGTGCGGGCATACGCGCGGTATCGGGGTCGAGCCCAACGCAAAGCATCGAGCCACTGCGCTGCCACGCCGCCTGCAGCGTGTCGATGAACCCCACGCGGGTCAGCCCTCGATGCTGATGGCCGCGGTGGGGCACATGTCGGCAGCCGACTGCACCTTGTCGCGGAGTTCTTCGCCCGGCTCCTCTTGGAGGATGTAGAGGTACCCGTCGCTGCGCACTTCGAACACTTCGGGGCAGACCTGCATGCATGCGCCCGTAGAAGCACACACATCGAAATCGACACTTACCTTCATGGTGGTTCCCTTTCGTCTCACGATCGCCGGCGCGGCACACCGCACCCAACTCCGCTCAACCTAGTCGTCGCTGAGGCTCCAGATGTACCCGATCAGCGCTGCGAGCGCTCGTGGGCGTTGAGCACGGCGCGCAGTGAGGCCGTGGAGGTGTTGGGGTCGGTGCCCACACCCCACAGCACACCCGTACCGGGCGAGGTGGTTTCCACATAGGCCACGGCGGCCGCCTCGGAACCGGTGCCGATGGCGTGCTCGGCATAGTCGGTGACGTCGAGGGTGGCGCCCACGCCGGCGCGCAACGCGCGCACGAACGCATCGATGGGCCCGTTGCCTTCACCGGTGATGGTGAGCGGCGCGCCGTCGACGAGCAGTTGGGCGGTGATGGTGGTGCGGCCCGTGGCGCCATCGCTGCGGCTCTCGTGCGACTGCAGGCGGTAGCGCGGTTCGGCAGGCAGGTATTCGGCCTGGAATGCCTCCCACATCACCAGTGGGCTGATCTCGGTGCCGAGATCTTCGGTGAGGTGTTGGATGCTCTTCGAGAACTCGATCTGCAACCGGCGCGGCAGGTCGAAGCCGTGCTCGGTCTTCATCACATAGGCCACACCGCCCTTGCCGCTCTGACTGTTGACGCGGATGACGGCTTCGTAACTGCGGCCGAGATGCTTGGGGTCGAGCGGCAGATACGGCACACCCCACGTGTCGTATTCGCCGGTGGGCGATGCTGCAGCCTTGCGATCGAGCGCCTCGAAGCCCTTCTTGATGGCGTCTTGGTGGCTACCGCTAAATGCGGTGTACACCAGGTCGCCCACCCACGGGTGGCGGGGGTGCACCGGCAGGCGGTTGCAGTATTCGGCGGTGCGTCGCAACGCATCGATGTCGCTGATGTCGAGTTGCGGGTCGACCCCGTTCACGAACAGGTTGATGGCCAGGTTCACCACGTCGACATTGCCGGTGCGCTCACCGTTGCCGAACAGCGTGCCTTCCACTCGGTCGGCGCCGGCCATGACGCCCAATTCGGCTGCCGCCGTGGCGGTGCCCCGGTCGTTGTGCGGGTGGAGGCTGATGACCACGCTGTCGCGTTGGCGGATGTGGCGCCCGAACCACTCGATCACATCGGCGTACACATTGGGTGTGTAGCACTCGACCGTGGCGGGCAGGTTCAGGATGAGCGGCCGGTCGGGGGTGGGCTCGATGACGTCCATCACCGCATGGCACACCTCGATGGCGAACTCGGGCTCGGTGAGCGTGAAGCTCTCGGGCGAGTACTCGTACCGGATGTGCGTGCCGGGCACGGTCTCTTCCAACTTCTTGCACAGGCGCGCGCCGTTCACTGCAATGTCGACGATGCCGGCCTTGTCGAGGTTGAACACCACCTCGCGTTGCAGCGGGTTGGTGGAGTTGTAGAAGTGCACGATGGCCCGCGGCGCACCCTGCAGGCACTCGTAGGTGCGCTCGATGAGTTCTTGGCGGCACTGCACCAACACCTGGATGGTCACATCGTCGGGGATGAGGTCGTCCTCGATGAGTTGGCGCACGAAGTCGAAGTCGGGCTGGCTGGCCGATGGGAAACCGACCTCGATCTCCTTGAAGCCCATCTTCACCAGCGCATCGAACATGCGCCGCTTGCGCTGCGGGTCCATGGGGTCGATGAGTGCCTGGTTGCCGTCGCGAAGGTCGACCGAGCACCACAACGGGGCGGCGTCGACCACCCGGTCGGGCCAGGTGCGATCGGGTAGCGACAGCGGCATGACGCGCTGGTACTTGTGGAAGGGCATCGTCTTCGGGGTGACCGGTGCGGGAGGCATATCGGGTTCTCCAGTGAGTGAAGTCGGGTCGAAAAATCAAGAAACCCCCGGCCGGGTGGCGGGGGGTTTCGGGCAAGCACGAATATCGGGCGCTTGCCCTACGGAAGAAGAAGCAGCAGGCCGAAATGGCTAGTCACGGAACGTACGGTACCGCAGTTGCGCGGTTTCGGCAATGAACCTGGGCGAATACCGGTCGAGGTCAACCCTGCTGGGCCAAGCCACAGCGGTGCAGGATGGTGGCCACGAGGTCGTTGGGGGCATCTTGCTGTACGAAGTGGCCTGCCCCGGTGATGATGTCGAACGTGGCGCCAGGGATGCGATCGGCCCAGGTGCGTCCCCATTCGGCCGGAAACACCGGATCGGCGTCGCCGAAGATCACGTGCACCGGCTTCGGCCAGGCCAACAGCGCGTCGTAGCACCGTTGCTGTTGGGCAGCGTTGCCTGCCTCGGGTTCTCCGAACGGGATGCACCACGGGAAGCGGCGTGCTCCGGCCTTCGAGTCGTAACCCGTGTAGGGGGCGTCGTAGGCGGCGGTGACTTCGTCGAGGTCGTGCCCGGGCCGGCGCAGCGTTCCCGCCACGATGCGGCCGGTGGGCATGTCGCCGCCGAGCTTCTCGGGGTCGATGGCGAGCATGCGCCACACGCGCACGCCGTCGGAGTATTCGAAGCCTTCGTGGTGCAGCCAGGTGTTGAGGATGACCAGCCGGTCGAAGCGGTCGGGTTGGTCGACGGCTTGACGCAACCCGATGGGGCCACCCCAGTCCTGCACCACCACGGTGACGTGGCGCAGATCGAGGGTGTCGACGACATGGCGGAGCACCTCGCAGTGCCGTTCGATCACGTACCAGTTGTCGTCGACCACCTTGTCGCTCCGGCCGAAGCCGATGTGATCGGGGGCGATGCAGCGGTAGCCGGCGGCGACCAGCGCGGGGATGATGCCTGCGTACAGGTAACTCCACGTGGGCTCACCGTGCACCAGCAGCATCACCGGCCCATCGGCGGGGCCTTCGTCGAGATAGTGCACGCGCAGCCCGTTCCACTCGAGATAGTGCGGCGCGAAGGGGAACCGGGGGAGATGGGCGAAGCGGTCGTCGGGGGTTCTGATGGCGTGCATACGGCTCGGATTCTCTCGTGATGGGTTCGTCGGCCCGCATCGCGGCAGTCCACACTGTGCAGAGTCTGTCAGCAGCGAAAGGGTGTCTCCAATGAGCAAGCCGTCGGTCGATATCGGTCGGGTCGGAATCTGGTACGGCGGTATCGATGCCCTGCCCACGCCCGAGGCGCAGCGCGCAGCACAGTTGGTGGAGGAACTCGGGTTCGGCGCACTGTGGGTGGCCGAGGCCGTGGGTCGCGACCCGTTCGTGTCGTCGGCCGTGCTGCTCGGTGCCACCAACACCTTGAAGCTCGCCACCGGTATCGCCAACATCTACGCCCGCGACCCCATGACCATGGCGGCTGGGCAGAAGACACTGGCCGAGGCGTTCCCCGGCCGGTTCCTGCTGGGCCTCGGCGTGAGCCACGGGCACCTCGTGGCCGGTATCCGCAAGCACGACTACTCGAAGCCCTACAGCTACATGGCCGAGTACCTCGACAAGATGGACAAGGCGTTGTTCATGGCGCGTGGCCCTGAGGCCGACCCGGGGCGCATTCTCGCCGCGCTCGGGCCGAAAATGCTCGAACTCTCGGCCACTCGGGCCAACGGTTCGCACCCGTACTTCACCACGCCCGAGCACACCCAGATCTCCCGCGACGTCATGGGTGCCGATGCCTTGTTGGCCCCCGAGCAGATGGTGGTGCT
>JBAXQV010000079.1:0-13242 GCA_037131575.1 Actinomycetota bacterium
GTGGCCCGACGCACCGGGGCCATCGCCGTGGGCCAGGGTGCAGTGAAGGCCAGCCAACTCATCATCGCCATCGCACTGGTGCGCCTGCTGTCACCCGACGATTGGTCCCAGATCGCGCTGCTCTTGAGCATCTACCTCGCTGCTGTCACCATCGGGACCCTCAACCTGCAACACAGCCTGCTGTTCTTCATGCCTCGCGTCGAGACCGGTCAACGCCGCGCTCTGGTGCGCCAGACTGCGTCGATCATGGGCCTCACGGCGCTGATCATCGCCGCGGTGCTCATCTGTCTCACTCCGGTGCTGGGTCACAGCCGTTTCCACCTCTCCCACTCGCTGCCGCTGCTGGCGCTGGCCATTGCGCTGGAGATCCCCTGCGCCTGCGCCCAGCCGGCTCTCATCTCGATCGAATACGCCGGCCGTGCAGCCTGGTGGGACCTGCTCAACACCACGATCTTCGTCGTGGCCACCGTGGTGCCGGCAGCGCTCGGCTACGGCCCCACTGCGGTGGTGGGCGGTATCGCCCTCGCAGCGTGTTGCCGCTTCACGCTGTTCCTCATCGTCATCGCCACACACTTCCCGCGCCACACGCAGGCACTGCCGTCGGGCATGCTGAAGGTTCAGCTCCGCTACGGACTCCCACTCGGGCTCACCATCGCTACGGCCGTGCTGAACCGCAGCGTCGACAAGTGGTTCGTCTCCTTCTTCGACCCGGCGCACACCGGCGTGTACGCCGTTGCGGCTCAGGAAATCCCACTCCTCGCGGTGCTGCCATATGCCGGTGGTGCCGCAGTCGTCACCAGTGTCGTGGCTGCGTTCCTCGAAGGCGACCGCGACCGTGCTCGCCACTTCTGGCTCGCCCAGACGGCCGCGATGTCGAACCTGGTGGTGCCACTCTCGGCCGGCCTCATGCTCATCGGTGCGGAAGTGATCCACCTCGTGTTCACCCCCACCTATGCGGCAGGGGTACTCCCCTTTCAATTGTTCACCGCCATCACCCTGCACCGTGTTGCTGAGTACGGCCTGGTGTTGCGAGCCGCCGACCGCACCCGCGACCTGCTCATCTCGGCACTGGTACTGCTGGCGGCCAATGTGGTGCTGGCGGGCATCGGCGCAGCGCTCTGGGGGATGGTCGGAGCATCACTCGGAACGCTGCTCGCCAATGCGTGTGCGTGGTGGTTCGTGATCGGCCGTTTGGCCGACGCGTTCGGCAGCACTCGGCCCCGATCGTTCGCGTGGGGCGCGTGGTGTCGAGCGCTCCTCGTATCGGCAGTAGCTGTGTTCACTGCCGCCGTGGTCGCCGCAGCTACCACCACCACAGCGTTGTCAGCGATGACGGTGAAGCTTGCTGTCTTCACTCCCGTGGTCGTCGTGGGCATTCGGTCACTCCAGCGATCGACCGCTCTGCCGACGAACGAGCACCACACCGTTCGATTCGATGTCGCCTCTGAGGCGGACAGCACGATCCCCTCCGGAGCGACGACATGATCGACATGGCTGTAGCCACCATTCCTCGCCGTGAACTCCCCGTGGCTGAACCCCCGCTGTGGAAGTCGGCTCTGGTGCGTCGATTCCTGCTGTTGCAGGGCGCAGGGCAGGTAGCCGATGCAATGGTCTCCTTGGCGCTCGCCCAGGTGGTGGTGTTCCAACTCGAACGTGGCGCGTCGCCCGGCACGATCGCCAAGTTGTTGATCACCGCCACATTGCCGTATGTGATCATCGGGCCGATCGCCGGCGTCGTATCGGACCGTTGGTCGCGGCGTCGTTCGCTGGCCATCACATCGACCGTTCGCGCCGCGTTGGCGCTGTGCGCGATTGCCGTGCCGATCACACACAGCCGGCTCCTCGGGTACTCGACGGCAAGTTGTCTGCTCGCCGCTGGCGGTTTGGCCTTCACGCTCCGGTCGTCGTCGATCCCTCATCTCGTCGAACCGCGCCGTCTGGTGGCCATCAATTCGACGGTCGGCTTGGTTCAAAAGACGTCAGGCACCATCGGCTTCGGTCTCGGTGCACTGTGCCTCGCGTTCTCACCGATCCTCGCGCTCGGGGTGGGAATCGCGCTGCATCTGGTGGCCGCGTGCGGATACCGGGGGTACCCGACCGATCTCGGTGGGGGCACACCACGGGCGGTCAATGCGCCGTCGAAAGGCGCGGTGGCTCGACGGGTCGTACGACTTGCCACCACCTCTCCCACGCGAGGTGCCATTTCAGCCATCGTGGTGCACCGCCTGCTCTTCGGGGCGGCGTTCGGTTCGTTCGTGTTGCTCGCCGATGCGCGGTACGACCTGAGTGCCTCGAGCTTTGCGCTCGCCATCGGCATCACCGCCACCGGCGCCTTCGTGGGCACCTTGCTCGTGGTACCGATCACCTCGTTCATCGGCCGCCGCGCCACCGTGTTCGCATCGTTCCTGCTCTGCACCTCGATGATGTTGTTCGGAGGATTCAGCGGTGAGTCATGGGCCGTGATGGCAGCCATGATCGTCGCTTCGTTCTGCTTCCAAACGGTGCGCCTCATCAGTGACTCGACGGTGCAGGGGCACATCGTCGACGACGCGTTGGGGCGAGTCTTCGGCGGTTACGACACCTTGTGCAACCTGGCCTACGTGACCGGGGTGCTGATCAGGGTGTTCCTGTTCTCCACGAGTTCACCGCTCGCGTTCGCCGTGATCGCGGGGGCGTATCTGCTGGCCACCGCCATCCCGCTCTCGAGCTTGACGATGAACCAGATGTCGATGAACCAGATGTCGATGAACCAGATGACGACGAACCAGATGACGACGAACCAGATGTCGACGAACCAGATGTCATTGGCCAATGCTGCTCACTCACCAATCCGGAGACCCCGATGATTTCGTTTCGACGACCATTTCGGCGCTCGACCAGCGACTCGAGCGGACGGCTTCGAGTAGCCATCGTCGCCGAGTCGTTCCTGCCCGCGGTGAACGGCGTCACCAACTCGGTGTTGCGTCTGCTCGAACATCTCGACGCGCAAGGTCATGAGGCGATCGTGATCGCGCCAGGCCCGGGCGACGAGGTGGTGCACGGCACGCCGGTGGTACGTGTTCGCGCCGTCGACTTGCCGCGCTACGACTCGCTGCGTGTCGGCCTCCCGATTGGCCGCCTCACATCGACGCTGCGCGACTTCGCGCCCGATGTCGTGCACCTCGCAGCACCCACGGTGCTCGGCGCAGGTGCAGCGCGAGCCGCAAGGAACCTCGACATCCCGGTGGTGGCGATCTTCCAGACCGACATCGTCGGATTCGCCAAGCGCTACGGCGTCGGTGCCGCAAGCGCGCCCCTCTGGGCGTGGCTGCGGTGGGTTCACGGCCACGCCGATGTGACCCTCGCTCCCTCCACAGCGGCGGCATGGACCCTTCGTGCGCATGGCATCGAGCGCGTCGACCGGTGGGTGCGCGGTGTCGACCTGCAGCGCTTCCACCCCCACCATCGCAGCCCGATGCTGCACCGGCACCTTGCCCCGAATGGCGAACTGGTCGTCGGCTACGTCGGGCGTCTCGCCAAGGAGAAGCAGATCCATCGCCTTGCTCCGGTCACCCGCTTGCCCGGCGTGCGCGTGGTCATCGTCGGCGACGGGCCCGAGCGCGCCAAACTGGAACGGAGCCTGCCGCGAGCGACCTTCGTCGGTTTCAAAGGCGGGGCCGAACTTGGCCAGTTCCACGCAACGTTCGATGTCTTCGCGCATACCGGACTCGACGAGACGTTCTGTCAAGCGGTGCAGGAAGCGCTCGCATCGGGTGTGCCCGTCGTGGCACCTGCGGCAGGGGGGCCGATCGACCTCGTGACCCACGGCCACAACGGCTACCTCTGGTCGCCCGAACAACCGGAGATGCTCGTCGGTGGCGTGGCTGCGCTGGCCGACTCGCCCGCCGATCGAGCGTCGTTCGGACGGGCCGCCCGGGCTGGAGTGGAGTCGCGACCGTGGAGTGTCGTGATGGACGAACTGGTCGGTCGCTACCGGTCGGTCATCGCGGGTGAGCCGTTCCAGCCCGCCACCAAGACCGCCGGCAAGACCGCCACCACGATCACACTCGAATCGGTGGCCTGACATGGCTGCGGTGGTCGTCTCGGTACACGATGTCGCTCCAGCGACGTTCGATGAATCACGCGAGTGGGTGCAGTTGCTCGATCATTACGGGATCTGCGCCACACTGCTCGTGGTTCCCGGGCCATGGGAGAGCGACGGCCTCCAGTCGTCGCCTGCCTTCATCGACTGGTTGCACAAGGCTGCATCGAAGGGTCACGAGGTATCGCTCCACGGTTGGGAGCATCGGGGCGTCGCGGATCCGAATGGACCCGGCGTCGCCTCGCCCTGGGCCGTCACGCGACGCTCGTACGGTCGGATGATTGCCCGGGGGTGTGGCGAGTTCCACAACCTTGGCCGCGTCGAGGCGAAACGGCGGTTACGTGCCGGCCTCGACGAAATGCGCACCGCCGGTTTCGAGCCGGTGGGTTTCACTCCGCCAGGTTGGTTGGCGTCGCACGACGCAATTGGCGCAATGCGTCAGCTCGGCTTCGCCTACACCACCACGCAATGGGCGGTGCTCGACTTCATCGGCAACCGCCGGCTCCCGATTCCTGCGCTCTCGCAGCGGCCCGGAAGTCCGCTCACGGCGGCAGCTGGGCTCGCCAACGAGCAGATCATCCGTCGGCGACTGCGCGGCGGTCGATCGGTACGTGTCGCGCTGCACCCCCGCGATCTCGATCATCGAGCACTCATCGATTCGACCGAACGAACCTTCGCTCGAATCGACGCGGCTCGGTTCGCAGGCGTGCATGCTGTCACCTACTGCGATCTCGTCACCCGTACCGCTGTGGCTCGTGATCAGTTCCCGGCACTGGCTTCACCTCGTGCCGCATGATGCGCATCGTCCAGCTCGCCAACTTCCATACGCCCACCTCGGGTGGGTTGCGTACGGTGCTCGACCAACTCGGCCGGCACTATGTGGCTGGCGGCCATCACGTCGTTCGAGTCGTGCCCGGACAGCACGACAGCGTCAGCGATGTGAATGGTGTCGAGGAGATCAGGCTCCGTGCCCCGCTCGTTCCGGGAATGGGTGGCTATCGGGCCATCACGAACACTCGGCGCGTCGATCAACTCCTCGAACGGCTCGCCCCCGATGTGATCGAATTGTCGGACAAGACGACGCTTGTTGGCTCGGCGCGTGTGCAACGGCACCGTGGTGCCGCTGTGGTGATGATCTCGCACGAACGTCTCGACGCCATTCTGGCTCGACGAGTTCCGGCGTTCCTGCCGCTCACTCAGCTGGCCGATCGCTGGAATCGCCGACTGATCGGTGCCGTCGATGCTGTGGTGTGCTGTTCCGATTTCGCCGCGGCCGAGTTCGGTCGAGTCGATGCACCCCAGTTGTTCCGTGTACCGCTCGGTGTCGACTTGCAGGCATTCCAACCTGCGGCCGACCAGCCAGTTGATTCGAGCGGGCCGCGTCGGCTCATCATCGTCGGACGATTGTCGAGTGAGAAGGAACCTGAGGTCGCCATCGACACCCTGCGGGTACTGGTAGAGCGCCAGATCGCCGCCGAACTGGTGGTGGTCGGCGATGGTCCGATTCGTCTGGCGCTCGAACGACGGAGCGTGGGCCTGCCGGTGCAATTCCTCGGCCATGTCGGTTCGCGCGATGTGTTGTCGCGCCTCATCTCGAACGCCGACGTCTGCATCGCCCCGTGCGAGGCTGAAACCTTCGGGTTGGCGGCACTGGAAGCATTGGCATGCGGCACGCCGGTGGTGGTACCCGCTGGCGGCGCACTCGCCGAACTCGTCGACGGAACGATCGCCGGGCGGGTCGTGGCTCGCTCGGCTGCAGGAAACCGGGCCTCTTGGTTCGCTGACGCGATCGTGGCCCTCACCTCGGCCGATCGCGCAACAGCACGCGACGCGGCGCGACGCCGAGCCGAGCAATTCACGTGGTCGGCCACATCGTCGGCGATGTTGTCGCTGATGGAGGATCTCGTCCAGCGCCGCGGTGAGGGGGTGAGCCGTCGTGGTCGCGAGTACAGCTCGGCAGCCCACTGAGATCGTTGTTCGTCCCCCGCAATCGGCCGATGACGATGCTGCTGTTCACCGCTTGTTCGACAACACGATGTCGCTCGGTGAACCGCTGTCGTTCGATCTGGCGCGACGCGACGAGTACCGGCAACTCTGCCTGGGTTGGTATCTCGGCCCCGGACGACACGATGCAGCCGTCGCACTCGACGCGGCCGGGGTGGTGGTGGGGTACGCCCTCGTGTGCACCGATGAGGCCGCCTACGAACGATGGATGCGGCCCCGTGGCTATCGGTTCATCGCAGGCACCTTGTGGGCGCTGTTCACGTGGCGTCTCACCGGCCCGAGTCGACGCTTCTACACCGACCGCGCGCTCGACGCCCGAGCGCTCCGCCGCAATCAACGCACTCGCCCGATGCCGGCCCACGCGCATCTGAACGTCGACCGCTCGGTGCGGTCGGGGGCGATCGCACTTGCCCTGCGCGATCACATCGATGCGCGCTGCGGCCTCGCAGGCCACGCTGGGTGGAGTGGCGAAATCAATGCCCGCACCGGCACCCGACGAAGGGCCCTCGAACGAATCGGCATTCAGGTCGTATCGAGCGAGGTGAACCACACGATGACCCGCTCACTCGGTACCGAAGTCGAGCGGCTCACCGTGGTTCGTCACCTCGGGTGATTTCACGCCCCTCGCCAAGTGCTACAAAACGAACATGAAAACACGTGCTGCGATGTTGTGGGGAACGAATCAGCCGTGGTCGGTCGAGGAAATCGACATCGACCCGCCGCGTGCTGGAGAAGTGATCGTCGAATGGAAGGCCGCCGGCCTGTGCCACAGCGACGAGCACCTCGTGACGGGCGACATGGTGCCGCCCGATGAGGTGCGCGAAATGATGGGCCTCGAGAGTTTCTTCCCCATGATCGGCGGCCACGAAGGCGCCGGCATCGTGGTTGAAGTGGGCCCCGGGGTCACCTCGGTGAAGCCGGGCGATCATGTGTCGGCGAGCTTCGTGCCGTCGTGCGGGCGCTGCCGCTACTGCTCCACCGGCAAGCAGAACCTGTGCGACAACGGCCGGGGCACGTTCGGCGGGGGCATGATCACCGATGGCACCCACCGGCACTTCGTGAACGGCGAGCCGGTCACGCTCATGGCCAAGGTGGGCACCTTCGCCCAGCACGCGTGCGTGTCGGAAGATTCGGTCATCAAGGTCGACGACGATCTGCCGCTCGAGTGCGTGGCCCTGGTGAGCTGCGGTGTGGCCACCGGGTGGGGTTCGGCAACCTCGCGCGCCGATGTGGCCCCCGGCGACACCGTGGTGGTGGTGGGTATCGGCGGCATCGGCATCAACGCGGTGCAGGGGGCACGCATGGCCGGCGCCAAGCGAGTCATCGCCATCGACCCTGTCGAGTTCAAGCGCGAGAAGGCGATGGAACTCGGCGCCACGCACACGTTCGCCTCGATGGAAGAAGCGATGCCGGCCGTCACCGAACTCACCTGGGGCCAGATGGCCGACAAGGTGATCATGACCCCGGGCGTGCTCTATGGCGACATGATGGAACTCGGCCTCGCGCTCACCGGCAAGGGTGGCACCTGCGTGGTCACCGCCATCGCGCCGATGATGCAGACCCAAGCGGCGGTGAACCTGTTCCAACTGGCGATGTGGCAGAAGGAGATCAAGGGCACGATCTTCGGTTCGCTCAACCCGCGGGTCGACATCCCGAAGTTGCTGGGCATGTACCGCGAGGGCCAGTTGAAACTCGATGAACTGATCACCCGGCGGTACACGCTCGATCAGATCAACGAGGGCTACGACGCGATGCGCAACGGCGACAACATCCGCGGGATCATCATCAACGCGTGAACAGCAACGGGTGACATGAACGCGTGAACCGGGCAACACGGTTGGGCTGCACCCCTACGGCCCGGCCGATACCGCTAGCCTTGCTGCGCCATGGAGTCGAGCGCCGCATCATCACCCCCTGATCGCGCGCCGCGTCGACGGAGCTGGAAGCAGCGCTCGTTGCTCATCGTCAACTGCATCGTCATCACCGCCTGTTTCGGTGGCGCTGGCGGCCTGCTCATCGCACGGCACTACGGCAGCAGCATCGGCCGTGTGGCACTCGACGCACCGCCCACCGGCACCACCATCGCCAGCGCTACCACCGACTCCGGCATGGTGTCACCGGTCGACAGCACCACCCCGGTGCCCACCGGCCCGCCCGAAACGTTTGCGCCCGCCGACCCGGCGGCGAAGAACTACCTCATCACCGGTGCCGACAACAACAGTTGCCTCGACCCCAACTCGCCCTATGCGTCGGCGTTCGGCGACCGCAGCGGTATGGGCGAGCGCAGCGACACGGTGATGATCATGCGCGTCGACCCCGCCACACAACGTGCCGCCGTGCTGTCGTTCCCGCGCGACCTGTGGGTGAAGATCGCCGGCCGCGGCAGCTCCCAGCGCATCAATACCGCCTATGTGAAGAACGACCCGCAGCGGCTCATCGACACGATCTACCAGAACTTCCACGTGCCCGTCGATCACTTCGTGCAGGTCGACTTCTGCGCATTCAAGACCATCGTCGATGCCATCGGCGGTGTGGGTGTGCCGTTCGTGTACCCGGCCCGCGACAAGGGCAGCGGCCTCGATGTGCCCACCACGGGGTGCTACACGTTCACCGGCGAGTCGGGGCTGGCCTATGTGCGCTCGCGCTATTACGAGTACCAGACGCCCGATGGCAAGTGGCACAAGGATGGATTGAGCGATCTCGGCCGCATCTCCCGTCAACAAGACTTCATCCGTCGCGTGCTGTCGGCCGCGCTCGACAAGGGAGTACTCAACCCCAGTGTGGCGCGTGGCCTCATCAAGGCTGCCCAACAGAACGTCGTGGTCGACCTCGACCTCAGTATCGACACGATGCTCACCCTGGTGGGCGTGCTGCGCAACCTCAAGCCCGAGTCGATCAGCACGTATCAAATCGAAGCGGTAGGAGCCAAGATCTCGGGCAACGCCGTGCTGCTGCCCCGCCTCGGTGGGGCCAACATGAAGTCGATCCTGAGCATCTTCCAGGGCAAGGCCCCTCTCGCCGGTGCACCCGAGCAGGTGTTCGAAACCACCACCACCACCACGAGCACCACCACCACGTCGACCACCACCAGTACCACGACCGCGACGACCACCACCACCGTGCCCGGTAAGCCCACCACCACGGCGCCCGGCAAGCCCACCACGACGGTGAAGCCCACCACCACGACCTCCACCACGACCTCCACCACGGTGAAGCCCACCACCACGCTGGCACCGACCACCACGGTGGCCCCGCCCGACGAGAACGTGAAGGGCATCGTGCCCCCACGCGATCAGAAGTGCACCGTCTGAGTCGCTGACGCGCCGACGCGCTGCGGTCAGCCTTCGAGCACCCGGCCGATGGCATCGGCCACCGATGACGGCCCCGACGCGGTGGTGAGCCGGGCACCCACCCGGCCGGCGAACGCCTGCGCCTCGTCGCTGTCGCCCTCGGGGGCGATGACCACCAGTTCGTCGAGCATCGCCGCAGCCGCGGCCGGGTCGCCATCGACCGTGGCGCGGCAGTCGCTGAGCAGAATTGTCACCTTGCGCCCGGCCTGGCTGCGCCGCAGTTGTTCGGCCGCACCCATCAGCGCCCCGGCGAGGTCGGTGGTGCCGAACCCGCGCAGGGCGAGCACATCGTTCACCACTCGCTCGGCCGGTTTGTCGACGTCTTGGCTCTTGGCCACCACCACATCTTTCCCGAAGGCGATGACGCTGAAATCGCTCGGTGCGCGCCAGGCCACCGAGGCCGCAGCAACCGCCGACGTGGCCAGTGGCTTGCCGCCCATCGACCCGCTGCGGTCGACCAACAGGCACAGTGCCGTGCCCGGTTGCACCCAGGCGCGCACACGCAGTCGTTCGGGGTCGACACCCTGGCGGCCACGCAACCCGCCGGCATCGACGATGGCGTCCATACTGGCGTCGATGTCGAGGTCGCCACGGTCGGGGCGATAGGGCTGCTCCACCAACTTGCCCACACCACGCGGTCGACTGGGGCCGCGGCGGCTCACATCGAGGAACAGGCGCCCGGCGAGGCGACGAGCCAGTTCGCGCAGTGTGGGGTCGGTGGCGGCGGTGAGGTCGGCGATGAGCGCCATCGTGTCGTCGGGGTCTTCGGCCATGTTCTCGTCGACCGCTGCTTCGTCGAGTTCACCCACTTCGGGCGACACCTGCTCGAAGCGCGGGTTGCGCGACAGGTCGCGGCGCGACGTGGTCTTGCGTTGGCCCTGCGCCACGGCCTCATCGGCTTCATCGCCCTCTTTGGTGCGCGGCGGTGGGTTCAGCGGTGGCTGTTGCTGGCCGCCCCCGTCGGGGCCTGGGCTTTTCCCTCGTCGTCGCCTTCATCGGGGCGACCGAAGATCTCGTCCCACAATTCCACGATGATCGCTTCGCTGGTACGGCTCGCACCATCACGAACGCGCACACGGCCCGACAACGCCACCACTGCAGCGTCGAGGCCCACATCGCGACCGTAGGGGCTGGCGCCACGCACACCAGCGAGGCTGGCGGCCACACGGGCGGTGTCGATGGCGCCGCGCACCGACGAACCCATGCGCAGATCGTGGTGGTCGCGTGTGCGGCGCACCAGCTCGACCACCTTCGCCACCCACGGCGGGTCGAGCGGTTCGGGCAGCGCTTGGGCCACGATGGCCACTTCTTCGGGGGCGCTCTGATACCCCATCGACAAGCGGCACATGCGGTCGTACACGGCACCTGAGATGCGCGCCGTGCCCACCGCATCGAACGGGTTCATCGCCGCCACCAGACGGAAGCCTGGCGCACACACCACACGGCCGAGGCGAGGCACATGCAGTTCCTGTTCGCTCATCACGGTGATGAGCACGTTGAGCGTCTCTTCGGGAATGCGGTTGATCTCTTCCACGTAGAGCAACGAACCCTCGGTCATGGCAGTGACCAAGGGGCCGTTCACGAACACGTCGGGGGTGTAGCCATCAACCAGTACGCGGGCAGGGTCGAAGTGACCCACCAGACGCGCCGGGGTGAGTTCGGCATTACCTTCCACGAACTCGAAACCGATGCCGAGTTCGTGGGCGACGGCGCGCAACAGCGTGCTCTTACCGGTGCCCGGAGGCCCCTCGAGCACGATGTGACGGTCGGCGGCCAGCGCAGCGACCACGAGTTCGAGCTCGCGGCGCCGGCCGACGACGAGGCGCATCGAGCGCTCGGTCACATCGCGGGCGTGCCCAGACAAACCTTGCCCAGACAAACCTTGCCCAGACAAACCTTGCTCAGACAAACTTCAAGACGCCACGGATGTTCTTCCCGGCGTTCATGTCGGCGTAGCCCTCGTTGATGCCCTCGAGCGGGTAGGTCTTGGTGACCAGACCGTCGAGATCGAGCAGACCCTGGGTGTACAGCTCGAGCAGCTTGGGGATGTCCTTGCGGGGGTTGGCCGAGCCGAACAGTGAGCCGATGAGCTGCTTTTCGAACACGGTGAGGAACACTGCCGGAATGGCGATGGTGGCCTCGCCCACGGGGTGGATGTTGGTGACGACGATCTTCGACCGCTTGCCGCCGAGCCAGAAGGCTTCGCCGAGCACATCGCCGTTGCCCACACCGATGGTCATGATCACCTTGTCGAAACCACGGTTCCAGGTGGTCTCTTCGAGGCCGGCGATGGCGTCGGCCACCGAGGCGAAGGCGTGCGTGGCGCCGAACTCCATGGCCTTTTCACGCTTGAACTCGATGGGGTCGATGGCGGCCACCACGCGGGCGCCGGCGAGCTTGGCGCCCTGCACGGCGTTCGAACCGATACCGCCGCAGCCGACCACGGCCACGGTGTCGCCGGGCTCCACTTGGGCGGCGTACACGGCCGAACCCCAGCCGGTGACCACACCGCAACCGAGCAGGCAGGCCTTGTCGAGCGGCAGATCCTTTTCGATCTTGATGCAGCTCGCCTCGTTCACCACGGTGTGGTGAGCGAAGGTGCCGAGCGCGCCGATGCCGAGGGCGAGGTCTTGCCCACTTCCCGAGTGGTGACGGGCCGTGCCGTCGGCCAATTGCATGCCGGTAGCGGTGATGGCGCCCATGTCGCACAGGTTCGAGTGACCCGACGCGCAGCTCGGGCAGCGGCCGCAGGCCGGTACGAAGCCGAACACCACATGGTCGCCCGGCTGCACCGAGAACACACCAGGGCCCACTTCGAGCACCACGCCGGCGCCCTCGTGGCCACCGATCAACGGCGGCTCGGGTGTTGCCCCGGCGAGGTCGCCCGTCACCAGGTGCTCATCGCTGTGGCACATACCGCTGGCATGGATCTGCACCAGCACTTCGCCAGCCTTCGGCGGGTCGAGTTCGATCTCCTCGACGCTCCACGGGCCGCCCCGCTCCCAGAGAATTGCAGCCTTTGTCTTCACGTCTGACCCCCAAAGTGTTGATCGAATGATCGATGTATGTACCGGTGTATCTGCCGATAGTAGGCACACCACGGGGTCACCACGCCACCGGATCGCCGTCACACTCCCGCGCGGCCCGGGCCCGGCGCTTCACATCGGCGATTTCGCGCTCACGCTGGCCTGTGATGTCAACCGCCCTCGGCGGTGGGAGAGCGGGAATTGCAGCAAACCGCTGTCGGGCAGCCTGTCTGCTGATGCCCAGTAGGCGCCCGATCTTTCCCCAGTCGTATCCATCGCGTCGAGCCATCGCCACCGCTCGCTGCTCGAGCCACGCCATCTCGCCACGAAGTGCCCGAACCGCCGCCAACGCCAGGCGGGGCGAATCGCCCTGCATGTCGTCGATGAGCCTCAGCAGTTCGGCTCGAATCGTCGTATTCCTCGCCATTGCCACCCTCACGTCACATCATGATCGCCGAGGGAAGACGCCGTGCACCGTATCGCCAACACGTCACACCAACACGTCACACCAACATGTCACGCCGACCGGCCACGCCGACCGGCCACGCCAAGAGGTGACGCGGTTGCTCGGCGGGGGGGTGACCCCTGTTGCATTACGCCAATCGACAACCTGGGTTGCGCTGGATGCAAGGCAAGTTGTCGCAGAGCGTGATGGAGTTAGGTCTACCGAGGCAACCGGGCAGCGAGCAACCGAGGCAGCCGGGGTAGCCGGGGTAGCAGGAGTACAGGGAATACAGGGGATACAGGGGGTGCAAGGCTCGACTGGTTATACAGGTTATAC
>JBAXQV010000080.1:0-13127 GCA_037131575.1 Actinomycetota bacterium
ACGCCCACCACCGTTGCATCGGGAGGTTCGACGCCTGCTGGTGGCACGACGCCTGCTGGTGGCACGACGCCTGCTGGTGGCACCACGAAGCCGGGTGTCACCACACCTGGCGGTGGCACCGTCAAGCCCGGAGCCACCACGATTCCGGGTGCTACCACGATTCCGGGTGCTACCACGATTCCGGGTGCTACCACGATTCCGGGTGCCAGCACCGTTCCCGGCGACACGATTGCCCCGACTGATGGCTCGGGTACCGGCGACACCACGCCGGCCGTGGTCGACGGTGGCGGAACTGGTGGTCAGCAGTGCGACCCCGCAACGGGCACGTGCGACGGCACCACCGCCGAATCGGGCGCGCCCGCCCCCGGCGCCATCGTGCCGTCGGTGTTGCCGGCCGACTCGAACTCGGGCACGTCGCTGGGGCTGGTGCTGCTGGTGGGCTTGCTCACCGTTGGTTTGGTCACGGCGCCAGCCCTCGCGTGGCGTTACTTCTCGAACGCAAGGCCCGCGCCATGAGGCGAGTATCGATGAGATTGTCCCGCCGTTCTCATGCCTGGCTCCTTGGCCCCGTGGCCGTGGGCCTGCTGCTCATGTCGTCGGGTGGTGGCGCCAGCGCCACCGTGGCGAACATCGCCGACGGATCCGCCGGCAGCCAAGGTATCGACACGACGTTGCCGGCGACCGATTCGCAGGTCACCGTGAATGGTCGCGGTGCCTTCGCCAACATGGCGTTCACGGTCAACCAGACCAGGAAACTGGGGAATCAGGCGATCTCGATCACGTGGACGGGTGGCACCCCCACCATCAAGGGGCCGAACCGTTTCGGCGAGCATTTCGTGCAGATGATGCAGTGTTGGGGCGACGACGATGGCACCAACCTCGCGAACCCAGGCCCTCCGCCAGAACAATGCGAGCAGGGCGCCACCTCCGGGAAGTTCGGAGGGGTTCCACCTGCGGTGGTTCCGGCCGGCTCGGCGAGTACTCGCGAAATCAGCCAACTTGGCTGGGAGAACTACGACCCGTCGGTCGGCGTGTTCGAGCCCAAGTACGGCGCTCAATGGTTGCCGTTCCGTGCCGTCGATGGCAGCGAAGTGAAGATTCAGATCGACCCGAAGTTCAATCCCTCCTTCGGCGGTGGCAACTACTGGCTCAACCCCTTCTTCAACATCGTCACCACGAACGAGCTCGTCGGCGCCGTCACCAACTCGGAGGGCAAGGGAGCCGAACTGTTCCGAGTGGAAACCGGGCTCGAGTCGACCGGCCTCGGTTGCGGCCAGAAGGTGCAGCGGGCCGCAGACGGAAGCAAGAAGATCCCGAAGTGTTGGCTCGTCATCGTGCCTCGCGGTTCGGCACAGACGGAGAATGCTGGGACGCCCGCCAGCGGTGAATACGCCAGTCAGCTCGGTGTGGCGACGTCGCCCATCCAACCAGCGGCATGGAAGAACCGAATCTCAATTCCTCTCGACTTCAACCCGGTCGAATCGCCTTGCACGTTGGGAAGCGACGAACGAGCGATCTCAGGGTCTGAGCTCGCACAGACTGCGGTGAGCAGTTGGCAGCCGGTGTTGTGCTCGGGTGGCGCCTCGCGGCCCTACTCGTTCTCGCAGCTTCCCGATTCGACAGCACGCGATCAGCTCGCCACGGCGGCGCCGGGCGCACCAGGCATGGTCATTGTTTCCCAGCCACTTTCGGCCGACGACGTCGACCCGGCAGAGCCACTGGTGTACGCCCCAATCTCGCTTTCGGGTCTCACCATCGGGTTCAACATCGAGCGGTACCCCTCGCTCGATGCTCCAGATGCGCAGATCGCTCTCAGTGGTGTTCGCGTTGCCGACGTCAACCTTACGCCCCGTTTGGTGGCGAAGATGCTGACTCAGTCGTACAAATCGGCCGTGAGGATCGGTGGGTCGAATCCAGGGTATTCATGGCTGGGTGCCAACCCGGACGACATCACGGGCGATCGGGAATTCCTGCGCTTCAACCCCGAGTTCAAGAACTTGTCCACCACCGACTTCCGGCTGTCGAGCAGCATCCTGATCCCCGATCGCACCTCTGATGCTGCTCAGCTGCTCTGGCGTTGGATCCTTGCTGACCCGAAAGCCAAAGCGTGGCTCGATGGACAACCCGACGAGTGGGGCATGAAGGTGAATCGGGCCTACGCGACTGACGCGGCTGCCAACTCGAACGGGGTGCCATTCGGATCGCCGGTGCCCGATCGCTTTCCGAAGAGCGACCCCTACTGCTACCAGGAGCCCAAGTTGCCCGGCGGTGTCACACCGCCCGTACTCTGTGGAACCGACTATGTGCCGTATCGATCTTCCCTACGAGATGCTGCTCAGACCGTTCGTCTTGCCGCAGATGGGGCGAAGATCGTACTGAACTCCTTCGCCGTTTCGCCGTCGACCGCGTGGCAGCGAACCGACCCGCAGTTCCTTGGGCGTCGTTGGATCATGGGCGTCACCGATACAGCGTCGGCGAGCAAATTCGGCCTTCAGATGGCCAGGCTCAGTCGTGCTGGCGACGACGGCGATACCCCAACCTTCATCGCCCCGAATGACGCGTCGTTGAATGCAGCTCTCACCGGTATGTCGGCAGTTGGTTCCACGAACGTATTGGTGGCCGACCCCTCGAAGCCAGCGCCTGGCGGCTACCCGTTGGCGATGCTCACCTACGCCGCCATCTCACCACTGACGCTCGATACGCAGGCTCGCAGCGACTACGCCAGGTTCATCGATTACGCGGCAGACGCCGGACAGGTGGTGGGCTTCGACATCGGCCAGCTTCCTCGGGGCTACACCCCGCTCACCACGGCGCTGGCTGCACAAGCCAAGAGCGCTGCTTCTTTGGTGCGAACGATGCAACCGCCGTCGCCACCCACATCGACGACAGCACCCACCGCTACGTCTGCGCCCACCACCAACCGGCCGGTCACGACGAGCCGGCCGGTCACGACGAGCCGCCCGGTCACGACGAGCCGCCCGGTGTCTACCACCACCCCGCCCGACACAACCGAGGGTGCTGTGGTCGAGGTGACCACCGAAGTTCCCACCACCCAGGCGGTGCCGGCCACCTCTGTGGTCGAACAAGCCGGGCCCGTTACCACTGTCGAGCCGAGGCCGACGCCGGCGACGAAGGCACCTGCAAGCCGGTTCGCAGTGGCTGGCCTCGGAGTACTCGCGCTTGGTTCGGCGCTCGGAGCGCTCGAGATATCAAAGCGACCACGGCGGCCAACCTCGAACCTCACCGTCGAATCGACTCCACCATCAGCGGGAGGGTCGTCATGACTTCCTCACTTCCGTCCTGTGTGTGGCGCCGGAGCTTGCGATCCGTCGTCTCTCGTGTGGTGGCCGCGTGCTCGGTTGTGCTCATCGGGTGCTGCGCGGTTGCTGCAGCCGACGATGTCGTACGCAACCAGGCCACCATCGTGCAGGGGCACGACCAGACCAAGGAACTCGACCACGGCAACAGCACCACCGAGTTCAGCCTGCGTCTGCCCGACCCCACGTGCCCGGGCGACAGCGCCAACGACCAGTGGAAGGTGCAGACGTTCATGGTGCCGGTTGGTACCAGTGTCGACACCCTTCGCTACGGCGCCGCGGGACCATTCGATCAGAGCGACAACCGGTGGGCTCTGTTCGATACCAAGACCGACTCGTATTCGATGCAATTCACGCTCAGGAACCCTGCGGCGGGAAGTCCCGGCACGATCCCCACACCGCCGGCGTTCGATTTCAAAGTAGTCGCACAGGCGAAGGTTCCCGCCGGCGACTACACGGTGGGCTTGGCCTGCACGTTGTTCGGCAAGACCGGCAAGGTGTGGTCTCAACAGATCACCGTCGAGTACATCGGCGACCAATTCAATTGGCGCTTGTCGACCGCTCCCCCGAGCGTGCTCACGTCATCGAAGTCCAACTCGGTGTGGTGGGTCGTGGGCGCAATCGCCTTGGCAATCGTCGTCCTGATGCTGTTTCTCAGTCGTGTTTCCCGTCGTTCCTCTCTCTCCAAGGAGTCATCATGAACCCCACCCGTCCCTCGCAGTTTTCGATGCGCCAACGTGTAGTTGGGGTAGTCGGGGGCTGCGGCGTCGCTCTCTCGACGTTGATGCTTGCGGTGAGCCTCGTCACCGCCTTTGGTCCGAAGTCGGGTGCTCACGCTGCTGTGGCCTCGAGCGGGTCGGTGACCCTGACCGTTCCAGGCGGTGTTCCTGCAACAGGTGTCGGAAGCGCCACGGCGTTCAACATGACCCCTCCGCAGGGAGGGGCCTGCGAGGGCCCGGGCGGTTCTGGCTACAGGTGGCAGGCCTTCTTGGCGGCTGCTCAGGTCGACGCCTCCACGCTGACGTTTCCGGGTGGAAACGCTACGAACAGTGGATCTGGTTTCGCTGCGACGATGTTCAGCAGCGAGGGAACCCCCGTGGGCAACCAGTTCCCGTCGGCCAGCCCGAACGGCCTGATCGTCGTCCAATCGCCCTTTGCGTTCAAAGATTTCACCAGGCTTCAATTTCCAGCAGGGAGCTACCAGATCGGCATTGCCTGCACAAAGGACAACCTTGTGCGTGGCTACTGGGCGAGCACCATCACGTTCACTACCAGCACCACTGACCCGCTGGGGCTCACGTGGGCACCCGCGGCGACACCGCCGCCCACGACGACGACTACCACCGTCGCCTCGACGACGACCACCACGCTGGCCGCCACGACCACGTCGTCGAGCACCACCACCACGGTGAGGCCCTCCACCACGCTGGCTGGCTCCAGCACCACGGTGGCTGCCAGTTCCACCACGGTGGCCGGCGCAGGTGGCCCCACCAGCACCGTGTCGGTGAACACGCTGCCGGCGAGGATTCCGACGACCGGTAGTTCGTCGACCGTCATGATCGGCCTGTGGGCAGTGCTGCTGCTCATCTTCGGCCGCATGGCACTGGTGTTGTCGCGGCCCGTGCGAGTGCTGCCTCCGAAGTCGCGTTGATCATGCACGCCACCTTGCCCCGTTCTGCTGCAGTGTCGAGTGCCCCGCCCGCCACGGGCGAGGTAACTCGTGCTGCCGCGGGGCAGGGTGTGCCGCCGCTCTCTCCGAAACTGCAACTCATCCGTGCGGTGTTGGTGCTGGTGTGTGTGCTGGCGATTGCCATGGTGCTCGAGGCGGCAGTGGTGAGCGGTGTGCAACACGCCGCAGACCAAGGCCAGTTGTTCAACCGCTACCGGGCAGCAGTGGCCAATGGTGTGGCACCCATCGGCCCCACCGATTCCAACAACCGTCCACTTGCACTGGGCACGCCCATTGCGCACATCGATATTCCGTCGCTCGACGTGCACGAGGTGATCGTGGAAGGAACCACGTCGGGCACGTTGTTCTCGGGGCCCGGGCATCGCCGCGATACCCCGTTCCCGGGGCAGGCGGGGTGGAGCGTGGTGTTCGGCCGTCGTGCTGCCTTCGGCGGCCCCTTGGGCGATATCAGCTCGCTGAAGCCTGGCGCAGTCATCACGGTCACCACTGGCCAGGGCGAGGGCAGCTACGAGGTCATCGGGGTACGCCCGGAAGGTGCCCCGCTGCCGCCCGCACTCGCGAAGAACTCGTCGCGGCTCACCCTCGCCACTGCTGCAGGTACGGCGTTCATGCCGTCGGGCGTGTTGCGAGTCGATGCCGACCTGCAAGGTGCTGCCGTTGGCGGCGCCACACCTCTCTTCACTGCCGCATCGTTACCCAAGCGCGAACGCGAACTCGCCGGCGACTCGAGCACCCTCTGGGCTCTGGCGCTGTGGCTGCAGTTCCTCATCGTCGGTGCGGTGTGCCTGGTGTGGGCCTGGAATCGCTGGGGCAAGGCACAGGCATGGGTGGTGTTCTTCCCGTTGCTGTTGCTCCTCGGTTTGGCGGCGAGCGGCGAAGTGTTCCGTCTGCTGCCCAACCTCATGTAGCACGGAAGTAACCGACATCGTGTCCCCCTCGAACATCAAGCCCCGGAGTTGCCAGTCATGAGCATCGAACCCGCCCACTCAGCCGAGCATCCGTCGTCACCGGCAGCGGGGGGCCAGGCCGATACCTCCTTCGCATCGTTCCCCGAGGCGTCGGTGGTGCAACTCCTCAGCGACGACGCCACGGCGATCGACGCCGAGGTATTCGAACTTCACCCGGCGATGGCGACCGTGACGAATCGCCGCATTGCTGCCACCGACAACGAAGTGGGTTGGTCGTGGATCGTGCGCGACATCACCGCCATCATCCACGGGGTACAAGCCCCGTGGAGCATCATCGTCGTGCCCGATGTCGACGATTTCGGCGTGTCGGTGCCGCTCGATGAGGTACGCGAGTTCCGCAACGCCCTGAATGGGTTGCCCGGGGTCGAGGTGCGTTACCAAGACGGCGAGCCGCGTGTGCCCGCACTCGGCCCCGATGTCGCCGAGCTCGATGTCGCCGAGCTCTATGTCGCCGAGCCGGGTGCCGTTGAGCCGGTTGCCGTTGAGGCTGAAGTGGATGAGCCCGAAGTCGGTGAACCTGAGGCACACGAACCCGAACCCTCGCCGTTCCTCGCCGCGCCTATCACACAGCCATTGGCTGCCATTGCGGTGGCCGAGACGGTTCGCCACCCCGATGTGCTGCTGCCGCCTCCTGCGCCCGTCGCCGAGTCGCCGCTCGAGGCACCATTGCAATCGCCTGCGCTGGTGGAAGCACCCAACATGGGCGGCCTTGCCGGGCTCGACGCACGCGAGATCTCGGCGTGGTTCGGACCCCGATTGGTGCTCGACCGGGTGTCGCTCGACATGGCTGCAGGGGAAGTGACGGCGCTCATCGGCCCATCTGGTTGTGGCAAGTCGACCTTCCTGCGCATCTTGAACCGCATGCACGAGATGATTCCGTCGGCCGCCATGGCCGGCGAGGTGCTGCTCGACGGGCACGACATCTACGACCCCAATCGCAAACTCACCGATGCCCGCCGCGAGATCGGCATGGTCTTCCAAAAGCCCAACCCGTTCCCCGCCATGTCGATCTACGACAACGTGCTGGCCAGCTACCGCCTCACCGGCGTGAAGGCATCGACATCGGTGAAAGACGAAGTGGTGGAAGCCTGCCTCAGCAAGGCCGGGCTCTGGAACGAAGTGAAGGATCGCCTCCGTCAGCCTGGTGGTGGCCTGTCGGGCGGCCAGCAACAGCGCTTGTGCATCGCCCGTGCGTTGGCCATCAAGCCGCGCGTGTTGTTGATGGACGAACCATGCTCGGCACTCGACCCCACGTCGACGCGTCGTATCGAAGAGACGATCATTCAGCTGGCCTCGGAAGTGACCATCGTGATCGTCACCCACAACATGCAACAGGCCGCCCGTGTGTCGAATCAGTGTGCGTTCTTCCTCGCTGAGCAGGGCACCCCCGGCGTGATCGTCGAGCACGGCCCCACCGCGGCGATGTTCGGTTCGCCCCAAGATCCGCGTACCAGCGACTACGTCATGGGGCGTTTCGGCTGAGCACAACCAGACGACAACTTGATGAACGAAACGGGGGTGCCTTCGCCAGCGAAGGCACCCCCGTTTCGTTTGGTGACCCCTTGTCGACGCTGGTTTCACGTCTCGATTCGAACTCGATGAGAGGCAGCCGCGCAGCGTGTGTGGTCAACTACTCGGGGTATATACACCCTGTTCAACGGCTATTTCAGTGTCGTAATCGAATGGTGAGCGATCGTGAGGTGTGGCGCCACTCGGCACCTCGTTGTCCGACGGTTGATGACCCTTCAGGGACATTTGTCTGACCGGCGAGTGTCGGCCAGATGAACCCTTGGCGGTGACAGAGAGCGTTCACCTGAAGGCAATCTTGACAACAGCTTGCCCTGCGAGAGTGCACTCGCACCCGGCACCGAGTCGTGTGCACTCCGCCACTTGAAAGGTCAATGTCACTCACCATGCGTACCTCAAAGAAAGTCATCGCTGCCGCTCTTGCGGCCGCGGCAATCGCCGGAGCTGGCGCCGCCGCCAACTCGTCGGTCCATGCAGATCCCGCCCAGCTGAGCGCCTTTGTGGGTGTCGGCTCCGACACGGTGCAAGACGTCACCGATGCCTTCATGGGTATGGCCAACAACATCGCCTACACCCCGCTGCGTAGCTCCACCAACCAGCAGATCATCAGCTACACCGCCACGCTCGACGGTAAGACCACCACCTGCATCACCACCAAGCTCAACGGCGGCACGTTCACCCGCCCGAACGGCTCGACCGAAGGTCGCAAGGCCCTGTCGCAAGCAGCTGGCCTCAACGGCGTCGGTTGGACGGGTAACTCCCAGACCGTTTCGGGCGTGACCTACCCGGTTTGTTCCACGCTCACCGACACTGGTGGCTCGATCGACTTCGCTCGTACCTCGTCGTTCGTCACCACCACCACCGGCGACCTCACCTACATTCCCTTCGGTCGTGACGGCGTGAGCTTCGCCGCCTACCGCAAGGGTGGCAGCCCGGTCACCGACCTCACCGCTGCACAATTGACGTCGATCTTCACCGCTTCGAGCTTCCCGGTGGTCATCGGCGGCGTCAACTACTACGGCTGCGGCATCCAAGACGGTTCGGGCACCCAGAAGTTCTGGAGCAAGGCTCTCACCGGCGCCGAAACTCAGTTCGCCAACGTGGCGGGCAACTGCGGCGGCAAGCTGCAGGAGAACGACCCGTACGCCCTGAAGACTGCCGGCGACGCCTACAGCACCGGCGATCAAGTGGTCATCGGTTTCTCGGCCGCTGCCTACGCCGCGAAGGCCAACGGTGTTGCCCTCCAGAGCCCCGCATTCCCCACGGCTGACGTCAAGATGGGCAGCATCGCGGGCGTTGCGCCGCTCAGCTACGACTCCACCACCACCAAGTACAGCCCGAACACGACCTTCTACACCAGCTCGACCTTCGGTCGTTTGGTTGGTTTCGTGCTCCCCACCACGGTTGCTACCGGTGGCGGCAATGCCTCGATCAAGTCGCTGTTCGTCAACAACGGCACCTCGTGGACCCTCGTCAACACCGATGGCACCACCACGTCCAGCGCTGTCCCGGCGATCTGCCGTGCAACCGACACCATCACCAAGTTCGGTTTCCAGACCATCAACAACGGCACCGCCGCGGGCGAATGCGGTTCGACCTACTACAAGGGTGCGGCCATTACGGGCGCATCCTGAGCCAGTCACATCAATCTCACCTCTTCCAACACAACACTTGTAAAGGACACACACAGTCATGATTCGTAAATCAATTCGCCAAGTGGCGGTGGGCGCAGCACTTGCTGGCTCCGTCGTCGGTTTGGCCGCAACCGATGCCTTCGCCGGCACGGCAAGCCAGACCCCCACATCGGGTACCTTCAGCACCTCGTTCCTCCTCGGTGGCTACGGCAGCTGCGGCGGTTCGGGTGGCGCGGGCTACCGCTACCACGAGTACATCCGTTCCGACTCGACGGCACTGTCGAGCGTCAACTGGACCACCCTTGCTGCGTCTTCGGGCTCTTTCCAGATCCTGTTCGACACGACGGGCAACCCGGTTTCGAAGCAGTTCCCCGCGGCCAGCCCGTCGGGTCTCATCACCCCGCCCGCAGTGAACCTGTTGAACCTCACCGGCCTCGCCGATGGCGTCTACCAGGTGGGTGTTGCTTGCTCGAACGGTTCGGCGCTCGATGGCACGAACTTCTGGGAAAAGAAGATCACCATCACCACCTCGGGTGCGGGTAGCTACGTGGCAGGTGCGGCCCCGGCCGCTCCCAGCGTTGCAGCCAGCAACGGCGGCAACAAGGTCATCAACTACACCATCACCGCTCCTGGCGGCACCACCGACCCGGCCATCACCAGCTACACCCTCACCGCCACCCCCACCTCGGGCCCGGCGATCGTGAAGACTGGTCTGTCGGCTGGTGCGGGCACCCTCACCGTCGCTGACGGCGTGGTCAACAACATTGCCTACACCCTCAAGGCGACGGCAACCAACAGCGTCGGCACGTCGGCCGACTCGGCAACCGCCACCGCCACGGCCACCCCGCCGGTGCAGGGTGCGGTCACCAACCTCACGGCAGGCCCCCAGGTCGAGTCGCTGAACGTCACCTGGACCGCTCCGGCTGGCGACATCGACCCGCTCACGGGCTACACGGTGGCCATCAGCCCCAACGTCGGTGGTCCTTTCACCGTCGCTGCCGGCACCACCAGCAAGAGCATCACCGGCCTCACCGCCGGTGTCACCTACACCGTGACGGTCACCCCGACCCACGCTGGTGACTACTCGGCCGCTTCGGCCTCGACCACCGGTGTGCCGCTGCCCAGCGCCTACATCGTGCAGGACATCACGGTCGTCCGCCCCGCGGGCGCCATCGTGTTGACCCAGCGTTGCGGCGTGAACGGCTACCTGCCGGCCATCGCCGACGACAACGTGTTCGGTGCCGTTGCTGAAAAGGCTGCCACCTACACCGAGAGCTCGGTCTACGGCACGGGCAGCCGCCCGTACCAGTACACCGGTTCGACCCTCGGCTCGCTGGCCGGCGGTTCGGCACCCACCACCCCCACCCTCGGTGGCCCGGCTGACGGTCTGTTCAGCCAGTACCCGTACCCGGTGGACGCCAACCAGGTGCCCAACGCTGTGTACCCGACCCACTGCGGTATCGACCTCGGCAAGGCCTCGCTCATCACGTCGGGCCCCAAGGCTGGTCAGTACTTCAAGGCCCTCGGCAACCTCAACGAGATCACCCTGGTGAACACCCGTGACAACGACAGCACCAAGGGCTGGACGTTGAACGGCACCGCCAGCGACTTCGTGAACAGCGCCGACTCGGCCAAGAAGTTCAGCGGTGACCTGCTGGGCTGGAACCCGATGCACACTGCCGACTCGGGCGCCACGCTCGACAACTACAACATGACCGTCACCCAGGGTGCGACTGTGGCCCCGGCCGCTTCGGCTTCGGGCAACGGCCTCGGCGTGGCCAAGGCTCTCTCGTCGGCTGCTGCCGGCTCGAGCCTCGGCATCTCGGTGGAGAACGCCCGCCTGAAGCTGCTCGTCCCCGTGACGGCTTCTAGCGGCACCTACACCGCCACGGTTACCTTCACCACCATCTGATCACACTCTGATCCGCCGGTAGGCGAAAACAAAAACACCTGATGTCGGTGGTGCGCAAGGGCTTCGGCCCGAGCGCACCACCGATATCGCTTTTTCTGGCCTCATGTGTCGAACACGACATGTCGCCACGTACCTCTCGAAGGGGGTGAACACCGATGGATGACGCCACTGCATGGCAGCGACGGAGCGGGTTGCTGCGTCGTCGCGCTCGTGGTACGTCGAGTCTCACCATCGGCGTGTTTGCTTCGCTCGTAGCGACAGCGTTCGTCACATGGAATGCCTCCGTCGCCCACGCCGACCCGCTGCAACCGGGTGCCGCTGCCGCCGGTGGCCAGGTGCTGGCACCAAGTTTGGGTACCAGCGCAGTGCCGTTCACGCTGACCCTCACCGACCCTGAACTCGCGTGCCCGGGCGCCACGCTGTCGCAGGGCTATCGCTGGCAGACCTATTTGGTGGCGGCATCGGCCGACGCGGCCACACTCACCTATGGGCCCAACGGCCCGAATGCGCCGGCGCCTGGGGTGTTCGCCAGCGCGTTGTACTCGGCGGCCGGCGCGGCCGTGCTCGACGGCTCCACCACCCCAGGCTTTGCCGAGATCATCGGCATTCCAACCTTCAGCTTCGCCGAGCTGGTGGCTCGCCGGGGCGCAGTACCCAATGGCGATTACAAACTCGGCATCGCCTGTACGCGCAGCGGTGTCACCGAACGGTATTGGCAGTCGGGAATCACCGTCAGCAATTCCACCTCGACTGGGTTCTCCTGGGTGTCGAGCACGTTGTCGGTACCGTTACCGCCGCGTTTGCGCGGCACGCTCGGTGTGGCGAACCAAACGCTCGCCGGGGTGTTCGTGGCGTTTGGAGCCGACCCGCCCATCACCGGTTTCACCGTCACGGCCGTGCCCGACGATTCGTCTCCGCCCGTGGTGGTGAACCTTGCGGCCAGCACGCTCGACTTCACCCTGAGCGGCCTCACCAACGGCGTCACCTACTCGGTGAGCGTCACGGCAACCAATGCCCTTGGCACGAGCCCCGCATCGAATGTGGTGGCCGGCGTACCTGGAGACCCGACGCAGTGCATCGTGACCGCGGTGAACTCGACGATGTTGGCCAACTCGGTACGGCTCGACTGGATCGGGCCCGCTCTCGCTGCTGGTTGCAAGGCGCCCATCGGCTATCAGATCGACGTGTACGACAACGGTGTACCTACACCGCAATCGCCGATCTTGACGCGCTCGACAGCCACCACCTACACGGTTGGTTCCCTCGACCCCACACATGTGTACGGCTTCACCGTGACTGCGGTGTACAGCTCGGGTAGCCCGTCGCCGCCGTCGGGCCCGGTGTCGGCGGCGCCGGCGACTGAGGTCTATGAGGCGGCAACCATGACGCTCGAGCGCCCGCTAGCGGGCGGCGGGCTCGTGCTCACCCAACGCTGCGGCGTGTACGGCGCATTGCCCGATGCTTCCGACGACACCTTCGGGTCGCTGCCCGCACTGCCGGCGAGCGACGATCGGGTGGGCACGGCGCCGTGGTACAACGGGCTTCCCGACCCGAAGTTCGATCAGTACCCGGGCCCCATCGACGGGTCCGGTGTGGTGCGGGCGAACTACCCCACCCACTGCTCCGTCGACCTGGGGGTGGCCACGCTCATCGCGCACGGCGCACGTAACGGCAAGTACTTCGTCGCTTCGGGCCGGATGAACGAGGTGACGGTGCTCGACACACGCCCGAACGATCCGGGGTTCACGGTGAACGCACAGATGAGCGATTTCGCCAACGGTTCGAACACCTTCAGCGGCAACTACCTCGGTGTACAGCCAGTGGTCACTGCCGACTCGGGTGCCACCTTCGACGGGTACAACCAGGTGGTGGTGGCCGGCCTTCCGATCGCACCCCAGGCCCCGAGCTCGACGAAGGGGATGGCCAGCGGTCAACCGATCGCCACGGCGGAAGCCGGCCAAGGACTCGGCATCGCCTACATCGATGCGCGCCTCACGCTGCTGGTACCGCTCACGGCTCGCTCGGGCACATTCGTGGGCACACTGACGTTCACGACCATCTGAACGGCACCACCATCTG
>JBAXQV010000081.1:0-13057 GCA_037131575.1 Actinomycetota bacterium
ATGCTCACCAAGGTGGCCGCGATGGAGTTGGGTGAGCGCGCTATCAGGGTGAACACCGTGGCGCCGGGGCTGGTGGAAACCAATGCCACGTCGGGGTTCTGGATGGTGCCCGGTGTGGTGGAGGAGTTCGTCGACAACACCACGCTCGGCCGCTTCGCCCAACCCATCGACATCGCCAACCTGGTGGCGTTCCTGGTAGGGCCGGAGTCGACGTTCGTATCGGGAAGCTTCTATTCGGTCGACGGCGGTGCCACCACCAAGCGGTACCCCGACCTACCGGGAGCCTTCGGTCGCCTCGCCACCGGCGGCAACGGCTGACACACGCACCTGACGCACGCGCCGGCCTTCCATCTCCACCGCGGTAAAGGTAAATCCATCGCGGCTCACCGACTCGCCCTCGGCAGGAACATGCTCGAGCGTGCCGAAGATGAGGCCCCCGATGGTGTCCCAGTCGTCGTCGGGCAGATGCAGATCGAGCAGGTCGTTGAGATCGCTGATGCTCATGCCACCGTCGACCAGGTACTCCCCATCGCCAAGATCGCGCACTTCGGCGTCTTCGTCGTCGTGCTCATCGATGATCTCGCCCACCAACTCCTCGAGGCAGTCTTCGAGCGTGATGAGCCCCGAGATGGCGCCGTATTCGTCGGCCACCAGGGCAAGGTGGAACTTCTCGGCCTGCATCTCGCGCATCAACCGGTTCACCGGCTTGTTCTCGGGCACGAACCGCACCGAGCGCATCAATTCGGTCACCGGCCGCGCACCCTCGCCATTGCGTTCAGCACGCACGAGATCTTTGATGAACGCCAGGCCCACCACATCGTCGTCCTCGCCGGGCCCGAGCACCGGCAAACGGCTGAAGCCGTGCTCGATGGCCACGTCGAGCGCCTCGGTGACGGTGGCGTCGTGGTTGGTGGTGACGATGTCGGGCCGCGGCACCATCACCTCGCGAGCAATGGTGTCGCCGAACTCGATGATGCTCTCGATGAGTTCACGTTCTTCGTGTTCCACCACACCGTCTTCGGCCGCAGCTTCCACGATGCCGAGCAACTCCTGCTCGTTCACGAACGGGCCCTTCTCGAGCCCCTTGCCCTTCACGATCACATTGGTGAGCCCGATGAGGCCGCGCGACACCCACCGCAGCGGACCGAAGTTCACCAGTACCGATACCGGAAGGGCGGTGAACCGCGCCGCCCGCTCGGGGTAGATGACGGCGTAGGTCTTGGGCACCGCCTCGGCAAGCACGAAGAACACCACCACGTTGAGCACCACGCCGACAGCCACGCCGGCTGGCCCGAACAGGCGCCCGGCCACGATGCCGGTGAGCGTTGCCTGCACGGTTTGACAAATGTTCACCAGCAGCAGCAACGGGTTGACCCACCGCTCGGGCTCGGCGACCAGACGAACGAGCACCTTGCCCGCCTTCGAACCGCTGTCGGCCATCGAAGCCGCCTTGTGCCGGCTCAGCCGCGACAGGCCCATCTCGGCAACCGACAGGAAGATCAGCGCTGCCAACAGCACCACGATGACCACCAGCATCAGTGCATCGGCACTGGTCATGGCCGCAGCGAGCATCGCCATCGCTGCCATCAGTCCTGTTCCTGACGGAAGCCTGCAGGTGCCGGGCCGTGCCAGTGGTGTCGTTCGAGTAGTTCGCGTTCTCTGGCGCGCATCGCCTCCGCCTCATCGGCTTCGGCGTGATCGCGGCCCATCACGTGCAAGATGCCGTGCACCAACAGCAGCGCGAGTTCGTCGTCGAGGTTGCCGGCATGTTCGGGTGCCTGTCGTTGGGCCACCGCAGGGCAAATGACCACATCGCCGAGCAGGAGCGGCAGATCGCCCGGGTCGACCGGCGCACGATCGGGCCCACGCGTGGAGCCGGTGGACGCCACCAACTGAGTCACGTCGTGTGCGTCGAGCGGGAAGGCCAACACATCGGTGGGGCCCACATGCTGCATGTAGTCCTCGTTCAACTCGGCCATATCGGCTTCGTCGAGATACAGCACCGACAACTCGGCCAGCCCACGCACCCCTTCATCGGCCAACACATCGAGTGCGAGCCGTTGCCAGCGGGCCAGGTCGACCGGCACCTCGTCTTGTTCGTCGACGCAGAACACCTCGGGTTCGCCGTCGCCGCCCACTTTGGCGGGCCGGCCGAGCCGTGGGCGGGGTGGCTCAGCCACGATTCGCACCTCGTTCGTAGGCGGCCACGATGTCGGCCACGATGCGGTGACGCACCACATCGCCAGTACCGAGGTGTACGAAGGTGAGACCATCGATGCCCTGCAGCACCTTCTCGAGGCCCAACAACCCGCTGCGCCCATCGGGCACGTCGATCTGAGTGGTGTCGCCGGTGACCACCACTTTCGACCCGAACCCGATACGGGTGAGGAACATCTTCATCTGCTCGGGCGTGGCGTTCTGGGCCTCGTCGAGAATGATGAAGCTGTTGTTGAGTGTGCGGCCACGCATGAACGCCAGCGGCGCCACTTCCACGGCCTGGCGCTCGAGCAACTTTTGGGCACCCTCGGGTTCGACCATGTCGTACAGCGCGTCGTACAGCGGGCGCAGATACGGGTCGATCTTGGCCATCAGGTCGCCGGGCAAAAAGCCGAGCCGTTCACCTGCCTCTACCGCTGGCCGGGTGAGGATGATGCGCTGCACCTGCTTGCTCTGCAGCGCCTGCACGGCCATGGCGACGGCCAACCAACTCTTGCCGGTGCCGGCTGGGCCGAGCCCGAAGGTGATGACGTTGTTGCGAATGGCGTCGACGTACTTCTTCTGGCCCGCTGTCTTGGGCCGGATGGGCTTGCCCTTCGTGCCGCGCATGATGTCGTCGGTGAGCACGGTGGACGGCCGTTCGTCGTGACGCACCATGTCGATCGAGCGCGCCAGCGTGGGTTCGTCGAGGTGTTGGCCACGCTGGAGCAGGGCCACCAGTTCCTCGAAGAGGCGACCCGCGACATCGGCACCCGGCCCGTCGAGATGCACCTCGTTGCCACGCATCACGATGGTGGCGCCTGGAAAGGCCGCCTCGATCTGGCGCAGGTACACATCGCGCGGGCCGCACAGGGCCGGCATCACGTGGGTACCCGGAACGACGACGACGTACGCGGCGGTGGTGGGGGTCATCGGGCGAAGCCAGCAATCCAAGACATGTTGCTGCCCAGGCTAGCGACTCTGCGCTGCTTGCCGGTGATGCCCTTCTCCGGACAATCGCCCAGGCAGCGTGCCATGGCGAGACCCCCTCGTGGCCATTGCGACGGAGGCGGCCACCATGAGACGAATCGATCCGAGGGTGGCCTGGGCCTACCTGCTCGTCGGCCTGGTCGTGGCCTTCTCATGTGCGCTCAGCGAACCGCACGTCGCCGACATCATCTACCTGGTCACGTTGGCCCAGGTGACACTGGTGATGGCCCTGGTGGTGCCGCGTGTCATCAAGGTGCCCACCTCATTCGTGGTGCTGGCCTGGCTCACGAGCGTGTTCTTCACGGCGGCACAACTGGTGACGATGACCTTCGACACCGACCCCACCACACGGTTCATCGCCCAAACCTGCAGCCTGCTCGGTGAACTGGTGATCGTCTATGCGGTGGCGAACGTGATTCGCCGCCAAGGACATCTGGCCGGTCTCGATGTGCTTGGCGACGCAACGATTCTCGCCCTCGGCGTGTGGCTGGTGCTGTGGATCACGGTGCTGCGCCCGTCGATCGACGCCTGGCATGGCTCGATGGCCCCCAACGTGCTCGAAAGTGTGAGTGAGTCGATTGGCTCGGTGATCGTGCTGTTGTTCGGGGTATTGCTGGTCACCTCGAGCCGCCGCAACGTGGCGATGTGCATCCTGGCGGTTTCGGCGAGCGCGCTCATGGTGGGCGGCATGATCGGCGGTCTGGTGGGGGCTCGTCGCCTCACGGCTTCAGCTGCGTCGGTAGCCGATGGCGTGAGCACGATCGCAGCGTTCGGGCTGGTCGCCGCATTCCTGCACCCGAGCGTAGCCAAACGAGTCGAAGCACGCCCTCCTCGACCGTCGCAACATCTCCTCAGCCGAATGGTGCTGTCAACCACTGCATTGGCAGTCCCGACGCTGCTGCTTGCGCTCACCACGGTGCACAACAGCACCGACCGAGCGGTGCGCACAGCCTCGGCAACGGTGCTCGTGCTGGCTGTGACCGCCCGCATCGTCGAGGCATTGCGCCGCAACATGCGCAGCCAAGAGCAACTCATCAGCCACATCAAGACCGATGACCTCACCGGTTTGCCAGCACGCCGGGCTGTACTCGATCGCCTGACCGAACTCGCCACTGGCCCCACCCGCACCGACAAACCGGTCACCGTGTACTTCCTCGACCTCGATCGCTTCCGCGCCATCAACGACAGCCTCGGCCATGAGGCAGGCGACGATGTCTTACGCACTGTGGCGTATCGACTGACCTCGGTTGCACCAACTGGCTCGATGGTGGCACGCCTGTCGGGAGATGAGTTCGTGCTGGTCGACCCAGTTGCCGATTCGGCCGACGATGCCGCTCGTCTCGCCGAGCTGCTGCTCAGTGTTTTCGCCGAGCCGATCACCCTGCACCAGGGCGATGTGTTCCTCACCGCATCGATCGGTATCGCCTCGATGCGGCCCGGTACCACCCGTGTGCAGAACGTGTTACGCAACGCCGACACCGCCATGTATCGCGCCAAAGACTCCGGCCGCAACGGTTACGCCTTCTACGACGACTCGATGCGCGAGCAGATCTCGCATCGCCTGTCGATCGAGACCTCGCTGTACCGTGCGCTCGACCGCCGCGAACTGCAGTTGTTCCACCAACCGATCCTCGACGTGGAAACCGGTCTGGTAACGGGCTTCGAGGCACTCATGCGTTGGAGGCTCAGCGATGGCACCACGGTGTCGCCGGTCGAGTTCATCCCCATCGCCGAGGAGACCGGCACCATCGTGCCCATCGGTGCCTGGGCGATGAACGACGCGTTGAGCCAACTGCGCGAGTGGATCGACCAAGGCGTGTGCTCACCCAACGCCACGATGTCGGTGAACGTATCGCCGCGACAATTGGCCGACCCCGAACTCACGTCGATGATCGCTGATGCGTTGAACCGTGCCGGGTTGCCGCCGAGCGCGTTGTGGGTGGAGATCACCGAGACCGTGATGATCTCGAACGCCGCCCGCGCGCTGGCCACCATGCAGCAATTGCGTGCCCTGGGTGTGCGCATTGCGCTCGACGACTTCGGTACCGGCTACTCGTCGCTGTCGATGCTGCAGCGCTTCCCGGTGCAGCGCCTGAAGATCGACCGTGCGTTCGTGAACGGCGTAGCCGACAACGACAGCGACCAGGCACTGGTGCGCGCCGTGATCGCCATGGCGAAGTCGATGGAACTCGACCTCGTGGGCGAAGGTGTGGAGACATTGGCGCAGGTGCAGACGCTGTGGAGCATGGGCTGCTCGAAAGTGCAGGGCTACCTCATCAGCCATCCGGTGCCAGCCGATGCTGTGCGCAGCACGGTGATGGGCCTCGAACGAGTTGGCCGCCAGCCGCTGCTTCGCGACTCATTGGTGGGCGCTCGGGTGTAGCTGCTACTCGGCGCGACGACGGCGCCGGGCGCGCCCGTCGGGGTCACTCTCGGCCGGAGCCGAGTTGGCGAGCGGCCCGATCTGCTCGACGATGGTCTCGATGGTGGGCGCATCGCCGGGCACTCGCGTATCGAGTGCCGTGCGCATAGCGGCGAGATGTTCGGGTGATGTGCCACAGCATCCACCGATGATGCGTGCGCCGGCATCGGCCGCGAGTTGGGCGTAGGTAGCCATCAACTCTGGCGTGCCCGAGTAGACGATCTCGGTGCCACGGAACTGCGGGATACCGCAGTTGCCCTTCGACACCACGACGCCGTGGTCGACCGAACACATCGACAAGACGGTGACGAGCATGTCGCTGGCACCCACGCCACAGTTGGCGCCGTAGGCGAGCGGGGCTACCGGTAGGTCGGTGAACACAGCACCGTACGCGTTGGGCATGAGCCCCATCATGGTGCGGCCCGCCGTGTCGAACGAGCAGGTGGCCACATAGGGCGCGCCGATCTCGATAGCTGCGCTTGCTGCAGCGCGAACTTCCTCGGGCGACGACATCGTTTCGATCCACATCACATCGGCGCCACCGGCCACGAGACCTTCCATCTGCTCACGGAACGACGCCACCGCCACGTCGTGGGTGAGCGCACCGAGCGGCTCGAACAGTTCACCGGTGGGACCCACCGAACCCGCCACCACCACTGGGCGCGGTGATGCATCGGCCACACCCCGCGCCAACTCGGCGGCACGTTTGGCGATGTCGAAGCAACGGTCTTGCTCGTTGTGCAGTTTCAACCGCTGGCGGGTGCCGCCGAACGAGTTGGTGAGGATGATGTCGGCACCTGCATCGACGAAACGCTGATGCAGATCGACCACGCGCTCGGGATGCTCGAAGTTCCACAGCTCGGGCGGATGGCCCGACATGAGACCAGCGGCGAAATAGTTGGTGCCGGTGGCACCGTCGGCCAGCAGCACATCGCGGCTGGCGAGCAGATCGGAAAGCGAGGTACGCATCGAAACTCCGCAGGCTGAGGGGAACGGCTCAGCCTAGAAGACGCGTCGGTTCAACCAGCGCGAGGACGGAACGACGACACACGCAGATGCGTCGACATATCGCCGACGAGTTCGATGTCCATCGAGCGCGCTGCGAACCGCCACTCGCCATCGGCCAACACGAAACGATCGAAGTAGGTGCCAGCCACCATGGTGATGATCGGCCCGCCCGGCGCCTGATGCAGGACGTGCAGGTAGCTCTGCGCCGTTGCCGACACGCCATCGTCGCCCAGTTCGATCATCACGTTCGACACGTTGTGGCGAGTGCTGGGCACACCGTTGTAGAGCAACACGTTGCGCTGCAGCGCCGCGGTGACACTGGCCCCACCCACCGCAGGCGTGCGCCCGATGGGGCCGTAGGTGGCGTCGGGCGTGAACAGCGCGCCGGTGGCCTCGAAGTCGCCACGATCGATGGTGTCGCAGTAGCGGAACATCACCAGTCGAATTGCCTCATACGCGTCCATTCGCCCTCCCCAAGAGTTCACGGTGAGCGTAGACGGCTGTCACCGTGGTGGCTCTAGCGTGGTGCCATGACCGAGTTCGTGGAGATCGATGCGGGCGACACCGTATGGCGGTTCGATCGTCGCTTCCTGGCATCGAACTGGACCTGCATCTGGGGCAAGGGCTGCCACGGCATCGGCCCCACCAAGGCCGCGGATCTTGGCCACGGCTGCTGTTCGCTCGGGGCCGAACTCGATGGCATCGACGAAGCACGAGCCATTGCCGCCTACGCCGATGCGCTGCCCGCCGAGTTGTTCGAGCATCACGCCATCGCCCGCGTCGAGGGCATCTTCAGCGACGCCGAGTGCACCAATACCCGGGTGGTCGACGGGGCGTGCATCTTCCTCAATCGACCGGGTTTCGAGGGTGGCGCCGGCTGCGCACTGCACCTGCATGCGCTTGCCTGCGATGAGTCGCCCATCGATGCCAAGCCGTCGGTGTGCTGGCAGCTCCCGGTGAAGGTCGACTGGGAGATGCGCCCCGACGATGTGGAGGTAGCCACCGTGCGCGGCTGGGCCCGCCGCGACTGGGGCGACGATGCCGAAACGATGGCCTGGTGCTGTACCGAAGAACCCGAGGCCTATGTGGGCGACCGACCAGTGATCGATTCACTGGCCGAGGAAATCGCCGCCATCGTGGGCGATGAGGTGTGGGTGGAACTCCGCCGCCGGTGGTGACTCCGGGCCCGGGTTTCGTCGATCGCGGACGAGCACCAGCGCCCGCACCCCACCGGCACGCGCACCCGCACCGGCAACAGCACGAGTTCGGCACGGTGCGCTGGACGAGTCATCTCGTCAATCGGGTGGAGCGATGCGGTTGCCGTCGGCGTGTTCGGTGACCCATACGCCGTCGTCGCGGAGGTAGGTGCGAGCCCTTACTTGGTACCGCCACGGGTTGTGGCGACGACACCCCGGCCCGACGTTGATGCTGCTGGTAGCTCCACCGTCGCTGTAGGCAACCAAGTGGTCGTGCTGCGACTGGGTGGAGGGCACCTCGCAACCCGGGTGAGTGCAGCGTGTGGCGACCATGAGCGCAGCGTCGGCCAGCGCACCGGTGAAGAACCGGCTGGCCGACGTCATCTTGATGGGCCGGCCCGCACCATCGAGCACGACACCGCGCACCTTGTCGACCAAGCTCGCCAACACCACATCACGCGGATGCACTTCCACACCATCCACCGTGTGCGACCGGCCACGCTTGGCGCCGAACGGTTCGTACATCGGCTTCAGGCCCGGCAACCCCATCACCCGATCGAGTTGGTAAAGCCAGGTATTGAGATCGGCCATCACGTTCACCACCAACTGCACCGGCCCACCGGAGGCTGACGCGAGTGCGCCTTCGCCCTCGCCCACGCCTTCGCCCTCGCCACCCGCAGGCTCATTCAGCTTGGGAAGCTGCACATGCGCCAACAAGTTCTGCAGCGCGTCGTACCGGCGCTGGGTCGATGTGCGCTCGAGTAGATCGGCACGCGTGTTGTCGCCGTGCACCCGCTGCGCTTCACGCCAATCGCGTTCGAACTCGATGCGCTCGAACCGATTGAGCACGGCATCCCACTGCACACCGTCGATCGTTGGACCCGACATGACAAGTCGGAAATCGTGGCCAACGAAACCCCGTGAGGCGCTACGTGTGGCGTGCCCCGGGTCGGCGCCGTCTTGGTCCATCAACGACCGCCACGACCGGCAGTACTGCTCGAACCCGGCAAAGTCGAGCTCGGCTGCGTACTGCAGGAACGACTCAATGAACTGAGGCACGAACCGGCCTACCCGGGGCGCCCGGAACAGCCGACCCAGCAAGTGCGCCTGGGCCACACCCAAGCGACCATCGAGTAAGCGCTGCAACACCTCGGGCACCGCCCGCGCCAACTGCATCAAGCCTTTTCGTGAACGAGCCTCGACAGCACTCCAGCGCAACTCACCTCTGCCCCATCCGGCAACGTCGACATACCCATTCGCAGCGAACAGCCCACGACGATCGACTTCCATCATCTGCGCGATGAGCAACCCTTCGGCACGCCGTCGTAGCCCTTCGGCTTCACGCGCCGCGGCCAGCACCACACCCTCGGGCAGTTCGCCGATGTCGCTGGCATCGGCAATCATCTCCACGTTCATTGTCACCCCCATACGCCACTCGGGCATCGGCCCGAGCGAGCCGACACCACACCAACATGAGGAGCCCACTGGCTCGATAGCGCCGGCCCGGGGGAAGACGAACCAACATCGCCAGCATGCCAGAGGGGTGTTACAGAGTTACCGAGATCGGATCATTGACAGAGAGGAGATGCGTTCCGAGTCGTAGCATTCACGGGATGAGCACCTTCTGCACCGCCTCGCTCAACTACCTCGACACGCGGCGGCTCATGTCGACCGGTGTCGACATCGACATTCGCGATGGGCGCGCCGCCGACTTGCCTGCATGGACCACCTGCGGGTTCGAACGCATCGACCACCACTCGGCCGTTGCCGACTGGCGCGATGACCACGCCATGGCGACCATCCACTACGCAGAGCTCGAGGCGCTGGCGTGCGCAATGACGGGTGCCGATCACGCGCTCGTGAGCGGCCACATCACCCGCAGCCCCGGCGATGCAGCCCGCCACGAAGACCTCGGCCCGATCTCGTTCGTGCACTCCGATTTCGCGGCGAGCTACATCGGCCGAGTGCACGAGTCGTACCTCCGACCATCGCCCGGCGCACAGCAAGCGCTCGACCGCAATGGGGTGACGGCACAGGACGTGCAGGATGCGAGCCGTGTGGTGATCTTGCAGTTCTGGCGAAACATCGGCCCGGCGAAGATGGATTTCCCGCTTGCGTTCTGCGATGCCCGCACCTTGCGCGCCGATGAAGCGCGGCCCATACCCGTGAACGATTACGCCGGCAGTGGCGTGAACTTCGAAGCCCTCGCCGTGGCAGCCCCCGACGAACCGTCGAGGCACCACTGGTATGCATTCCCCGAGCTGCAACCCGATGAGGCGGTCGCCTTCCGCACCTTCGACACCGACCTCGTGGCCACGGGCGCCACGTTCTTCACACCCCATTCGGCGTTCCGCGACCCCGAGGTGGAAGTGGGACAGCCATCACGGGTCAGCGTCGAACTGCGCGCCATCTGCCTGTTCGCCTGAACGCCGCCACGTAGGTCAGGGAGAAAAAGAGCCTCTGACCTGGGATAATACCAGAGCAGAGGCTAGAGGCGACGCTGGGAATCGAACCCAGGTACAGGGCTTTGCAGGCCCTTGCCTGAACCACTCGGCCACGTCGCCCTGCACAACGGACGAGCCGCAGAGCATTGCCACGCTAGCGGCCATTGGCTGAGTTCGGGCAATCGCTCCCCGCAGAACCGCGCAGTCGAATGGCCGGCGTGGCACGCTGTGGCCATGATCTCCCGCCGCCAGTTCCTCGCACTCAGCGCACTCACGGGCGTCGCCGCCGCATGTTCGAGCAACTCCTCGAGTTCACCAACCACCGCCGCGCCCACCGCACCCAGCACAGCAGCGCCCACCACGGCTGCACCGACCACCACGGTGGCGCCCACCACCACCCTCAGCGTGGCCGACCAGGCATCGGCGTACACGGCAGCGGGGCCGCACCCGGTGGGGGTCACCACGCTCACGCTCTCGAAGGGCAACAAGGTGGAGGTGTGGTACCCGGCGGTTGCGGGCACCACGGGTACCGTGAGCTACGACGTACGCGACTTCACCCCGCCGGCCATCAAGGCCATCCTCACGGCCGACATTCCGGCCAGCTACAGCTTCGAAGGCGGCCGCGACGCGGCCGCAGCCGATGGCACGTTCCCGGTGGTCTTGTTCAGCCACGGGTTCACCGGCATTCGACTGCAGAGTTCGTTCCTCACGTCGCACCTGGCGAGTTGGGGCATGATCGTGGCAGCGCCCGATCACCCGTCGCGCGATCTCCCCAATGTGCTCGGTGGCACCGCCAAGGGGGGTCAGCCCGACTCGGTCGACGACCTGTTGAAGACACTCGACCTCGTGTTCGCCGAGAACGATTCGGCCACCAGCCTGTTGAAGGGGCACGTCGACACGAAGAACGTCGCCGCACTCGGCCACTCGGCAGGTGGCGGCACCATCGTTGGTGCTTCGAGCGACCCACGCATCGCCGGCTACCTGTCGATGGCATCGGGCTTGGCGTTGGCGGGCGGCGGCAGCGCTGCGCCGGCCAGCACGGTGCCGGGCCAAACCACCACCACGTCGCCCGAACCCACCACCACCGTGGCACCGGTGAAGCCCCCGGAGAAGCCGTCGTTCTTCATGGCTGGCGCCATCGACCAGGTGGCTTCGGTGGAGAAACTCACCCGTCCGTCGTTCGAACAAGCACCCACCCCCACCCGTCTCTGGGTGATCGATCAAGTGGGCCACAACGGCTTCGACGACTTCTGCACGTTCGGCAACGGCCAAGGCATCATCGGCGTGGCCGAGGCATCGGGCCTCGGGCCGCTGCTCGAAGCGCAACCGATGCTGCGCAAGCTCGGCAGCGACGGTTGCCTCCCGCCGGCGATCGCTGTCGACGAGACCTTCCCGATCATCCGCCATGCCGTCACGGCGTGGATGCGCAACCTGTTCGGAATCGACCCTGAGGCCATCGGGCTCGACAAGGCTGTCGCCGGCTCGTACACGGTGCCGGTGGAAATCGCCGAGCGTCTCTAAACGGCGTTGCGGATGCGTGTGTCGAGCACGCGCACGTCGGCGATGTCGTCGAACGCCCCCGCGGCGAGATAGCCCTGGAGGTCGGCCACCAGGTGCGTGCCGGCTTGAGTGAACAGGCACGCTGTTCCGCTGCCATCGAAGTGCACGAAGGCCACGCCGGCGATGGTTTGGCCTACTGCGTCGATGTTCAGGTTCGACGATGTACCGGGTGGAGCACCGCACGGCAGTACCTGCACGTAACCGGGCGCAGATGATTCGGTGGCGGTGAGCGACACCACCCCGGTGGCTCCGGCCTGACCGTGCACCACGGTCTGGCTCCCCACCGAGGGTTTCGCGCCTGAGCGCGTGTCGAGCAAACGAGTGTGCGGCGTTGCCGTGAACGAACCGAACGACAGGTAGCCCTGCAGGTCGACCACCAGGTGCACCGGCCGTTGGGTGAACACACATGCCCGCCCCTGTTCGTCGAGATGCACGATGGCGAGTACCGCACGGGTTTGCTCGACGCCGTCGGTGTTGAGGTTCGACGTCTCCCCCGGCGCCGCGCCGCACGCCAACACCTGCACATAGCCAGCAGAGGTCGACTGTGTGGCCACCACCGAGATCACGGCGATGGAGTTCGGCCGACCGCGGAACTCCACCTGCGACCGCGCTGCCGGCATGGGGCCGGTTCGAGTGTCGACGAGGCGGGCATCGGGAACATCGTCGAACACACCGGGCTGGAAGTAACCCTGCACATCGGCCACCAGATGTGTTGCGGTCTGGTTGAACAGGCACGCATGACCATCACTGTCAAAGGGCACCACGGCCAGCGTGGATCGGATCTGCGCTGGTGCGTCGAGATTGAGATTCGACGATGCACCGGGCGTGGTGGCGCAGGGCAATGCCTGCACCCAACCGGGGGCCGCATTGTCGACCGCAGCGAGCGACACCACACCTGCCGCACCGGCGCGCCCGACCATGCCGGTGGTGGTTCCCGCCGCCGGGCGCACCCCCACGCGCATCGCCGGAGAACACGGAAGCGCAGCGGTGGCAACCTTGTCGTGCAACCACTGAATGGTGCGCTGCTCGATGAGTGTCTCGGCTGCACTCGACAGCCCATGACCTTCGCCCGCGTACTCGTTCCACGACACAGCGAGCCCTGCGGCCACCATGGCATCGCGAGTCTGCTGGGCCATGACGAAGGGCACGATGTTGTCGGCAGTGCCGTGATGGAAGATGGCACCGGCATCGGCGGGGCCGATTGCAGTGGGCTCGTTGGCGCCCGAGATCGACACTGCGGT
>JBAXQV010000082.1:0-12542 GCA_037131575.1 Actinomycetota bacterium
GCCTGTTCGCCAGCGAGTAGTTCGTCGACCTCTGCGGGGCTCAACGGGCCTGCAAGTGCGACGCGCTCGGCCCCGGGACGGGCGTCGAACGCATTGCGACCTTCCACCAGGTGCAGGCGCGCCACTTCGTGGCCATCGGCCTTGCGTCGCTCACCCATCTGCCGCACCAGCCCCGAATCTTCCACTCGGAAGTCGACGCCCTCACGCTGGAGTACCGACATCACCACAGTGGAATACGCCTCGGTGAAGCGCAGGTCGTTGGTGGTCACCACCACTGCTCCGCTGGGGTGGTAGCGCTCGATCTGGGCGGCGAGGGAGCGACCGGTGGGAAGCTGATCCTGGAATGTGGCAGGGCCAGCGGCTTGTGCACAGAACGGCATGTTGAGCACGCTCACCAGGGCCACCAGCACGACCAGTGCTCCGTCGAGACCGAACCGAGGCACTACGCCTCGACGAGAACCCACGTGACCGACGCTTCGTTGCAACCACCATGCCCGACCGGCGCCGATTGCGCCCAGAGCGATGGCCAGCGTCGTGAAGGCCGACACCGACCACAGCCACCGCATCTGGTGCGGGGTGAGCCCGAGCGGGCCGAATGGGCTGATGGCCAACGAGAGCAGCGCCACCACCGTGGCAGTCGCCGATACAGCGATGAGCACTACCGTAGGTCGGTCGCGTCGGCGCCACGCCAGCACCACCAACACGACGAGTACCAGTGCCAACGCCACCAATGCCAGTATCGCCCCGAGGGTCGACACGAGGCCCTGCGGTGTGACCGTGACACCATCGGCGTCGAACGGCGTGTACACCACGGAACCGGTGAACGATGACCGACCCCACCATGGAGGTAGCACCATCACGGTTGCCACCAACCGGCCGGCGAGCCTCGTGCCGATGGTGGGCTCGTTTCCGCCAGTGCTCGACAATATGCGGCTGATGTTGCCCTCACCACCCCCGAAGAACTGCTCGTACAACGGTTGCAGCCACAACACCATCATCACCACGGTGGTGCTCACCACACTGCGCCGCCAGAGGCGGGCGTCGATCGCCTTGGTGGCAGCGTCGGCCTGCCACCGCCGCCGGTACACCACCACAGCCCCCACGAGCGCCACGATGAACATCGATGGCACCAGGTAGGCGTACCCGAGGTGCACTTCGAGGCACAAACTCGCGGTGGCCATCAACCACGGCAGCAACTCGATGCAACCACAACCAATGGCCCACACCAGGGTGAGCAGCGCCAGACACGGCAAGACGAGCACATGCGGGTTCCACGGGTCGGTGAGCAACACACTGCCGAGCGTCCACGCCAGGGTCGCCGCCACGGCCGTGGTGACCAACGAAGCAGTTCGTCCAGCAGCCCGAAAGGAAGCAAACGCCGCCAGCACCACGGCAGCGATGTTCACCAGGCCGATACCGAGTGCCACGCCCACCGGGCCTCCGAACAGGCGCACAGGAATGGCGAGCAAGTCGAACAGAAGCGGGCCCGGATGATTGAGGTCTTTCCCTGCCGATAGCGACGCAGACGACCAAGTTCCGAGCAACGGGAAATGCGACGTGGTGAACACGTCGCGGCTACGGATCTCCACCAACGCGTTATCGCCCATCGGAAGCCAATGCCGAGCAACGCTGCGCACGATTGCACTCACGATGGGAACAACGGCCACCACCACGGCGAGGACCTCGACACGGTGCAGTGCCCGCCACATACTGCGGGCACGGTGCTGGAGAGATCTGCCGACACTCATATCGGTGTCGCCGCCGGAAGCACGAACACGGCGGTCACATCGCCGAGTTGCAGCATCTCGTTCACCGCTGTCTGGATGGCGGGCGACACCCGTGCATCGAGTTGCAACCCGAACAGGTTCTCGTCGAGCATCGGCACCAAGTCGACGAGACCATCGGCTGTCAACGCGTCGGTCACTTCTTGGTGCAACGTGGCGAAACGGGCCCGTCCGGCATCGTCGCGCGGGTCGACGCGCGCGACTTCCACGGCCCCGGGCAACGTGGCCACGGCATCGACCTTGCTGCCCGTGGCGAGCCGCAGTTGTGCCGTTGCATCGGTCTCGGCGATCACTCGGTGCTGGGTGATCGGTACATGCCAGGTCTGGGGCATACCTGCTGTGAAGCCGCGTCGTTCGAGTTCACTCACCAATCCGTAGGCCTGTTCGCCGAAGTAGAGCGCGTCGGCATAGGTGACCGTGTACCGGCCACTGCGCCCGGTCGCACCGCCAGTGTTGTTGTCGAGCGCCCGCACGGTAGGGGCGATGAGCGCACCCAACGAGTCGGAGAGGTTCTGCTCGGGCGCGGTGGCCGATGCAGCCCCGACGGTGAACGCCACAAGAGATGCCACCCCCACCACCCAGGCCACCATGCGCAGGCCCGCATCGCGGCGGGGCAGGCGCGGCATGGCCGCCACTGCCGTAGCGACGATGGCAACTACCACCAGCACCGTGGTGACCCACATCCACAGCGTGAGGTAGTACCAGACCTTGCCGAAGATGCGCGCCATCGACGCAGCGCCCAGCAGCATCGACCAACCAATCACCACGTCGAGCGCTAGCACCGTACGAAGCGCCAACCGACGCGCCACCACCACGCTGGCGCACCACAGCACGAGCACCAATAGCCCTGGCACGATGTTGCCGTCGAGGCGATAGCCGGCGCGCACGAAGTAGCCGTCGCCGCCGAAGGCAAGCCTCACCAACCGCACCACGTCGAGATGCCTGACCAACAGGCGCATCCCCTCGCCCCAACCCACCGGCGGTTCCGTGGCCGGAGGGCTGGTGAAGTGAGCCTTCAGCATCGAGAGGTTGCCGGGGGTATGGCGCATCTGATCGATGAACACCGGCAACCAGATGAGCGCCGCAACCACCACTGCGATGAGCGTCACGGTGCACACCTCGCGACGTCGCTCGGGTTGGCGCCGAGCCACCAGCACAAGCTTCACAGCACACAGGCCCAGCATCCCCAGCGCCAACGGGAGGTACGGGATGTGTGTCTGGGCGCACAGTGAGCCGACGGCCGCGGCAACCACCACCAACATCAGGTCGCCTTCCAGCACGCTCCACACGGCGAGCAGCACCACCATCCACCCGAGCACCGGCAAGTACGGGTTCCACGGTTGCTCGAGCACACTGCTGCCGTACCCGCGTAGCACCACCACCAGCACCAAGGCCACCACGAGCACGAGGCGCGCCCCGCCACGCCGCCAGGCGATGATGAGCGCACCGGCGATGGCCGCCAGGTTGAGCACGATCATGCCCACCATCAATCCCCACGCCGAAGAACCGAACAGCCTGTACACCGGTGCCAGCAGATAGAAGCTCAACGGGCCAGGGTGGCTGCCCTGATCGGGGAACACGCCGATACGCCCCGGTAGCCCGATGAGTGGTGTGTGGCGAGTGCCCACATCGCGCACCCTGAACTCGGTCATGGCCAGGTCGAGCACCGGGTGCCAGTGCCTGCCCAACAGCACGAATGCCAGCACGACCAGCGGAACGGCCAACGCCAGCCAGGTGAGAAGCAAGGGATGGGAGCGCCACCGCTGCTGCATCCAGCGCGCCGTGGCCTTCAGGTTCATCGACGACGCGAGGGGCGGCGGCCGTGAACGAGGTCGCTCACACCCCAGCGAGTGACCAGCAGCATCGATTCAGCGACGATGCGGCCCGACATCTTCGAGGTGCCCAGCTCACGATCGCGGAAGGTGATGGGCACCTCGGCCACTGTGTACCCACGGCCCACCAGACGACGCACCAATTCTGTGAGAAAGGCATAGCCCTCGGCAGACGTGGACGCGTGATCGATGGAACGCAAGGCCTCGGCGCGATACGCGCGGAAACCCGACGTGCAGTCGCGCACTCCGAGCCCGAGTACCGCACCCGTGTAACGGTTTCCCCACCGTGAGAGCAGCCGACGGTGCAGCGGCCAGTTGGCAGTGGCACCTCCGGGTACATAACGCGAACCGACCACGGCGTCGGCGCCGCTGTCGATGGCAGCGAGCAGCGAGCCGATGACTGCCGGATCGTGCGAGAAGTCGACGTCCATCGACACGATGACGTCGTAGCCTTCGTCGAGGGCCATTGTGAAGCCCTGCCGGTAGGCGCTGCCCAGGCCCTGTTTGCCCGGCCGGTGGAGAACTTTCACCTGGCCCACCTCGGTTGCAACCTGATCGGCCAGTTGGCCGGTGCCATCGGGACTGTTGTCGTCGATGACGAGCATGTCGGCTGCTGGCACCGCTGTACGCACGGCCCGCACGAACGCTTCGATGTTCTCTCGCTCGTTATAGGTAGGCACCACCACAACCGCACGCATGAACTTCCATGCTAGCGAGCGGCGGCCGCTACGCTGGGGTGCTGGCCATGCGATCGGTACCGTCTGCTCCCCTCGTCGGCCCCTTCGCCGATCGCCTTCTGGCGCTCGATCTGCCGGGTCTCGATCCATCCCGCCGCCGCCTGGTGGTCGACTTTGCCGCGCGCCGGGTCGACGGCCTGCCGAGCATCATGAACCTCGGCGTGCTGTGCCTCGCTGCGGTGTTCCGGGTGCTGATGGCCCTACCCGGCTCGACGGCGCTGCTGCGCGTGCTGGCGCGCACAGCGCTGCCCCTGGCGGGCGAATACGTGCGGCTCATCCGCTCGCTCGGCTATGCCTACATCTGGGAGACCTGGCCCGACACCTTGCCCGACGGTAGCGCCCCATGAGCGCCGCGGCAGCGAACCGACCGAGCGGGATCGTCGCTCGGGCTCCACAACTCGAAGCCGACGTCGTGGTCATCGGGTCGGGCGCAGGTGGCGCCACCACCGCGGCGCTCCTCGCCGAGGCTGGTTTCGACGTACTCATCCTCGAAGAGGGTCCGTGGGTCGATCAAGACTCGGTGGTGCCGTTCTCCCTCGAGCAGATGGACCGCCAATACCGCTCCGGTGGCGTCACCGTGGCCCTCGGGCTTCCCACCGTTGCCTACACCGAAGGACGCTGTGCCGGCGGCGGCACCGAGGTGAACAGCGGTCTCTACTTCCGGCCTCCCACCGAGGTGGTCGAGCGTTGGCGAAGCGAATTCCGTATCGACGACCTCGACCCCGACGTCATCGGCGACATCGCCGATGAGGTCGAGCACGCGCTGCATGTGAGCACCGTGCCCGGCAACCCCACGCCCGCCAGCGAGAAGATGCGTCTCGGCGCCGCAACACTGGGGTGGAAGCACAGCGAGATTCCGAGGTGGATGGTGTACCCGCCTGGGGGCGACGCCGCCACAGGGAAACGCCAGAGCATGACCCGCACGTACCTGCCGCGCGCGTTTGCCGCCGGAGCCCGCATGGTGGTCGACTGCCGGGTCGACAAGTTCTCGGCACGCGGCCGCGGCACCCACGGTGTGCAGGTCACCTACGCCGACGGCACCAGCGGCACGGTGCGCGCCAAGTACGTGTTCGTGTGCGGAGGGGCCATTCAAACTCCCGCCATCTTGCAGCGGTCGGGCTTGCGGAAGAACATCGGTGCCACCTTGGCAGTGCACCCGACGGTGAAGTTGTCGGCCCGCTTCACCGACGAGATCAATGTGCCCGACGATGTGCCCGTCCATCAGGTGAAAGAGTTCGCCCCCGACTTGTCATTCGGTGGTTCAGCCAGTCATCCGGGCCTCGTGGCGTTGGCCCTCAGCGATCATTGGCGATCGTTCTCGCAGGCCATCACCGACTGGCGCCGCATCAGCATCTACTACGCGGCAATCACCAGTGAGGGTCGCGGCCGGGTGCTGGCTGTACCCGGCTTGCGCGACCCACTGGTCACCTACCGCCTCACCCACCGCGATCGCGAACTGTTGCGGAGTGGTTTGGGCCGCCTGGCTCTGCTGATGCTCGAGGCCGGAGCCAACGAGGTGTACCCGAGTTTCCGCAATGCGCCCCTAGTGACCGATCGGGCGAGTTTGGGCGAGATGCAACAACGCTTCGCCGCATCGAAAGCGAGTGTGATGACTGTCCACCTGTGCTCCACCGTGCCTCTCGGCGAAGATCGATCGCGCTGCGGTGCCAACTCCTTCGGGCTGGTGCACGGTACCGACTCCGTCTACGTGAACGATGCATCGTTGCTTCCCACCGCGCCCGGGGTGAACCCGCAGGCCACCGTCATGGCCCTTGCCATCCGCAACGCACGCCAGTTCATTGCCGACCACGGAGGCGCCCGTGGCTGAGCGTTGGGCCGCACCCACCACCACCGTGGTCACCGGAGCCGCAGGCTGGCTCGGCCGTGCGCTCATGCATCGTCTGCTCGCTGCCGACGATCGTCGGCAGCGAGCAGACGATGCATGAGCGCACGGCCGAGCCAGCCTGCGGCTCCGGTGACCACGGTGGTGGTGGGTGCGGCCCAACGCTCAGCCACGGGCGCCTCCGTGGTCGGCAATGAACTGGCGTGCGTTGCGGATGGCAAGGGCCATGACGGTGGCCTGCGGGTTCACCCCGGGCGCGGTGGGAAGCAACGATGCATCGTTCACGTAGACGGAGTCGGTACCGTGCACCAGCCCGAAGGAGTTGGCACCGCAGCGCGATCGATCTTCGCCGAGAGGCACGGTGGAGCACAGGTGGACAGTCATCACACTCGCTTTCGATGCGGCGAAGCGTTGTTGCATCTCGCCCAAACTCGCCCGATCGGTCACTAGGGGCGCATTGCGGAAACTCGGGTACACCTCGTTGGCTCCGGCCTCGAGCATCAGCAGAGCCAGGCGGCCCAAACCACTCCGCAACAGTTCGCGATCGCGGTGGGTGAGGCGGTAGGTGACCAGTGGGTCGCGCAAGCCGGGTACAGCCAGCACCCGGCCGCGACCCTCACTGGTGATTGCCGCGTAGTAGATGCTGATGCGGCGCCAGTCGGTGATGGCCTGCGAGAACGATCGCCAATGATCGCTGAGGGCCAACGCCACGAGGCCCGGATGACTGGCTGAACCACCGAATGACAAGTCGGGGGCGAACTCTTTCACCTGATGGACGGGCACATCGTCGGGCACATTGATCTCGTCGGTGAAGCGGGCCGACAACTTCACCGTCGGGTGCACTGCCAAGGTGGCACCGATGTTCTTCCGCAAGCCCGACCGCTGCAAGATGGCGGGAGTTTGAATGGCCCCTCCGCACACGAACACGTACTTGGCGCGCACCGTGCCGCTGGTGCCGTCGGCGTAGGTGACCTGCACACCGTGGGTGCCGCGGCCGCGTGCCGAGAACTTGTCGACCCGGCAGTCGACCACCATGCGGGCTCCGGCGGCAAACGCGCGCGGCAGGTACGTGCGGGTCATGCTCTGGCGTTTCCCTGTGGCGGCGTCGCCCCCAGGCGGGTACACCATCCACCTCGGAATCTCGCTGTGCTTCCACCCCAGTGTTGCGGCGCCGAGACGCATCTTCTCGCTGGCGGGCGTGGGGTTGCCGGGCACGGTGCTCACATGCAGCGCGTGCTCGACCTCATCGGCGATGTCGCCGATGACGTCGGGGTCGAGGTCGTCGATACGGAATTCGCTTCGCCAACGCTCGACCACCTCGGTGGGAGGCCGGAAGTAGAGACCGCTGTTCACCTCGGTGCCGCCGCCGGCACAGCGTCCTTCGGTGTAGGCAACGGTGGGAAGCCCGAGGGCCACGGTGACGCCACCGGAGCGGTATTGGCGGTCCATCTGCTCGAGGGAGAACGGCACCACCGAGTCTTGATCGACCCACGGACCCTCTTCGAGGATGAGTACGTCGAAACCAGCCTCGGCGAGGAGCGCCGCGGTGGTGGCGCCACCTGCGCCCGACCCGATGACCACGACGTCGGCTTCGAGTTGTGGAGCCCGAGCGACGATCCCGCTCGGTCGGTTCGCTGCCGCGGCGCTCATGGGGCGCTACCGTCGGGCAAGGTGTCGGGCCAGGTCTCCCAGATGTAGGCATAGCCGAGCGAGCGGATGAGCCGCACGTATTCGCCCGCCAGGGGCAGCGCTGTGCGCGCCAGCACGCGCAGCAGCGCCGTCGAGCCGGGTAGGGCCATCAGCACCCGGAACACCGCAGCGAGGCACAGCACGCCGAGGTTCATGATGCTCGGCAGGCCGTCGACCCGGCGCGCGGCAAAGTCGACCACCAGGCGGCGGCGGGATGGATCGAGACCCGGCAGATCGAGCGCCAGAAGGCGATCGGCGAAGGGGCCGACGAGGGGAGCAGACGGTACCGATCGCATGGCCAGCACCCCAGCGTAGCGGCCGCCGCTCGCTAGCATGGAAGTTCATGCGTGCGGTTGTGGTGGTGCCTACCTATAACGAGCGAGAGAACATCGAAGCGTTCGTGCGGGCCGTGCGTACAGCGGTGCCAGCAGCCGACATGCTCGTCATCGACGACAACAGTCCCGATGGCACCGGCCAACTGGCCGATCAGGTTGCAACCGAGGTGGGCCAGGTGAAAGTTCTCCACCGGCCGGGCAAACAGGGCCTGGGCAGCGCCTACCGGCAGGGCTTCACAATGGCCCTCGACGAAGGCTACGACGTCATCGTGTCGATGGACGTCGACTTCTCGCACGATCCGGCAGTCATCGGCTCGCTGCTCGCTGCCATCGACAGCGGCGCCGACGCCGTGGTCGGTTCGCGTTATGTACCCGGAGGTGCCACTGCCAACTGGCCGCTGCACCGTCGGCTGCTCTCACGGTGGGGAAACCGTTACACGGGTGCGGTACTCGGGCTCGGAGTGCGCGACTGCACGTCGGGTTTCCGCGCGTATCGCGCCGAGGCCTTGCGTTCCATCGATCACGCGTCCACGTCTGCCGAGGGCTATGCCTTTCTCACAGAATTGGTGCGTCGTCTGGTGGGCCGTGGGTACACAGTGGCCGAGGTGCCCATCACCTTCCGCGATCGTGAGCTGGGCACCTCGAAGATGTCGGGCCGCATCGTCGCTGAATCGATGCTGCTGGTCACTCGCTGGGGTGTGAGCGACCTCGTTCACGGCCGCCGCCCCTCGCGTCGTCGATGAACCTGAAGGCCACGGCGCGCTGGATGCAGCAGCGGTGGCGCTCCCATCCCTTGCTTCTCACCTGGCTGGCGTTGGCCGTTCCGCTGGTCGTGCTGGCATTCGTGCTGTTGGGCAGGCACTGGCACCCGGTGCTCGACCTGGCCATGACCGAGTTCAGGGTGCGCGATGTGGGCACTCGCCACACACCACTCATCGGGCTACCGGGGCGTATCGGCGTGTTCCCCGATCAGGGCAGCCACCCTGGCCCGTTGAGCTTCTATCTGCTGGCACCGGTGTACAGGCTGTTCGGTTCTTCGGCGTGGGGATTGATGGTGGGCATGATCGTGCTCAACCTGGCGGCCATCGCCGGTGCGCTCATCATCGCCTGGCGGCGTGGCGGGGCGCGCCTCGTGCTCGTGGTGGCCTTGGTGCTGGTGGTGGTGCTACGCGGGTACGGCAGCAGTGTGCTCGAGCAACCGTGGAACCCGTACTTGCCGGTGCTCGGGTGGATGGTGGTGCTGCTCGCCGTGTGGAGCGTGCTGGAAGGCGACCTGATGTTGGTGGTGGTTGCCGCGGCCGTCGGCTCACTGTGCGCCCAGACACACATCCCGTACCTCCCGTTGGCGCTGGGGATGCTGGGCCTGTGTGCTGTGAAGCTTGTGCTGGTGGCTCGGCGCCAACCCGAGCGACGTCGCGAGGTGTGCACCGTGACGCTCATCGCAGTGGTGGTTGCGGCGCTCATCTGGTTGCCGGTGTTCATCGATCAGATGCGCCATACCCCCGGCAACCTCTCGATGCTGAAGGCTCACTTCACCAGCCCTCCGGCCACGGAACCGCCGGTGGGTTGGGGCGAGGGGATGCGCCTGTTGGTCAGGCATCTCGACGTGGTGCGGTTGGTGAGGCTTGCCTTCGGCGGCGACGGCTACTTCGTGCGCGCCGGCTATCGCCTCGACGGCAACATCGTGCCAGGGCTATTGGTGCTCGTGCTGTGGTGCGCCAGCGTGGTGGTGGCGCGTCGGTTGGCGCTTCGTACGGTGCTAGCGCTCGACGTGGTGATTGGTTGGTCGATGCTGCTGGGCGCTGCGTCGATGGCGCGCATCTTCGGCAAGGTCTGGTACTACCTCACGCTGTGGATGTGGGTCACCACGGTGCTGGTGGTAGTTGCCATCGTCGCTACGGCAGTGGCGGCCATGCCGCGCCTGCCCCGCCGCGATGCGGGCCTGCGCATGGTGGCCTGGGTGGTGGGGGTGGCATCTCTTGTGGCGTTCACCGTCGGGGCTGCATCGGCCACCGCGCCCGAGCAGAACCTCTCCGACTCGTTGGGTGCGCTCATCGCCCCTACCGTGCGGGCGCTCGACAACAACACTGGCGGTGCGACCGGGCGCAGTGGCCGGTACACGGTCACCTATGCCGACGCGCTCTACTTCGGCGAACAGGCCTACGGATTGGTGAGTGAACTCGAACGACGCGGCTTCACAGCAGGTATGCCCCAGACCTGGCATGTACCGATCACCCAGCACCGAGTGATCGCCGAGACCGATGCAACGGCACAACTGCGGCTCGCCACGGGCAGCAAGGTCGATGCCGTGGCCACGTTGCCCGGGGCCGTGGAAGTCGCGCGCGTCGACCCGCGCGACGATGCCGGACGGGCCCGTTTCGCCACGTTGCACCAAGAAGTGACCGACGCGTTGACAGCCGATGGTCTCGTCGACTTGGTGCCGATGCTCGACGAGAACCTGTTCGGGTTGCAACTCGATGCACGGGTGTCGCCCGCCATCCAGACAGCGGTGAACGAGATGCTGCAACTCGGCGATGTGACCGCCGTGTTCGTGCTTCCGGCGGCGACACCGATATGAGTGTCGGCAGATCTCTCCAGCACCGTGCCCGCAGTATGTGGCGGGCACTGCACCGTGTCGAGGTCCTCGCCGTGGTGGTGGCCGTTGTTCCCATCGTGAGTGCAATCGTGCGCAGCGTTGCTCGGCATTGGCTTCCGATGGGCGATAACGCGTTGGTGGAGATCCGTAGCCGCGACGTGTTCACCACGTCGCATTTCCCGTTGCTCGGAACTTGGTCGTCTGCGTCGCTATCGGCAGGGAAAGACCTCAATCATCCGGGCCCGCTTCTGTTCGACTTGCTCGCCATTCCTGTGCGCCTGTTCGGAGGCCCGGTGGGCGTGGCACTCGGTATCGGCCTGGTGAACATCGCTGCCGTGGTGCTGGCGGCGTTTGCTTCCTTTCGGGCTGCTGGACGAACTGCTTCGTTGGTCACCACGGCCGTGGCGGCGACCCTGGCGTGGACGCTCGGCAGTGTGTTGCTCACCGACCCGTGGAACCCGCATGTGCTCGTCTTGCCGTGTCTGGCGCTGCTCACCCTGGTGTGGGCCATTGGTTGTGGTTGCATCGAGTTGCTGCCGTGGTTGATGGCCACCGCGAGTTTGTGCCTCGAAGTGCACCTCGGGTACGCCTACCTGGTGCCATCGATGTTCATCGTGGCGCTCGTGGGGGCTGTGGTGGTGTACCGGCGGCGGTGGCAGGCCGACGCTGCCACCAAGGCGATCGACGCCCGCCTCTGGCGGCGCAGTGTGGTGAGCACCACCGTGGTGATGATGGTGTTGTGGCTGCAACCGTTGTACGAGCAGTTCTTCGGGGGTGGTGAGGGCAACATCAGCCGCATATTGTCGAGCACTGGCGGAAACGAGCCCACCATCGGCACGAGGCTCGCCGGCCGGTTGGTGGCAACCGTGATGGTGCTACCTCCATGGTGGGGTCGGTCATCGTTCACCGGTTCCGTGGTGTACACGCCGTTCGACGCCGATGGTGTCACGGTCACACCGCAGGGCCTCGTGTCGACCCTCGGGGCGATACTGGCATTGGTGGCGTTGGCACTGGTACTCGTCGTGTTGGTGGTGCTGGCGTGGCGCCGACGCGACCGACCTACGGTAGTGCTCATCGCTGTATCGGCGACTGCCACGGTGGTGGCGCTGCTCTCGTTGGCCATCAGCCCATTCGGCCCGCTCGGGCTCACCCCGCACCAGATGCGGTGGCTGTGGTCGGTGTCGGCCTTCACGACGCTGGCCATCGCTCTGGGCGCAATCGGCGCCGGTCGGGCATGGTGGTTGCAACGAAGCGTCGGTCACGTGGGTTCTCGTCGAGGCGTAGTGCCTCGGTTCGGTCTCGACGGAGCACTGGTCGTGCTGGTGGCCCTGGTGAGCGTGCTCAACATGCCGTTCTGTGCACAAGCCGCTGGCCCTGCCACATTCCAGGATCAGCTTCCCACCGGTCGCTCCCTCGCCGCCCAGATCGAGCGCTACCACCCCAGCGGAGCAGTGGTGGTGACCACCAACGACCTGCGCTTCACCGAGGCGTATTCCACTGTGGTGATGTCGGTACTCCAGCGTGAGGGCGTCGACTTCCGAGTGGAAGATTCGGGGCTGGTGCGGCAGATGGGTGAGCGACGCAAGGCCGATGGCCACGAAGTGGCGCGCCTGCACCTGGTGGAAGGTCGCAATGCGTTCGACGCCCGTCCCGGGGCCGAGCGCGTCGCACTTGCAGGCCCGTTGAGCCCCGCAGAGGTCGACGAACTACTCGCTGGCGAACAGGC
>JBAXQV010000083.1:0-12502 GCA_037131575.1 Actinomycetota bacterium
CGCCGCGTCAACGGCTCGGGCCACCACGGCTCGCTGCGCCGCTGCGTATCAGGCCGCCGAGCACGCCGAAGCTGCTGCCAGCGAGCAGTGTGTACAGCTCGACGCGGCGCTGGTCGACCACGGCGAGCGCCACAAGGCGGTGCTGCCCATCGCCGACCGCTGCGGGGCCCTCGACGCCGAGCTCGAACAGGTCAAGCGGCAGGCTCACGATCGTGCCACCCTTGCCGCTCTCGAGACCGAGATCGACGAGCGGTACGAGCGCACCGTTGCCGCTGCGGCCGATGCACAGCACCTCCGTCAGGCGTACCACCTCGGTGCCGCAGTGCGGCTGGCAGCCGAGTTGCAGCCCGGCGAGCCATGCGCCGTGTGCGGAAGCACTGCGCACCCACGTCCAGCATCTGGCCCCGATGATTCGTCGGTGCCTACCCTCGCCGAGGTCGATGCCGCGGCCCATGCGTCGCAGCTCGCCGCAGCAGCGCACAGCAAGGTGGCAGGCGCTGTGGAGACCCTGCGCGCTGCCATGGGTGAGGCCGTCCACCGCAGCGTTGATGAACTCGATGCTGCCGTGAAAGCGGTGTCGGCCGAGTTGGCGTCGGCGATGCAGGCGCGCACTACCCGCGATGCCTTGGCCGATCGCATGAAGGATCTCACCCAACAGCTCGCCACCCAAAGGAATCGGCACACTGACACCGTGGCGGCCCTGGCAGCAGCGAAAGAAGCGCACGACCAAGCAACGACCCGCGAAGCGCAGATGCAACAAGCCGTCGACGGTGTCGACGAGTCGAGTGTGCGTTCTCGCCATCACCAGGCAGGCGAGGGTTTGGCCGGTGTACCCAAGTGGGAGCACGCTGCGAACGCACTCACCAGTGCCCAGGCCTCGGCAACCGATGCTGAATCAGCGCTGGCTACCGAACTGTCTACCCATGGGTTCACTGATGCCGACGCAGCCCGCGGTGTATGGCTCCCTGCCGCTGAGGTCGATGCATTGAGTGCCGAGGTCGAGTCATGGAAGGGGCAATGTGCATCCACAGCCACGGGGCTCGCCGAACTCGAACGGCTCGGCGTGCCAGCCGAGGCGCCCGATGTCGATGTACTCGGCCACCATGCCGACACTGCCGAGGCCGAGGCGCGCGAACTCACGCGCCGGCTCACGCTCAACCAGCAGCGGCGCACCGACCTGCAGCAAGCGGTTCACGAGATTGCCCGTATTGTCGGCGATGCCGGGGCCGTTCGCGATGAACTCGCTCTGGTGAAGCGTCTCTACGCCAGTTGTTCAGGTACCGACGGCCATCGCGTGAGCCTCGAGAGTTGGGTGCTCGCCGGCGAGCTCGAACGGGTCGCTGCTCACGCCACGGTGCACCTACAGCGCATGTCGAAGGGTCGCTACGAACTGTTGCGAGTCGACTCCGCAGGGAACCGGCGGGCAAAGGCTGGGCTCGACCTGATGGTGCTCGATGCTCACACCGGGAAGCCACGGCAACCGTCCACCCTGTCGGGCGGCGAGCGCTTCCAGGCCTCACTCGCGCTCGCTCTGGGGCTTGCCGATGTCATCAGTCAGGGTGGTGCCGGGAGCGGCCGAGTGTTCGAAGCGCTGTTCGTCGACGAGGGCTTCGGTGCGCTCGACCCCGACGCGCTCGACGATGCCATCGAGGCACTCCAGCAACTGCACGCGTCGGGCCGGATGGTCGGGGCCATCACCCATGTCGAAGCGATGAAACAGAGCCTGCGCACCGGTATCGAAGTACGTCAGCGCAGCGATGGCCGGGGTTCCACCCTGGTGCAACCCAACGGACGCGAGGGCTGACGCATGGGTGTTCGGCTTCTCGTCGGTGACGGTCTCGAAGCGCTCGTCGGCCCATTGGCCGAGGGGTTGGCCCGCGCCGCCACCACGGCCGACCCCTTCGAGCGTCTGCTCGTCGCGGTGCCCGGCGATGCCGTGCGCACCTGGCTCATCGGGCGGTTGGCGCGCACCCTGGGCGCAGGCGACCCTGCGGTGGGCGATGGCATCGTGGCCAACGTCGAGTTCGTGTATCCGGGGGCACTCATCCGCCGGGCGCTCGGCAACCCCGCTTCGCTCAGCCCCTGGGCCATCGGGCCGCTCACCTGGGCGGTGTACGACATCATGGTCACCGCCGGGTCGGTCTACGGGCTCGAACCCGACGTACTGAAGGCGCGCCGAATCGCCGATACCTTCGACCGGTACGCGGTGCATCGACGCGACATGGTGGCCCAGTGGGAACGCGGCATCGATGTCGACGCCGCGGGCAATCCACTTGGCCCCAACTCGGCGTGGCAGGCCCAACTCTGGCGTGAACTGGTGCTCCGGGCCGGGCCCAGCGACGCTGCCACCGGTGCCGCTGGCATTGCCGCGCTGGCCGAGGGGCGCATCCCTCTCGATCTTCCCCAGCACGTGTTCCTGTTCGGGTTGGCGGGGTTACCGGCTGCACATCTCGAGGTGCTGGCTGCATTGGGCCGCCACCGCGAGGTGCATCTGTTCGCACCCATTCCATCTGCGGCCTGGTACCCGGCTGTCACCGGCGCCGCTGCTGGTGTGACTGCGCTGCCGGTGGCGCGGTCGGCCGACCCCGCCAGCTCCGCAGTGCAGCATCGGCTGGCTCGGGGGTGGGGGTTGGCGCCGCGTGAAGCACATCTGCTCACAGCGCGTATGGCCACTCGCTTGGCCCGTGGCACTGCGGTGGCACTGCCCCCTACGCCACCAACCGTCAACGGGTTGCTGGGTCAGTTGCAACAGGCCATTCGGGCCGACACCGACCCACCGGGCGTACCAACGCCGGGTGAGCCCGATATGCGCCAGGTGCTCCACCACACCGATCGCAGTGTGCAATGGCATCGGTGCTACAGCCCGGGCCGCCAGGTCGAGGTGGTGCGCGATCTGGTGGTGCATCTACTCGCTGAACAAGAGGCCGACGGAACGTACCGATACGAACCCCGCGACATCTCCATCATGTGCACCGACGTAGCGCTGTTCGCCCCGCTCGCCGAAGCCGCCTTCGCCGGCGACCCGGCGCACGGTGTGCCCGAGTTGCCATTGTGCGTGGCCGACCGATCGCTGTTGCTCGACAATCCGCTCCTCGACGCAGTTGCGGCGTTGGTTGCCCTGCTCGATGGCCGCTTCCGGGCGAGCGATGTGGTGGCCTTCGCGGCGCGGGGCCCGGTGAGCCTGCGGTTCGGGTTCAGTCCCCATTCGCTCGACCAACTCACCCACTGGGTGGAAGACACCCATGTGCGGTGGGGTCTCGATGCACACGCTCGAGAAGCCTTCGGTATGCCCGGCGATCTCGATGCCTTCACCTGGCGGGCAGCACTCGATCGGCTGCTGGTGGGGGCCGCGTTGCCCGACATCGGCCAGCGAGTCGCGCTGCATGGCGTGGTGCCCTATGGCGATGTCGAGGGCAGCGTTGTCGACACGGCTGGCGCCTTCGCCGATCTACTCGATCTGCTCGACGATGCCGGTGAGCAATTGCGCGCACCGCAACCGGTCGGCACGTACTGCCAAGCGCTCACCGGCCTGGCGAGCGCGCTGTTCGCGGTGCCCGATGCCGACAGTTGGCTGTGGCGGGCGCTCGAACGCGAGCTCACCGCCTTGGTCGACGAAGCCCAGTGCGCTGGCGATGCCGGCGAGCGCGTGGTGCCTGCGACCGAATTGGCGGCGCTGCTGCTCACCCGGCTCGGAGGTTCGCCAGGGCGTGCTCGTTTCGGTTCCGGTGCCGTCACCTTGTCGTCGCTCACCGCTCAGCGAGGTGTGCCGTCGAAAGTGATATGTGTGCTCGGCCTCGATGCCTCCATGGGTACCGCCGGGGCGGTGTCGTCCGACGACCTCATCGCTGCCGTGCCATGTGTGGGCGACCGCGATGGGCGCAGCGAACTGCGCGCGCAGCTGCTCGACACCGTTCTGTCTGCGCAATCGGTGCTGGTGGTGTGCTCCACCGCTCGTGATGTGCGTACCAATGCCCAACTCGCCCCTGTGGTGGTGCTCGCCGAACTACTCGATCTCATCGATGCCTCAGCCCGGGTGCACCCCGATCACGCCCCAGCGGGCACCACGGTGAGCACAGCCATTTCGGTCGAGCACCCACGGCAGGCCTGGTCAGATGCCAACTTCGTAGCCGACGTGCTTCGCCCCGGCGGGCCGTGGAGCTTCGACACCGGCGCACAGGCCGCCGCCGCCGCCCGGCGCGCGCAGTCGTACGCCGAGGCCACCAGCCTGGTGGGCCAGTTGCCGCCACCTCCGCCCAGCGACATCATCGACCTCGCCGATGTGCTGTTGGCCCTCACCGATCCGTCGAGGCTCATGATCCAACGTCGGCTCGGGGTCACCCTGGCCGACGACGATGCGTCCAGCCCCGACAATCTCATCCCGCTCTCCTTGGCCGGGCTCGACACATGGGGTCTCACCGATCGGTTGCTCACCGCGCGACTGGCGGCAGGCGCCTCCTGGGGGCCCGAGGCCGCCGAGCAGTTCTTCGACATCGAACGTCGTGTCGGTTCGCTGCCGCCTGGCGCGTTCGGTACGGCTACGTCCACCGAGGTAGCGAACATGGCGAATGCCATCGTCGAGTTGCTCACCACGCATGTGCCCGATGTGTTCGACGTACCGCCTGCGAGCCGTGCCGTCGACCTCGTCCTGCCCGATGGGCGTCGGCTCGTGGGCAGTGTCGCCGGCATTGTCGGTTCCACGCTGGTGCACGCCACACCGTCTCAACCGAAGCCCGGTGTGTGGTTGGCGATGTGGGCACGGTTGGCAACGCTCACACTCATCGACCCCGATGTGCCGTGGCGCGCAGTGGTGGTGGGCGCGGCACCGGGGAACACCAGTACCAAGGCCAGCCTCCATGCCGAACTGGCGTTGCGCTCAGCCGACGACGCCGCAACGGTGCTCGTCACGGTGGTCGACCAGCACGATCGGGCGAAGCGATCGCTGGTGCCCGCCTACCCGGCCACCGCATATGCCTGGTCCAGCGTTGGTGCCGCCGAGGCGAGAAAGGTGTGGGGCGACTCGTCGTCGTTCTCGCGGGTGGAAAGCACCGACAAATGGAACCTGCTCGCTCGTGGCGGTGTCGACTTCGACACGCTGCTGGCCGAACCACCACATGCCGATGAGCTGAGCTTGGGGTGGCAGAGCCACGACTCGCGTTTCGAACAGTGGGCAGACCGCGTGTGGGGAACGCTGCAGAGAACGGCATCGCTGAAGGTCGACGATGACAGCTGAGCCCGTTCCGTTCGATATCGCCGGGCCGTTGCCAACGGGGCTCACCGTGCTCGAGGCCAGTGCCGGCACGGGAAAGACCTATGCGTTGGTGGCGCTGGCGGTGCGGTCCATCGCCGAACGCGACTTGCTCGCAAGCGGGTTGTGCATGGTGAGTTTCACCGAGGCAGCCACCGCTGAATTGCGCGGTCGCCTCCGGGCACGGCTGGTGGAGGTGGCCGATCTCCTCGATCGGTGGCCCGACGACATCGGCGACCCCGTGGCGGCAGCCATCGCCGCGGGCCGCGGCCCAGCCGATCTCGCGGTGTGCATTCGTCGGCTCCGTTCCGCTGTCAACGATTTCGACATGGCCCAGATCAACACCATCCACGGGTTCTGTTCGCGCCTGCTCGCCAGCGCTGGGCTCACCACCGAGTCATCGACTTTCGACACCGGCGATGTCGATATCACCGAAGTGGTGAACGACCTCCTCATTGCCCGCAGTACTGCCATCACCGAGGGGGCCAACCCCTACGCCGCACTCTCCCCGAACCGGGTGGTCGACGCCGTTGCCACGCGCATGCGAATGCCCAATGCTGAAATGGAGCGCTACGAGGAACCCACCGACAGCACGAACAAGATCGTGCTCAACTCCCTCCCCAAGCGACGTGCGGCCAACGCCGCGGCCGAGTTGGTCGACGAGGCTGTACACATCGTGGGCCAGCGGCAACGCCAGGCTCGCCGCCGCACGGCCGACCGGCTCATCTCCGACGCACGCGACCTCCTCCGTTCCCCGCTCGGCACCCGTGTGCGCGAGTCGCTGCGCACTCGGTTGCGCCTGGTGCTCATCGACGAGTTCCAAGACACCGATCGAGCGCAATGGGAGATCTTCCACACGCTGTTCGTGGGCGGCGAAGGCGCCCCGGTCACCGTGTTGGTGGGCGACCCGAAGCAGTCGATCTATCGCTTCCGGTCGGCGGAGTTGGCGGCCTATCTCGATGCCGTCGAAACGGCCGACGCGGTGGCCACGCTCAGGGTGAACCATCGTTCCGATCTGGCGGTGCTCGATGGGCTCGACCATCTCTTGCGCCATTTCCCGTTCGGCGATTCGAGGGTCACGTTTCAATCGGTTCATGCCACCGATGTGGCCCGCGACCGCCGCATCCGCGGTGCCAACCACCTCTTTCCCAGCGCGGTGGAAGTGCGCGTGGTGCCACAAGACGCCGGCTCGCTCTCCACCGGTGCTGCTGAAACGCAGGTTCGCACCGATGTGGTGGCCACGGTGGCGGGCCTACTCAACACCTCGCCCGACGCCCCGGTGTCGGTGGCATCGGCGGCAGGGTGGCGGCCCATCAACGCTCGCGATATCGCCATCTTGGTGCCCACCAATTCACTGGCGGCGCGCACCGTGCTCGACCTCGGCGCAGCCGGTATTCCCGCTGCCACAGCGGCCTCGAACAGTGTGCTCAACAGCGATGCTGCGGCTCAGTGGGCCACGTTGTTGCGGGCACTCGAGCATCCGAGTGCCTCGGGCGCCGCGCGGGCGAGCGCGCTGGGGTGGTTCGGTGGCTTCACTGCCGAAGAAGTCGATGCGTTCGACGACGAGGCGCTCGGTGCCTTGCACGAACGGCAACGAGCGTGGGCTGCCGCACTCATGACGCGTGGTATTCCGGCGCTCATGTCGCTCGCCAGGGCCGCGGGCCTCCATGAACGGGTCCTCGGTCGTGTTGGTGGCGAGCGTCACCTCACCGACCTCGAACACATCGCCGAACTGTTGCAGGCAGCGGTGGGCGGCAAGCCCACGTCGGCTGCTGCATTGCACACACTGCTCGGCGACGGAGCGGGCGTGGCCGACGACACCGCCGCCAACGATGCGCTCAGCCGGCGGATCGATCGCGACGACGATGCGGTGCAGGTGCTCACCGTGCACAAGGCCAAGGGTCTCGAATTCGGTGTGGTGCTGTGCCCGTATCTCTGGAAACCCCCGGCGAATTCCAAGTCGATACCCCACGCCGACCAACGGGGCGTGCGCAAGCTGTCATCAGCGTGGGTGGCCGATATCTCGAAAGCCAAGTGGCACACCGACCTCACCGACGCGGCGTCGAGTGAAAGTGAGGCCGAGACACATCGAGTGGCCTATGTGGCGCTCACTCGCGCTCAATACCAATGCGTCATGTGGTGGGCCCCGATCACCACGGTGAAACGACTCGGGCCGATTGGCGACCTGTTGGCGACGGCACTCGACGGCCCCAGCGCCACCGGCCCGGCGCCGGCAGTGGTGCACCAATTCCAGCCCCTGGTGGAAGCCAGCGGTGGGGCGGTGGCGGTCACCCCTCTGGCACCGGCGCCCACAGCGTTGCCCGCCGCCCGCGCCGGAGCCGACCAACCGCTCCATGTGGCCACGTTCGAACGTTCGCTCGACCGGTCGTGGCGGGTGTGGTCGTTCAGTGCCATCAAGGCACGTACCGGCGGGCACGAGGCCCCCATCACCGGCGGTTCCGACGAACCTTCGACTCCCGCCAGTGGCATCGCTGCCGACCCCGCCTCCCCGCGGCCGGGTCTGCCGTTGCTCGACGCGCCGGGCGGCACCGAATTCGGCATCCTGGTGCACGAGGTGCTCGAGCGCTGCGATTTCACCAGCCCAACCCTGCACGACGATCTGATAGCGCTCTGCGCCGAAGCACTGCGCTATCGCTCATTGCACATCACGCCTCTTCATCTGGCCGAAGGTTTGGTGGCTGCTCTCGAGGCACCGCTCGGCGGGTGGCTGGGCGAGTTCGGGTTGCGCTCGCTCGCCGGGGTCGACCGGCTCAATGAACTCACCTTCGACATCAGCCTGGGGTCGTTGCGGGCCGAACAGATCGGTGAGGTGTTGGTGCGCCACCTCGCCCCGAACGACCTGTTGCTGCCATGGGCCGAGCGTGTGGCCCACAGTGGGTTCGCCATCCCCGTCAGCGGCATGCTTACCGGCTCCATCGACCTGGTTGCGCGCACCAATGGCACACCCTCGCCGCGTTACTGGATCGCCGACTACAAGACCAACCGACTCGCCCCCGACAGCAGCTACACCACCGCCGACCTCGTCGATGCCATGGCCGCCCACGATTACCCGTTGCAGGCCATCCTCTACCTCGTGGCGTTGCATCGCTACCTGCGTTGGCGGGTGCCTAGCTATTCACCGTCCGAGCACATCGGGGGGGCCGCGTATCTGTTCGTGCGCGGCATGAACCCCACTCTCGCCGCCGATGCAGCAACCGGTGTGTTCTGGTGGCATCCCACCACCGAGGCCATTCTGGCCGTCGACCTGTTGTTGGCCGAAGGAGGGCAGTCATGAACCCCGAACAACGGGCCGCGCTCGATGCACTTGCCCCATGGCGAGCTGCGGGCGTGTTGTCGGCTGGCGATGTGCAGGTGGCCGCCACGGTGGCGCGTCTCGCCGGGGAAGCCGATCCGCGGGTGCTGTTGGCCGTGGCATTGGCGGTGCGTGCCCCCCGGTTCGGCCATGTCTGCGTCGACCTCGAACGAGTCGCCACCACCATCGTCGCCGACACGGGCGATAACCCTGGCGACAACGCTGGCGAATTGGTGTGGCCCGAGGCCGAGTCGTGGCTTGCCGCAGTGGCAGCAAGTCCCCTGGCCACGGCTCACGAACCGGCGGTGGTGGTGCGCGGTTCGCTCGTGTACCTCGGTCGCTATCACCAGTACGAGGCCGATGTGGCGGCGCGCCTCTTGCACCTTGCGGCCCAGTCGGTGGGCTCCATCGAACCGGCACCCGCAGTGTTGAGCGACGTCTTCAGTCGACTGCTCATGGGTGAGGGGGCCGATGCCCAACGTGCCGCCGTGGCCGCGGCGCTGCACAGTGGGCTCACCGTCTTGGTAGGTGGGCCCGGCACAGGGAAGACCACCACGGTGGCGGCACTGTTGGCGGTGTTGGTGGAAACCGGTGGCACCACTCGCCTGGCCCTGGCGGCCCCCACCGGCAAGGCGGCTGCCCGCCTCACCGAATCGTTCCGGCAGGCAGCCCATCAGCTACCTCCGCAGACGGCCGACATGTTGGCGAGTGCCGAGGCATCCACGGTGCACCGTCTCCTCGGCGTGTTGCCCGGTTCGGTGAGCCGATTCCGCCACAATCGCGATAACCCGCTGCCGCACGATGTGGTCATCGTCGACGAAACCTCCATGGTGTCGCTGCCACTCATGGCCAAACTGCTCGACGCTGTTCGCCCAGGCGCCCGCCTCGTGCTGGTGGGCGACCCGGCACAACTGGCCAGCGTGGAAGCGGGCTCGGTCTTGGCCGATGTGGTGGGCCCGGTGGTCGACCCCGTGGTGGCGAGCGCAGGGCCGCTGCACACCAGTGTGTCGGTGCTCACCCACAGTCGACGTTTCCCACCCGGTTCGCCCGTTGATGCTTTTGCCACTGCAGTGCGTCGAGGCGACAGCAATGCGGCCATCGAGGTGCTGGCGGCCGCCGCTGTCGCACCAGCCGCAGGCGGCGGAGGGGCGCTTGCTTGGTTGCGGCAGTCGGCAGATTCCGCCAGCGCCATCGCTGCCATTCGGGCTGCAGTGCTGCCTACCGCACTCATCACCACCGAACGTGCTGCCGCTGGCGATGCGGTAGGCGCCCTTGCCTCGTTCGGCCAGGTGCGCGTGCTGTGCGCCCACCGCCACGGCCCCTTCGGCGTGAGTCGTTGGAATGCTCGCATCGAACAGTGGTTGAGTGCAGCGACGGGGCAGCTCACCGACGAGTGGTACGCCGGTCGGCCAGTGCTCGTCACCGCCAACGATTATCAACTCGGGTTGTTCAACGGCGATATCGGCATCGTGGTCACGGTCGATGGCCAGCCACAGGTTGCCTTTCCCGATGCCGATGGTGTGCGTTACATCGCGCCCTCACGACTCGAATCGTTCGAAACCGTGCACGCCATGACCATCCACAAGAGCCAGGGTTCAGAGTTCGACCATGTGGTGGTGCTCATGCCGCCCGCCGGGTCGAACCTCAGTACCCGCGAGTTGCTGTACACCGCGGTCACGCGGGCCCGCGGCCAGGCGACCCTGGTGGGCGATGAACCATCGCTCGTGGCAGCCATCAACCGTCGAGTCGAACGAGCGAGTGGGCTCGGCGTCGTGCTCTGGCCCGATGCCGGCTGACCTCAGAGCTTCGGCGGGTGGTGCAGGTCGATGTTGGCGGCGTTGAGCTGCTCGAACATCCGCTCGAGCCGAGTGGTGGTGAATGCGGGGCCCACCAAGGCCGAGATGGAACCGGTGCGTTCAATTTCGGCTCGTGCCGACTCCATGGCATCGCGCACGATGAGGCGATGGTCGAATGCCATTTCCAGCCGACCAGCCTGCGCTTCTTCCACCGGCCACCAACCGATTTCACCCTGACCCACACCGGGCACCTGCGCGGTGCGCGCGATCATCGCCAGATACGACACCGACACCACGTTGGTGCGCTGATCGCGCCCCGGGTCGCCATAGCTGCGCAGCTGCTGCATGCGATGTGGGGTGGTGTGCCCGGTACGTTCGAGTAGCACTTTCTCGGCGGCCTCGTCGAGTGTTTCGTCGGGCGTCTTGAACCGGCTGAGGAGCGACCAGAAGTTCGCATACGGCGGGTTCTTCCGGCGGGCGAGCAGCACCGACAAGATGTCGTCGACCACCGAGAGCACCACCACCTCGACGGAGACGGCGAAGCTCGGAAAGATCGTCGGGTCATAACCCTCGGGGGGCTCGCCAGCCGTTCCGAAACTCGACAGCGACCCTCGAGCGCGGATGTATGTCATGGCCGGGAAGAATAGCGGGCGACAACTCGCTGCACAGTGCACCCGTCGAGCGGCTAAACCTAGGCAATGGCAACGCTCACCACCGCCTGCACACTCGATTGTCCCGACGGTTGCTCCCTCACCGTCACGGTCGCCGACGGTCGCATCGTCGATATCGACGCCGCACCCGATCACCCGTTCACCCAAGGGTGGATCTGCGCCAAGGTGAAGCGCCACGCCGAGCGCGTGTATGCCCCCGAGCGCGTACTCACTCCGTTGGTGCGCACAGGTGCCAAGGGCAGCGGCGAGTTCCGAGCCGCATCGTGGGACGAAGCCTTGGCGTTGGTGGCCGAGCGCATCACCACCGCCGTACGCACCACCGGCCCCGAGGCAGTGGTGGCCTTCACGTACAACTCGTCATCGGGGCGTATCGAGGGCGACAGCCTCACCGAGGCACTCTTTGCCGCCCTCGGCTCCACCGTGGTGGAACCCACCATCTGCGCCGCCACGGTGGGGGCTGCGTGGGACAGTGTGTTCCCCGGTATGGCGTCGGCCGACCCGGCCCACATAGCCGCAGCGAAGCTCATCGTCGTGTGGGGGGCCAACCCCACCGTGTCGAACTCGCATCTCGCCCCGCTCATCCAGGAGGCAGTTCGCGGGGGAGCACGGTTGGTGGTGATCGACCCCCGGCGTACCCCGATGGCGAACCGCGCCGATCTGCATCTCCCAGTGCGTCCCGGCACCGATGTGGTGCTCGCCCTCGCGCTCGCCAACCACTGGGCCAACACTGGTGCCCTCGCCGCCGAGTTCATCGCGACGCATGCCGACGGTGCCGCCGAGTTCCTGGCGGCCGCGTCGGCCTGGTCGCTCGAAGCGGCTGCCGAGGTGTGCGGAATCGACCCCGATGCCATCGCAACGTTGGCGAATTGGTGGGCCGACACCACGCCAACGTTGCTGCGCATCGGTTGGGGGCAGGAACGCAATGCCAATGGCGGCGCAGCCTGTCGGGCCATCTTGGCGTTGCCGGTGTTGGTGGGCAGTTTCGGTGAACCCGGCAGCGGTGTGCTCGGCTCCACACACACCGACGTGGTCGACACCCGGCGGCGTTGGCCGTCGTTTGCAGAAGCCCCACGGCCCAGTGTGAACCTGCACGAAGTGGGGCAGTGGCTCGCACCACAGAGCGACCACCCGTGCCAGGTGCTCGTGGTGCAGGGAGCGAACCCGGTGGTGATGTGCCCCGATCAGCGTGCCGTGCTGGCTGCGTTCGAGCGCCCCGACGTGTTCACCGTGGTGCACGAACAGGTGCTCACCGACACCGCACGCTTCGCCGATGTGGTGTTCCCAGCCACCACCGCCTTCGAAATCGACGATGTGATCACCCCGTACGGTTCGCTCACGGTGCAACCCGTTCACGCTGTCATCGAGCGAGTCGGTGAGAGCCGTTCGAATGACGAATTCGGCCTCGCGCTTGCGCAGCAACTCGGGTTCGAGTGGTCGGTTCCCACCGGTGCAGCAGCGGTGGCCGCCGTGGTGGCCG
>JBAXQV010000084.1:0-12258 GCA_037131575.1 Actinomycetota bacterium
ATCGGTAGGGGTGGCGGCGGCCTGAGCGGCCAGGCGAGCTTCGCGCTCGGCCTGGGCGGCGGCAGCTTGCCGACGGGCCTCGGTCTGGGCGGCGGCGAACTCGGCCTCTTCCTCAGCGGTGCGCTTCGGGGCTGCGGCCGGGGCAGCTGTTGCGGCATGGCCACGACGACCGTCGATGATGGCCTCGGCGATGACACGTGCCATGAGCGCGTTGGCGCGGATGGCGTCGTCGTTGCCCGGAATGGGGAATTGCACGAGATCGGGGTCGACGTTGGTGTCGACCACGGCGATGATGGGGATACCGAGCTTGTTCGCCTCGGTGACCGCGATCTGCTCTTTCTTGGTGTCGAGGATGAACACGGCGTCGGGACGCTTGGTCATGCCACGGATACCACCGAGGTTCTTCTGCAGCTTCTCGAGCTCACGCGACAGCAGGAGGGCTTCCTTCTTCGGCATCGCCTCGAACTCGCCGGTCTGCTTCATGCGCTCGTACTCGAGCATCTTCGAGACGCGCTTGCCCATGGTTTCGAAGTTGGTGAGCATGCCGCCGAGCCAGCGCTCGTTCACATAGGGCATGTTCGAGTAGTTGGCGAGATCGCGCACGGGATCTTGCGCCTGCTTCTTGGTGCCGATGAACAGCACCGTGCCACCCTTGGCCGCGATGTCGCGGGTGAAGTGGTAAGCGGCCTCGACGCGGGTGAGGGTCTGCTCGAGATCGATGATGTAGATGCCATTGCGCTCGCCGTAGATGAAACGCTTCATCTTCGGGTTCCAGCGGCGGGTCTGGTGCCCGAAGTGGACACCTGCTTCCAGCATCTGTCGCATGGTGACGACGGCCATGATGTACTCCTTCACTGCGGTTGGCTGCGCTCGGCACCGTGCGCCCTCGGCCTGCAGAACAGACTCGGGGCGACCGCAGAAGGGCCGCGCGATCGGATTCGGTTCACGGATGCGAACCGGGGAGAAACATTATCGCCCCGATGCGGGGTTCGTACAGACCAGCCGTGCAGGGCCCCCGCTCGGGCGGGGCTGACCCGGCGGCGGCACCAGACGTGCGCGATATCGCAGCACCCCCAACAGCGGCGTCGGATCCAGGTACTGGTCACCCCGGCGGAGCCCGAACAGCGTTGTGCCAGCCGCGAACCCCACCACGGTGCCCGCACCGATAGATGCTCCTGTGCCCACCCCCTGCGCCACACTGCCGAGGCCGCCGTACGTGGCGCGTAGGCCATCGCCCTGGTCGATGACCACGTAGAGCACCCCGGCCACCATGCCCGAGAAGGTGATCGTGCCGGCAGCCACGGCCCGCAGTGGGGCGCCGATGGGCGTGGCGAAGTCGATTGCCCGGTGCCCCGGGCAATAGCGGCAGGACGGTGCACGATACGGCTCCGCTACCGGGGCGGACGTGGGGGGCAGGTAACAGGGCGTGGCAGCGGCCAGCGCCGCCGGACCGCCGGCGACGAACAAGCCGCCCACGAACACGCCCACGAACACCGACCGAGGGAAGCGCAGCTTCCAACAATGGGTCACAACAAGATGGGGCACGACAAAGAGGGCCACAAGAGAAAGAGTCAGAACAAAGAGAGTCACAAAAGGATGGGGCACGACAACCTCCTCGCGGGCACCGAACAGAGGCCCTCAGCTGGGCAAATGGGGGCTCGCGAAGCCCGAGGAGGAGTCGGCCGGTTCAGCTGATGCCGGCAGCAGCCAGGCGAGCACGTAGGTGCAGCACGGCTTTGGTGTGGATCTGCGAGACGCGACTCTCGGTGACACCCAAGATCGAACCAATTTCGGCCAGCGTGAGGCCTTCGTCGTAATAGAACGACATCACCAAGCGCTCACGCTCGGGCAAGCGCAGCACTTCTTGGCGCACCAGACGGCGCACATCGCTGTCTTCCACCACAGCGCCCGGCGATTCGGGTGCTTCGCCCGACAGTGGCCGCGGTTCTGCGCCGGCGGCCAGTGCCCGGTCGAGCGGACCCACGGTGGTGGAGGCGATCGACGACAACCACTTCTGGAATTCGCCACCGGTGATCTTCAGATGGGTGCTGAGTTCCTCGTCGGACGGCGCACGCCCGAGCCTCGATTCGAGATCACTGAACGCCGTTTCCACTTCGCGGGCCCTGCTGCGTACCGACCTGGGCACCCAGTCGAGCGAACGCAAACCGTCGAAGACTGCACCGCGGATACGCGGAACGGCAAACGTTTCGAACTTGAACCCGCGCTCGGGGTCGAACCGTTCGACGGCGTCGATGAGCCCGAATACACCGGCGCTCACCAGATCGCCCGGGTCGACACTGTTGGGCAGGCCTGCACCGATACGACCGGCAACGAACTTCACCAGTGGCGAGTAATGCTCGATGAGTCGGTCGCGCGCCAACGGGTCGCGCGAATCGAGCCAACGCTCCCACCACTCGTCGACGCTCACGATGGTGCTCATGCCCGTGGATGTGCTTCCGCATAGACGGCGCGCAGCCGTTCGTTGCTCACATGCGTGTACCGCTGTGTCGTTGCCACGTCGGCATGTCCGAGAAGTTCCTGCACCACCCTCAAGTCTGCCCCGCCATCGAGCAGATGCGTCGCGAATGTGTGCCGAAGCGCGTGTGGGTGCGTGGGGCTACCGGCGCGGCGATCGATGATGCGACGCACGTCGCGGGCGGTGAGGCGCTTGCCTCGCTCGTTACCGAACAGGGCATCACCGGCCTCACCAGGAACCACATCGCCGCGAACGGCCAACCACGCCTCGAGCGCCTGATGGGCCACTGCGCTGATGGGCACCCGGCGCTGTTTGGCACCTTTGCCCCACACCACCAGCGCATCGGCACGCAAATCGAGTGACGACCGGTCGAGCCCACACAATTCGCTCACGCGCAACCCCGACCCGTACAGCACTTCGAGCACGGCATCGTCGCGACGGCGGCGCCACACGGGTTCGTCGTCGGGCGTTGCGGCGTCGAGGAGAACGTCGAGTTCGCCCTCGTTGAGCACACGCGGGAGGCGGCCCTCGCCCACCGGGGCCCGCACAGCCAAGCTGGGGTCGACGGGAAGGTGCCCGCGGCTCACCAACCAGCGGAAATACGAATGCAACGCAGCCACTTTGCGCGCCACGCTGCGCTTCGCGTAGCGCCGGGTGGTGAGGTACGCCACATATCGGCGCAACAGGGTTCGGCTCACCGCTGAGGGCGTATCGACACCACCGCGTTCGGCCCACAACGCAAAGGCACGCACATCGCCACGGTAGGCAGTGACGGTATGCGCCGATGACGCGGTGAGCGACGCCACGAAACCGTCGAGCAGCCACGCCGGGTCGCACTGCTCGCCATCGCCGTCGGGCGCGCCAATGCCCGTCGATGGGGGCACAGCGCTGGGGGTGCCGTTGATGCTCACCACTGATGGCCATCGTATTCGCTCAGCAGTGCCGTTGGGGCGGATCGAGCGACTCGTACCAACCGTCGGCCTGCCACAGCCACCCGGCTTGTTCGAGCCGGGCCAGAGCCATGGCCACGTCGAGCAACGATTTCCCCAGCCGGGCGGCAACTCCATCGATGGTGAGCGCCTCACCCCGACATACCTGCAACACCTCGCGATCATCGTGGCGAGGGGGCCGACGGGCGTCGACCCATCCGTTCAGCTGACGGGCATGATCGAGATCGAGTGCCATCAAGATGTCGCCCACATCGAGCGCAGGCGCAGCACCATCGCGCAACAGGCCGTTGGTGCCGAGCGAAGCCCTGCTGGCGGCATGGCCCGGCACGGCCATCACCGGCACCCCCCGGTCGGCGGCCATACCGGCGGTGAGCAGCGACCCACCACGCTCTCGCGACTCGACCACCACCACGATTTCTGAGAGTGCCGCCACCAGGCGATTGCGCAATGGGAACCGGAACGCTTCGGGCCTCATCCCGGGGGGCGATTCGCTCAGTAGCAACCCCTCGGTGGCGACGCGTTGCCACAGCGCACGGTGTTCGCGGGGGTACACCACATCGTGCCCCGACGCCACCACGGCAACCGGCCTACCCGTTCCTGACTCGCCGCGACGATCGATGGCCTCGAACACACCCAGATGCGACTGCCCATCGACGCCGCGCGCCAAACCCGACACCACCTGTACGCCGGCGAGCGCCAGGCCCGTGCCGAACATGCGGGCAATGTGCCGCCCTGCCGCGGTGGCATTGCGCGTTCCCACCATGGCCACCCGGCGCCCCTGCAGTAGCGTGCGGTCGCCCAACGAGAACAACACCGGTACCGGTAGCGGGTCGTGCGCCAACACCGGCGGATGTTCGGGGTCGCTGGCGATGGTGACCATGAGCCCCAACTCGTTACAGCGCGCCCAGACCTCGCCCACGCGTTCGGGCCGCGCCCCGGCACGCCATTCGGCGCGCACCTTCGGCTCATCGAGAACGCGGGCCACCAGCCCGCCGGGGCGTGGTGGCAACTGCCCGGCTGCCACGGCGAAGGCGTCGGCTGGCGTGTGGTCGCGCAGCAATGCCACCAGCCGATGGATGGTCATCTCCCCCAAACCAGCCAGGGTTGCTGCGTAGGCCTGCGGCGGATACGCGGCCGTACTCATGCCGCGCTCCGCGATGATGCCGCACTGAGGCGTACCCGCAGATGGAGTGCCAAGGCCACATGCTCGGCCTCGACCAACTGGCTCGTTTCGGGCTGCAGGTCGGCAATGGTGCGCGCCACGCGCCGCACCCGATGCAACCCACGGCCGGTGAGCCGACCGAGTTCGAGTTCGTTGCGCAACAGGTCGGTGGCCTCCGCACTGAGCGGCGCGCAACTGTCGAGCATCGACGGTGCGAGTGCTGCGTTCAGCACACCGTTGCGCGCCAGCGCCCGCTCTCGGGCCACCATCACCCGCTCGCGTACTGTGGCGGTGGTTTCACCGCCGCCGGTGTGCAGCAGATCGTCGACCCTGGTGCGCTGCACCCCGACACGGAGATCGAAGCGGTCGAGCAATGGCCCCGACAACCGGCGCAGATAGCGCGATCGGCTGACCTCATCGCATTCACAACTCCCCGGCGGTCCACCGCCGCACGGGCACGGGTTGGTGGCCGCCACCAGCAGGAACCGCGCCGGCAACGTGGCGTTGCACTGAGCGCGGGCCACTCGCACCACGCCCTCCTCGAGTGGCTGCCGCAATGCATCGAGCACAGTGGGGGCGAATTCGCCGAGTTCATCGAGGAACAGCACCCCGCCGTGCGCCATCGACACGAGCCCGGGCCGCAGCGTGTATGAACCGCCGCCCACCAGTGCGACCATCGAGCTGGAGTGGTGTGGGGCGAACATCATGGGGGCGCGCACCACGCCCTGCCGCCCGGTTCGGACACCCGCAGCGGAGTGCACCATGGTGGCTTCGAGCGCGGTGGCAGGGTCGAGCATGGGCAGCAGCCCCACCAAGCGCTGGGCGAGCATGGTCTTGCCCGAACCCGGGGGCCCCACCAGCAGAAGGTGGTGCGCTCCGGCGGCCGCGATTTCGAGGCCGAGCCGAGCCTGGGGCTGACCGCGCACATCGGCCAGATCGCCCTCGAGATGGAGATCGAGTTCATCGACCGGCTCGGGTGGCTGCGGCCACACGCCATGCTCGAGCGATTCGAGCACCTCGGTCAATGTGGCCGCGCACCGCACCCGCGAGGCCATCGGTTCGGGACATACCGCCACCGCTTCGTGCCAACTCGCCCGAGGCACCACCGGTGTGAGTTCAGGATGACAGGCCACCATGGGGGCCACCCCCGGGAGTGCCCGCACACTGCCGTCGAGCCCCAGTTCACCGAGCAACACCAGGTCGCGTACACACTCGGGTGCCACCAACTCGTCGGCCACCAATACCCCGATGGCGATGGCCAGATCGAGCCCGGCCCCACCCTTACGCAGCCCCGACGGGGCCAAATTCACGGTGATGCGTTTCGACGGCCAGGTGAGCCCCGACGACAACACAGCCGCCCGCACGCGATCGCGCGACTCGCGACACGCCTCATCGGGAAGACCGACGATCTGGAAGGCGGGTAACCCCACCCCCACATGCACTTCCACGGTGACCGGCTGACCGGTGACCCCCAGCACGGTGGCGGAATGGATGGCAGCGAGCATCGCAACCTCCGAGTGATTCGCAGCGCAGCGCGCGGCAACCGAAGCTCGGAGGAGAAGGATGCGTCCCCTCGACGCCTAGCCGACTGTATCGACGGGCGCCGACATTCACACCTGCCCGCGTTCGATGCTCATTTCCTGGGAGACTGTGGGCGATGTCGACCGTGATTCCCCCCACGGCCCGCCGGCGAGCGCCACGGGCAGCAGCCTGCCCCAGAGTCGGCGCACCCAGAGTCGGCGAACTCAGAGTCGGAGCACTCGCCGTCGGCATCGTCGTCGCCGCCACCACGCTGACGGCCTGCGGCGGCAGTGATCGCACCGAGGCGAGTTACTGCGACCAGGTTCGCCAACACGTTGCGGCCATCGCGGCCCCGGCCATCGCCACGCCCGCCGATATCGCCTCCACCATCGGCATCTATCGCACCATCGCCAGCCACGCCCCGGCAGCGATGCAGCCCGAATGGGCCACCATGATCGCCACGCTCGAATTGGCTACCAAGGCCGACCCCGCCAAGCCCGACACCATCACGGCCGCCACCGACGCGGCACTCGCCGGCACCCCGGCCGCCCAGCGCATCCAGCAGTACACCCACGACCGCTGCGCCGTCGACATCGGCACACCGCCCGTGCCCACCTACCCGGTGACCGCTACGACGGCAGCACCGAAGATCAGCGGTTAGAAGCCGCGCTGGGCTGCGGGGAACATCCGCAGCCGCCGGCTCGAACTAGCGGATTTCGCCCCGCTTGGAGATGACGGTATCGACCAGGCCGTACTCGACTGCTTCGCTGGCGGTGAACCACCTGTCGCGCTCGGCGTCGGCCTGGATCTTCTCGAGCGGCTGACCGGTGTGGTGCGCCGTGAGTTCGGCCATACGGCGCTTGGTGTACACGAGCTGCTCGGCCTGGATGGCGATATCGGCGGCCTGGCCGCGCAAGCCAGCGAGCGGTTGGTGCATCATGACGCGAGCGTTAGGCAGTACGTAACGCTTCCCGGTGGCACCGGCGGTGAGCAGGAACTGACCCATGCTGGCAGCCATTCCCATACACACCGTGGCCACATCGCAGCTCACGAACTGCATGGTGTCGTAAATGGCCATACCGGCCGTGACCGAACCACCCGGGCTGTTGATGTACAGCCAGATGTCGGCGTTGGGATCTTCGCCTTCGAGGTAGAGCAACTGCGCACACAGCGCGTTGGCCACCTCATCGTTCACATCGGTGCCGAGCAGCACCACCCGGTTCTTGAGCAAACGATTGAACACGTCGCTACGAGGGTCGAAGCCACCTTCGAGCGCGTTGGGCAAGGTCTCGGACATGTGAGCAGGCTACCGTCACCGAGGCATGGACGAACCGCTCTTCTCTCCCAACGCGGACGAACTGCTCGGATACAACGAACGGTACGTCGCCGAATTCGCCGATCAGGGTCTCGCACTCCGCCCCCGCCGCAAGCTCGCCGTGGTGGCCTGTATGGACAGCCGCATGGACATCTTCCAGATGCTCGGCATGGCGCACGGCGACGCACACATCATCCGCAACGCCGGCGGCGTGGTAACCGACGACGTCATTCGTTCGCTGGTTTTGTCGCAGCGATTCCTCGGCACCCGCGAGATCATTCTGATCCATCACACCAACTGCGGGCTGCAATCGGTTGACGAAGACGATTTCAAGCGCACCATCGAAGCTGAAACCGGCATCAAGCCGTGGTGGGCCCTCGAATCGTTCCAAGACCCCTACTCGAATGTGCGCCAGTGCATCCGCCGCCTCGAGAACAGTCCGTTCATCCAGTGCAAGGATTTCATCCGCGGCTTCGTCTACGACGTGGAAACCGGCACCCTCAACGAAGTCTGAGCGGCGCCCCCTGAGCCGCACCCTCTGAGCGGCACGGTCTGAGACGTCAGCGGCGGGTGATACCGCTGAAGATGACAGCCACCCGCTCTGACGCACCGACGTCGGCGCGAGTGGCCAACAACCCGGCCAGGCCAGCGGTGCCGGTGGCCGTGGCATCGATACCGGTGAGCGCGAAGCCGAAGCCGTGTGCCTCGACAACCGCAGCTTCGGAGGCCACCACCGGCGAACCTCCCGTTGCCTCCATGGCTTCCACGATGCCAACCCAATCGTAGGTTTCGTCGTCGAGGATGCCGTCGGCCAACGATGCAGGTTCAGGTTCGCCATCGGTGCCCCACACGTGCATGCACTCGGCCCAACGGCTGGGGGCCTCGGCCACACCGCCGGGAAGGAGATGGGCACGGTTCCACGCACCGGCCAGCGGCGCGCATCCGGCAGCCTGCACGGCATGCAGCCGTGGTGCCGGGCGGGCCCCCTTCAACGCTGTTCCCACCGACGAGGCGAACGCCCCGCCGCCCACCTGCACGAACACCCGGTCGAGCACAATCCCTTGGCTCGCGGCGTCGGCCAAGATCTCCCACCCGATGGTTCGACCACCGTCGAGACACAACGCGTTCTCGGGGCCCTGCACTGCGAAGGGCAGCGCCCCGGCGGCAACGGCCTCGCGGAAGCGGTACACACACGGGTCGCCAGGTGGGTCGGTATCGAGACGCGGGCACACGTTCACGTCGGCGCCCAACGCATCGAGGCGCAGCAGCACCTCTGGGCTCGCCCACGGCGGCACGAACACAGCGATGGGCCACTTCATGGCAGCCGCCAATGTGGATGCAGCGATGGCCGCATTTCCGCACGACGCAATGGCCAGCGGGGCGCGAGTGGCAGGTGAACTCCACGGTGCCAGGCCCAACGTCTCGACAGCGCGCAGGTGCAACAAGATGGTGAACAGGTGCCGTGACTTCTGACTCCCGGCAACCCCGATGGTTTCGTTCTTCACCCAGACGCCACCATCGGCGGAGAACCCGAGCACGTCGGACAGCACGGCCGAGCGGGCGAGCGGTGTGGCGCCGAACCCGAACCCGGCAACGACCGACACCGCTGCGTCGAGTTCGCGTACGAGAGCGATACGTGCCTCGCGGCCCATTCCGTGCGCTTCAGCACAGGCAGCCCACGCGAAGCCGGTGTCGTAGCGCGCAAAGGGGTTGGGGTCGTCGATAATGTCGTCGGCTGCCACGCACAGCGATGCACCCACCGCTTGGAGGACGTGATGGCGAGCGCCATCAACGGCATTGGGGCAACGCCACGGGAACACCGTCGCGATGGGAAGCTCGACTGCGCATGCGGCACAGCGCCATCCGGTGATGTTCACCTGCGACCTACGAATCAGCCTGCGGCCACCCGAGCGTTGAACTCGGTGATCATTTCGTCCCACACCGGCAAGTAACGGCGCAGGCCACGCCAGAACGACTGGTTCCGACGCGCTTCGAACAGTTCGAACGGGGTGCCTTGCTGTTCGACCCACGTGTAGTACCCGAGGTTGAAGATGCGGTTGCGGTCGCGTTCGGTGCAGTCGATCATCGACTCGGTGGTGATGTGCCCGAGGTGCTCGCCGAACACTTCGGCCGCATGCACGGTGTCGAAGCCGTTCGGGTAGTGGGTGGCCATCGTGGTGGCGCGCGACGAGGGATACAGCGCCGCACCGTCGGTGGCGATGGTGACGATGGCGTCGTCGGGGCCCAGGCCCAGCAACTTGGCGGTCTTGATGGCGGCCAGCACGTTGCAGATGGCCGAGAAGCCGAAGTGCTCGAGCGCCGCCACCAATGCAGGGTCGAAGCCCTTGTGGTCGACCAGATACTCGCGGCCAGCAGGCGTGTTGAACAGCACATCGAGTTCGTCGGTGGCTCGGTCGCTGATGGCGACCACCACGTCGGTGTTGGTGACGTTGTGGATGAGCGGGATGTGCTTGTCGCCGATGCCTTGGATGTTGTGTTCGCCGAACCCGTTCTCGAGCATGGTGGGGCACTCGAGCGCCTCGACCGCCACGATCTTGGTGCCGTAGTCGTCCTTCAACCGGTCGCCGGCAGCGATGGTGCCCGCCGAGCCGGTGGCGCTGGTGAACGCCGCCAGGCGCAGGTCGCGGCCACTGGCTGCCCGCACGCTCTCGAAGACGTGGCCGAGCGCACGGCCCGTGACCTCGTAGTGGCCGAGGTGGTTGCCGAACTCGCAGAACTGGTTGAGCACGAAGTTGCCCGGATCTTTCGCCAGCTCATTGCAGGCGTCGTAGATCTCCTTCACATTGCTCTCGGTGCCCACCGTCTTGATGACGTCTTCGGCGGGGTTGGCGCACCACTGGTCGAGCCAGTCGAAGCGCTCCTGGCTCATACCAGCGGGCAGGATGGCCACACCGCGGCTGGCCATGATGCGGCTGATGGCGATACCGCCACGTGCGTAGTTGCCGGTGCTGGGCCAGATGGCGCGGTGCTTGGTGGGGTCGAACTGGCCGCTCACCACACGGGGGGCGAGGCAGCTATAGGCCGCCAACACCTTGTGGGCCGTGATCATGGGGAATCGGTCGCCGAACACCACGATGATGGGGCTGGCCACACCGGTGAAACTCGACGGCAGCACGATGTGATCGGGGACCGCTACCCGGTTGCCATCGAGGTCGTTGTACCAGTGCACGCGCCACAGGTTGCGTGCATCGGGGGCGTTCTTCGGAACACCGGCGGTGATCGACGCATCGACCGTGCTCGGGTCGGCGAGCTGAGCGAAGGTGGGCAACACGATGCCCTGTTCGCGGAAGCGCTTCACCGAGTTCTCGAGCGAGAGTTCGTCGACCACCGCGTCGGCCAAACCGAATTGGTTGATGAGAGCGTCTTGGAGTGGGTCGTCGATCACAGTCACGCCGCCCATTCTTACCTGCTGCGGCCGCGACTAACGTTGTGGCATATGGCTGACTTCCTCCTCGGCGGACGGGTAGACCCCGCATCGCACCAGCGCACCGGCGACTCCACCACCGTCGGATCGGGCGATCTCACCACGCACGGTGTGATCGTGGGCATGACCGGCTCGGGCAAGACCGGCCTCGGCGTGGTGCTCATCGAAGAGGCGTTGCGGGCCGGTGTGCCCGCATTGCTCATCGACCCCAAGGGCGACCTCACCAACCTTTGCCTCACCTTCCCCAACCTGGCGCCAGCCGACTTCCAGCCCTGGGTGAACGAGGGAGACGCCGAAAAGGCCGGCCAGTCGGTGGCCGATTTCGCGGCGGGGCAGGCCAAGGCTTGGACCGACGGCCTGGCGGGCTGGAACCTCGGCGGTGCCGACATCGGCGCACTGCGCCAACGCACCGCCTTCACGATCTACACGCCTGGTTCGAGTTCGGGTGTGGGGCTCGATGTGGTGGGTTCGCTCACCGTGCCGGCCGATATGAGCGACGCCGAAACCGTAGGCGAGGAAGTGAGCAGTTTCGTGAGTGGCCTGCTGGGCCTGGTGGGCATCAGCGCCGACCCGCTGTCGAGCCGCGAACACATCTTGCTCAGCAACCTCATCACCAACGAATGGTCGCAGGGCCGCAACCTCGATCTGCCCACGCTGGTGGGCCTGGCGTTGAAGCCACCCATCCGCAAACTCGGTGTGTTCGAACTCGACGACTTCTACCCGCCGAAGGATCGCACCGCGTTCGCGATGCGCCTCAACGGACTGCTGGCATCGCCGTCGTTCGGTGCGTGGATGAACGGCGCTCCGCTCGACATCGGCTCGATGTTGCGCACGCCCGATGGCGCGCCGCGCTGCGCCATCATCACCACCGCCCACCTCGGCGACAACGAGCGCCAGTTCGTGACCACCTTGGTGCTGTCGAAGTTGGTGGCCTGGATGCGCCGCCAGAGCGGCACCACCGACCTGCGTGCGCTGCTGTACATGGACGAAGTGGCCGGCTACCTGCCACCCACGGCCAACCCGCCCACCAAACAACCCATCATGACCCTCATGAAACAGGCCCGTGCGTTCGGCCTGGGCGTGGTGCTGAGCACGCAGAACCCGGTCGACATCGACTACAAGGCCATCTCCAACGCAGGCACGTGGATGATCGGCCGCCTGCAAACCGAACAAGACAAGAACCGTTTGCTCGATGGCATGAACGCAGCCACCGGCGCCACCAACACCGCGGAACTGAGCGCCACCATCGGCGGGTTGGCCAAACGCGAATTCATGATGCGCCGCGCCGGCAAAGACCAGCCCGAGGTGCTCACTACCCGGTGGGCGATGAGCTATCTGCGCGGCCCGCTCACCCGCGAGCAGATCGCCACGTTGATGGCTACAGAAAAG
>JBAXQV010000085.1:0-12242 GCA_037131575.1 Actinomycetota bacterium
TGGTTCACGGCGAGCGCAGCAGGAGTTGCGACAGGCGACGCCGCGGCCAACGACAACAGCCCGACGCACACCAGGGCAAGAGATCGGGGCATCCGCACGACGGCGAGCCTAAGCGAGTGTCAGTGCGCAGTGATGGCGGCTGCGGCGCTGCGATGCCCCGCCTCCACTGCCGCCACCGGCGCGAGGCCCTCGTGCAAACCGCTCAGTAGCCCGGCTGCGAACGCGTCGCCGGCACCGGTGGTGTCGCTCACGTCGCGAAGCGGCGAGGCGGGCACCTCCACCGGATCGGCCCCCGCCACGTAGAGCAAGGCCGGCGCTGCGCCCTGCTTCACCACCGTGACGGCTGCTCCCAGCGCGGCCACTACCGACGGCCCGCCTAGACAGTCGGCTTCGAGTTCGTTCGCCAACACCACATCGGGCCTGAGACCAGCGATGAGTCTGCCGAATGGCGCTGCACCGATGTCGTTGATGAGCGCTGCCGACGACAGGTCGATCGACACCCGCACACCGCGTTCATGCGCCCACCCGATGAGCGTGGCCGTGGTGGAGGCAAGCGCGCCGCCCACCAGCGAATAGGCCGGTACATGCAGCACGCCCAAGCCATCGAGCCAGGCCGGGTCGGGGTCGGCGAGGTCGGCACACGCCCCTCGGTCGGTGAGCATGGTGCGTTCGCCGACAGCGTCGAGCAACACGATGATGGTGCCGGTGCGGCCGGCTCGGCGTACCACCACGTCGACACCTTCTGCGGCCAGCGCGCCCACCATCGCCACACCGACGGCATCGTCGCCCACCTGGCCGATGAACCGCGCCGGTCGACCATGGCGAGCAACGCTCACCGCCATGTTCGCAGCGCTGCCCCCACGGCGTCGCTCGATGCGCGCCGGAGTATCGGTGGCAACCTTCACCGGCCCACCCAGACGCACTGCGATGTCTTCCACCAGATCGCCGATGGTGCCGATGACGTTGCCCACCGTCATCTCCCCAACGCCGCGCGTAGGTGCTCGTGCACGAAGTACACACCGCGCTCTTCCACTGTGGCGAGCACCCCATTGGCATCGACCCCGGCACTGTGCGTGCGCTGCACTGCGGCACAGATGTCGACATCTTGCTGATGCACCAACCGATGCGCCTCCGCCGTGGCCGTAGCGGCAGCATCGCTCACCCCGGCAGCCATGTACAGGCGACGCTCCACTCGGGTGGTGACGGCATCGAGCGGTTCCACCCACATCGCCAACGCAGCGTCGGGGAACACGTTGAGCATGAGGTTGGGCCAGATGGTGAGGTAGGAGCCCACGCCATAGGGGCGGTCGCTCGTGGCATCGGCCAAACGCTCCCAGCCAGGTTCACCGGGCAACAACTCAGCACGGATACGCCCGGCTTCGTCGGTGGGGTTCGCCGGCCGGTCCCACGCGTAGAGCACCTTGCCTTCGCTCACCATCGGGTAGTCCTCGCTCGACGATGTGTCGATCTCGGGGTGTACGAACGGCGTGTGGTAGTTCTCGGAGTAGTTCTCGAGCAGCACCTTGTAGTTGAACGGACGCACGTGCTGTTCGCTGAGCAACAGGCGGAACGATTCGAGGGGAAACGGGGCGATGGCTTCGGCCATCCGCCCGAGGTGGAACGGCGGCGCATGAGCCGCAGTGCACACGAACACCCAGCGCCGCCATACGGTGACATGCACGGGCATGAGCGAGTAGTCGGCTGTGTCGAACCCCTCGGGTTCACCCACACCTGCGGCACGGGCGAGCGAACCATCGAGGCGATACAGCCACGAGTGATACGGGCAACGGATGAGCGAGCCCGTATCGGCAACGCCGTCGTCGCACAGCGGCGCAGCACGGTGCCGGCACACGTTCAGGAAACCACGCACATCTCCATCGCGTTGACGTACCAGCAACACCGGCACACCGGCCACGCTCACGGCCAACCATCCACCCTGGGCCGGAACATCGTCGAGCGATGCGGCGCACACCCAGTCGGCGCGCAGGACACGCTGGCGCTCGAGCTCGAAGTGGGCGGTATCGGCGTACCACGCCGCTGGCAGGGTGCGCGCCCGCGTGATGCCGGCCGGGTTGGGGATGGGGCGCACCATGGCGGCCATTCTTGCCGATACCTCCACAACGCTGAACAACTGTCCAACACTGGTTCCAACTCGTCTAATCTGACCGACGAGTCAGTGTTCAGCTCGCGAAACGTCTTCTGGGGGGAATGATGCAGCAATCGCGCCGTCAGTTCTTGGCACGTTCGGCACAACTGGGTGTCCTGCTGGGTGCAGGGGTGCCACTGCTCGAGGCGTGCGGTGGAAACTCCAGCAGTTCGAGTTCACCCAAGAAGGACCCCATCAAGGACGGGTTGAAGCAAGAGGCCGGCCCACTGCGCATCGTCAACTACGCCGACTATGTGAACCCCGAGGTCATCGCCGACTTCGAGGCGAAGTTCGGCGTGAAGGTGGAGATCTCCACCATCACCAGCGACTCGGAGATGCTGGCCAAGCTGGCCTCGGGCGCGTTGAAGGTCGACCTGATCCATTCGATGGCCGATCTGTCGATCGGCAAGCTCATCGCGGCCGGGCTCATCCAGCCGTTGAATACGAGCTACCTCACCAACTCGGGCAATGCGATGGCTTCGTTCACGAACCCGTGGTACGACCCAGGTGCGCTGTATTCGCGCCCATACACGTTGTTCGGCAGCGGCATCGGGTTCCGGGCCGACCGTATCGACCCTGCGCAGGTGGCCGAACAGGGTTGGGATGTGCTGTGGAAGGCAACACAGTTCAAGGGACAGGTGTCGGTCATCGACGACAACCGCGAAGTATTCGCGATGTCGATGTTGCACCGTGGCAGTACCGATGTGAACACGGTCGACGCGAAACAGATCGACGCTGCGTTGGCCGACGTGCAGCAGCTCATCAACGACGTGAACGTGAAGGTGAACATCGAGGGCTACAAGAACATCCCCGAGGGCACCACCACCCTGGCGCACACCTGGAGCGCCGACATGATCACCGGTGCAGCGGGTTACCTACCCGAGGGCACCAAGGCCGATGTGCTCGGCTACTGGCACCCGCCCGCCGAGCAGTACATCACCAGCAACGATTCGATGGGAGTGATGGCCAGCGCGCAGAGCCCGGTGCTGGCGCATCTGTACATCAACTACATGCTCGACGCCACCGTGGCCGAGAAGAACTTCACCTTCACCGGGTACCTGCCCGCGCTCGGCAAGTTCAGCGCCGACTACCTCATCGGCCAGGGCCTGGTTCCCGAGAACCTGCAGAACTGCGTGCCCACCAACGACGACATCACCAAGGGCTTGCAGTTGAAGCCGCTCACCACCGCGGGTGACGCGCTCTACGAGAACGCCTGGTCGAAGTTCAACGCCGGCGGCTGAGCGAACGCGCATGACGTCCGCCACGCGCCGAACCCGCATCTGGGCCGGCTTTGCCATGCCCGGCGTGGGCTGGCTCGTGCTGTTCTTCGTGGTACCGGTGTATGCCGTTTTTGCCGTGGCGTTCGGGCAGATCGAACCGATCCTGCACACACCCCAGCCGGCGTGGAACCCGTTGCACTGGGACACGAGCGCGATGACCGATGTATTGCACCGAGTGTTCGGCGGCGACCTCGGCAAGGTGTTCGTGCGCACGTTTGCGTTCGTGGCCATGGCGCTCATCGGTTGCATCGCCATCGGATACCCGGTGGCCTACTACGTGGCGCGCAAGGCGCGGCGCGGGCGGGGCATCTTGCTGGCGGCGCTGGTGCTGCCGTTCTGGATCAGTTACCTCATGCGCATGTTGGCCTGGACCAACCTGCTGCAGCCCGATGGCTACGTGAACAAGGTGCTCGAGTGGCTGCACCTCATGGACACGCCACGCAATTGGCTCAACGGCGACTGGCCGACCGTGGTGATCGGCCTCATCTACGGCTACGTGCCCTTCTTCATCCTCCCCCTCTACGCCGCGCTCGAACGCATCGACGGGCGGCTCATCGAGGCCGGGCGAGACCTGGGCGCATCTCCCGCGCGCACCTTCGCCCGCATCACGTTGCCGTTGTCGGTGCCGGGCCTGATGGCCGCATCGGTCATCACCATCTTGCCGATGTTCGGCGACTACTACACCAACACCTACCTCACCAGCGGCTCACCGCGCACGGAGATGGTGGGCAACCAGATCGAATACTTCCTGCGTGGCTCGAGCCAACCTCAGGTGGGTGCATCGCTGGTGCTCATCCTCATGGCCTTCCTCGTGGTGCTCATGGCCTATTACCTCGTCACCATCATTCGTCAGCAGCGGGCGGCCGAGCGATGAGCCGCTTTCGTCGCCGCTCGGGCAGCGCACCCGTGTTGGCCATGCTCACCTGGCTGTACGTGCTGTGGTCGCTGGTGCCCGTGCTCATCGCGGTACGCATCTCGTTCAACTCGGGCAAGAGCCGCTCGGCATTCCAACCAATGTCGATGCGCTGGTATTGGGGCGATCCCAACGGCTCGGTTTGGCACGACGACAGCCTCCACATCGCGCTGTTCAACACGTTGAAACTGGCGGCGCTGTGCATGCTCATCGCCACCCCCATCGGTGTTGCCATGGCCATCGGCCTCCAGCGTTGGCGCGGCAAGCTGTCGAATGCCGCCAACGGGTTGATGCTCATTCCCATCGTGACACCCGAGATCGTGTTCGGTGTGGCGCTGTTCCTGGTGTTCACGCAGGTGTACACCGGAATCACCGGCGGGCTGTTCACGCAGTTGCTGGGGCACATCACCTTCACGCTGTCGTTCGTCGTGGTGATCATCCGTGGGCGCCTGGTAGCCATCGGCGACCAGTACGAGCAGGCAGCACGAGACCTTGGGGCCACGCGCTTGCAAGCGATGAGGCTCGTGCTGTTGCCGTTGCTGGGGCCGGCCATCTTCGCCAGTGTGATGGTGGTGTTCGCCACCTCGGTCGACGACTTCGTGATCTCGTCGTTCCTGTCCACCGGCGCGTCCACCGAGACGGTGCCCATCAAGATCTACTCGGGTGCGCGGGCGGGGTCGACACCGGCGTTGAACGCGCTCGCCACGGTGATGCTCGTGCTCACGCTGTGCGCCGTGGGGTTGGCAGCCGTGGTGCTGCGCCGGATGCGTCGTCAGGGCGACGGTGGGGCCAGCCTGCTGAGCATGACCACCTGAGGCACTGTTTCGCCCGTGCGCCACTCATGCCATAGTGATACTCGAGGAGATCGATCACCATGACCATCACCGAACCCACCCCCGCTGCTACCCACACAGCACGGCCACTGTTCGAACGAGCCGACGGGCCCGACAAGGTGAGCGGCTCGGGGCGCTACACCGCCGACCTCACCCTCACCGGCATGTTGGCGGCGAAGTTCCGCTATGCCGAGGTGAGCCACGCCCGCATCACCCGGCTCGACACCACCGCGGCGCGAGCCATACCGGGAGTGTTCGCCGTGCTCACGGCCGACGATGTGCCCGATGTGCGCTTCGGCCCATTCGTGGCCGACCGCACGCTGTTCGCTCGCGACGTGGTGCGCTTCGAAGGTGAGATCGTGGCGGCCGTGGCCGCTGTGAACGCCGAAGTGGCGCAGCGCGCGGCGAACGCCATCGTGGTGGAATACGAGCCACTGCCGGTGGTCACCGACTTGCGCGACGCGCTGGCCGGCGAGGCACCACTGGTACACAACGATTGGGCCGACTACACCGCCGCCGATGCGTTGGTGCGCAACCACAACGACGCCTCGTATTCGTCGATCGTGAAGGGCGATGTCGACGCAGCCTTGGCCGGTGCAGCCGTAGTGGTGAACAGCCGGTATGTGGCCGACAGTTGCCACGCCGCGCCCATCGAGCCGCGTGCGGTGGTGGCACAGTGGGAAGGCCAGAAGGTGACCATCTGGACCAGTACCCAGGTGCCCTTCGATGCACGCGCCGGTGTGTGCGAAACGCTGCAGTTGCCCACCAACCGCGTGCGCATCATCGTGCCGCACCTCGGTGGCGGGTTCGGCGGCAAGTGCGGTTTCCACTACGAAGCACATGTGGCTGCCCTGGCTCGTGCCGCCAAGCGGCCGGTGCGCCTGGTGTTCAGCCGCCGTGAAGAGTTCATCGCCCCCGACCGCCGCCGCGAGGGCATGGAGATCGAGCTCACCACCGGTGTGGCCGCCGACGGCACCATCGTGGCCCGTCGCGGCACCGTGCTCATCGACAATGGGGCGTATACGGCCGACGCTGGGTTCTTCCCCCAACTCGCCGCCATGCACGTGGCCGGGCCGTACCGCATCCCCAATCTGCACGTGGAAGCGCATCTGCTGTACACCAACCACCAGCCTTCGGGTTCGGTGCGCGCCCCAACCGCCCCGCAGGCGTGTTGGGCACTCGAATCGCACACCGACGAGGTGGCGCGTGCCGCCGGCCTCGACCCGGTCGAGTTCCGCCGCCGCAACGGTGTCGACACCGGCACCGAGGGCCCGAGCGGGCAGACCTACGGCGAGATCGGCCTGCAGCAGTGCATCACCGCAGCCACCGAGGCCGCCGGTTACGGCGGGCCACTGGCCCCCGACGAAGCGATCGGCGTGGCCATCGGTTGGTGGCCGAGCTTCGCCGTGCCGTCGGGCGCGTTCGTGAAGATCGACGGCGACGGCACCGGGCAGATCATCACCGGCGCCCAAGAGTGCGGTACCGGTGCGGTGATGACGCTTCGCCAATTGGTGGCCGATGAACTGGGCATGCAGGCGAGCGATTTCCAACTCGTGTACCAAGACACCTCGGTGGCGCCCTACGACATGGGCGCTACCGGCTCGCAGACGCTGTTCAACAACGGCCGGGCGTGCGTGGCCGCAGCGGCACAAGTGGCCGAGCAGTTGCGCAAGCTCGCCGCCGACCACCTCGAGGCCTCGCCCGCCGACATCGTGCTCGCCGATGGCGTGGCTCACGTGGCCGGCACACCAGGGGTGAGCGTGCCCATTGCCGAACTCGCCGCCATCGCTGCCGGGGGCGAACTGCTCATCGGCCACGGTTCGGGTGAGGTACCCGGTGCACCGCCACTGGTGGGTTCCACCTGTGTGGGCGATGTGGGTATGGCCGCGTTCGTGGCGCCGCAGTTCTCCTGCCATGCGGTGCGTGTGCGCCTCGATCGCGATACCGGCGTGGCACGCGTGATGCATGTGAGCACGGCCCACGATTCGGGCACCATCTTGAACCTCACCGGGGCGCTGGGGCAGGTGGAAGGCGGCGTGCTCATGGGCATCGGCCAGGCACTCACCGAAGGCACTCGCTACGACGCCGAGGGCCGTCAACGCAATGCCGGCCTGCTTGAGTACAAGCTCCAAACCTGCGCCGATGCGCCGGTCATCACCACGCAGTTCATCGAGATCGCCACCCCCGATGCCGGGCCGCGTGGCGCAAAGGGCTTGGCCGAGGCGCCGAATGTGGCCACCGCCGCCGCCATCTCGAATGCGCTGGCGACACTGGTGGGTGCTCCAGTACGACAGTTGCCGATGACCGCTGAACGAGTGTGGGAGGCGTTGCAGGGCGCCGGCGACAGCGAGGTGGGGTTGTGAAGTTCGTGGCCGCAACCACCATCGACGAAGCACTGCAGGCCTTGGCCGACGGTGCCAGGCCAGTGGCCGGCGGCAGCGACCTCGTGGTGGGCGCTCGCCAAGGAAAAGCGCCTTTACCCGAGTTCGTGGTGGGCATCGACCGTATCGACGCGCTGCGCGAGATCGCGCTCGACGACGACGGGCTTGTCATCGGCGCAGGCGTTGCCCACGCCGTGCTCGAGCAGCATCCACTCATCGTCGACCTCTTCCCCGGCCTCGCCGATGCCAGCGCACTGGTTGGCTCACCATCCACCCGCAATGTGGGCACCATCGGCGGCAACGTGATGAATTCATCGCCCGCAATGGACACCGGGGCTCCGCTGCTGGTGTTCGACACCAAGGCCGAACTGCGTTCGTTGCGGGGCTCGCGCCGGGTGCCGCTGAACGAACTCTGGACGGGCCCGGGACGTACCAGTGCTGCTGCCGATGAGCTGTGCGTTGCATTGCACATCCCGCGCCCTGCGCTGAACTCATCGAGTGCCTATGTACGCCTCGAGTATCGCCGCGCCATGGAGATCGCCGTGGTCGGTGCCGGTGCTGCGGTGCGACTGAACGACGACGGCAGTGTGGGGCACCTTGCCGTGGCGCTCACCGCAGTGGCGCCCACCATCGTGCGGGTGCAGGGCCTCGGGCAGTTCATCGACCGCCCCGTCGACGAACAACTGCTGGCCGATGTGGCCGCACTTGCCGCCGAACAAGCCACCCCCATCAGCGACCTGCGCGCATCCGACCGCTACCGCCGTCACACGGTGGGCGTGATGGCCCGACGCAGCGTCGAGGCCGCCGCCCGGCGAGCCGCAGGCGAACATATCGCCGTTCCTGTCAACCGCGCCCTCGGTATCGGAGCCGCATCATGAGCGATCTCAACGTGTCCATCTCGTACAGCCTCGCGGTGAACGGAGTGGAGTATCCGGTGGTGGCCGACGGTCGCCGCAACCTGCTGAGCGTGCTGCGCGGCGAGGTAGGGCTCACCGGCACCAAGGAAGGCTGTGACGACTGCGAGTGCGGTGCGTGCATGGTGCTCGTCGATGGCAGGCCGGTGAACTCGTGCTCATACCTCGCTGTACAAGCGCAGGGTCGGGCCATCACCACCATCGAAGGCGTGATGCGCGGCGACGAGCTACACCCGTTGCAGGCCAACCTGCTCGCCGAAGGTGGCGTGCAGTGCGGGTTCTGCACCCCGGGCATGATCATGTCGGCCACGGCCCTGTTGGCCGCCAACCCGTCGCCCACCGATGAGGAGATCCGCATCGGGCTGTCGGGCAATTTGTGCCGCTGCACGGGCTACGCCACCATCATCGCTGCCGTGCGCCGCACCGCCGCCGAAGTAGGCTGACTCATCGTTCAGCTTGTCCTGGTGTGCACCAGCACACCGGTATCTCGAGGGGAGTCATCATGAACTGGGACGTCTTCATCACCTGTGCCGTCACTGGCGCCGGCGCCACCGTGGGCAAGAGCCCGCATGTGCCCGTCACCCCCGAGCAGATCGCCAACTCGGCCATCGACGCCGCCAAGGCCGGCGCTGCCGTCGTGCACATCCACGTGCGCGACCCACACACCGGTATCGGCTCACGCGATGTCGGCCTGTACGCCGAAGTGGCCGAGCGCATTCGCGCCAGCGATGTCGACGTGGTGCTCAACTTCACCGCCGGCATGGGTGGCGACCTCGTGCTCGGCGGCACCGAGAACGTGCTGCCCATCAACCCCGACGGCACCGACATGGCTGGCGCCACCGAGCGCCTCGCCCATGTGCGCGAGCTGCTGCCCGAGATCTGCACGCTCGACTGCGGCACCATGAACTTCGCGTCGGGCGGCGACTACATCATGGTGAACACGCCCGGTGTGCTCGACTCGATGGCCAAGCAGGTGCAAGAACTCGGCGTGCGCCCCGAACTCGAGGTGTTCGACTTCGGGCACCTGGTGTACGTCGACGAGATGATCGCCAAGGGGTTGCTCGACGACCCGGTGATGATCCAGTTGTGCATGGGCATCGCCTACGGCGCCCCCGACGACCCCAATACGTTCATGGCCATGGTGAACCGTCTGCCGCGCGACAGCGTGTTCTCGGCGTTCTCCATCGGCAAGATGCAAATTCCATTCGTGGCCATGGCCGCGCTCGCCGGTGGCAATGTGCGCGTGGGTCTGGAAGACAACCTCTACCTCGGGCCTGGCCACAAGGCCACCAACGCCGAACTCGTCGCCCGCGCCAAGCAGGTGCTCGAGAGCATGAACGTGCGCGTGAAGGGCCCGCAAGAAGTGCGCGACCAACTCAAGCTCGTGAAGCACGGCTGAGATGAGCCCCATTCCTGGTTTGCAGCGCGTCGGCTTGCTCGGCGGCGGTGTCATCGGGGGCGGGTGGGCCGCCCGGTTCATCCTCAACGGTGTCGACGTGGTGATGTACGACCCCGACCCGGAAGCACCGCGCAAGGTGGGCGAAGTCATCGCCAACGGTCGCCGAGCCCTGAACAAGCTGGTGATGCCCGATCTGCCGCCCGAGGGCACGCTCACATTCGTGGCCACACCCGAAGAGGCCGCCACCGGCGTCGATTTCGTGCAGGAGAGCGCCCCCGAACGGCTCGAGCTGAAGCAGCAACTGTTGCGCCGGGCCAGTGCTGTTGCGGGCCCAGAGGTGGTGTTCGGTTCGAGCACATCGGGCTTGCTGCCGAGCCAGATGCAAGACGGCATGACCCACCCCGAGCGGTTGGTGGTGGGCCATCCGTTCAACCCGGTGTACCTGATGCCGCTGGTGGAGATCTGCGGTGGCGACCTCACCAGCGAGGCCACCAAAGACCGCGCCGTCGAGGTGTACAGCGCACTGGGCATGCACCCGCTGCGGCTCAGCAAGGAGATCGACGGGTTCGTCGCCGACCGGTTGATGGAAGCACTGTGGCGCGAAGCCCTCTGGTTGGTGAACGACGGCGTGGCCACCGCCCAGGAAATCGACGACGCCATGCGCTTCGGCCCCGGCCTGCGCTGGAGCTTCATGGGCACGTTCCTCATCTACCGCATCGCCGGTGGTGAAGCCGGTATGCGCCACTTCATGGCGCAGTTCGGCCCGGCGCTGAAGTGGCCGTGGACCAAGCTGATGGACGTTCCTGAACTCACCGACGAACTGCTCGACACCATCGTGGCGCAGTCCGACGACCAAGCTGCGGGGCGTTCGATCCGCGAACTCGAGCGGCTCCGCGACGACTGCCTGGTGAGCGTCATCCAGAGTCTGCGCACGGTTGGCTTCGCCGCGGGCGACGACCTTCACCAGTATGAGCGGGCGTTGTTCGGCCGCACGGCTTCCGCCGAGGTGAGGCCCGCACTCGGCCCCGAACCGCTGCGCATCTACGAACGCACCGTGCCCACCGAATGGGTCGACTACAACGGCCACACCAACGACAGCCGCCTGTTCCAATTCACCAGCGAAGCGGGCGACGCGTTCCTGCGCTACATCGGCATGGACGGCGACTACCTCGCCGGCGGGCACAGCTTCTTCACGGTCGAGAGCCATATGACCTTCGCTGCGCAGAGCCGAGCCGGCGACCACCTCTACGCCACGGTGCAACTCATCTCGCACGACGAGAAGCGGTTCCGCATGTATCTCGAAGCGCGTCGTGCCGACGACGACTCACTGGTGGTCACCAGCGAATTCATGATGCTGCACGTCGACACGCGCGTCGACAAGGCCTGCCCCATGGATACGGGCATTCTCGCTCAGCTCGATGCAGTGGCCGCCGCACACGGCACACTCCCCCAGCCATCGGCCGCCGGCCGGGCCGTGGGCCAGAAGCGGTAGCTACCGAACCAGCAGCCCGATGGTGGCGAAGTGGCACGCACCGGCGAGCACGGTGAAGGTGTGCCAGATCTCGTGGTAGCCGAACACACGCGGCCATGGGTCAGGCCGTTCGCGCACCAGCACCGGAATACCGAGGGTGTAGAGCAAGCCACCGGAGATGAGCAGCACCAATTCGGCGGTGGTGAGGCGATGCACCAGCACCGGCATGGCAGCCACGATGATCCACCCGAGAATGGGGTACAGCGCGTATTCGAGGACTGCGAGACGGTCGAACGCGAACTGCTTGAGCACGATGCCGAGTGCTGCACCCACCCACACGATGCACAAGATGGGGATGCCCCACGACAACGGCATCGCCAGCAGGCACACCGGGGTGTAGGTGGCGGCGATGAGCACGAAGATCATCGAGTGGTCCATGCGCTGCATGATGGTGAGCGCCCGCGGGCTGCTGGCGAGGCGGTGATAGCCCGCCGAGGTGCCGAACCCGAGCAGCAGACCGGCTGTGTAGACGGAAGCGCCCACAATGGCCGCCGGGCCGTGCGCGGCAAGGATGAGCAAGACGCCCCCGGGGATGGCGGCGAAGAACGTGGCCGCGTGCAGCCAACCCCTCCACATCGGCCTCTCGGCAGGAAGGGTGACCGAGGACGACGTCATGGGTGCACCCTACTGGCGCATGCGGGCGCGCGCTGGCCAGCTCAGAGGTGAGGGCTCAGCGGTGAGGCATCGAAGCCTGGCCCGAGCAGTCGACTGGCCTCGCTGAGCCAGGTGTGCTCCACACGATCGCGAGACACGCCCTTGGCGCGTACCGCCAACAGTGGAGCCATACCGTCGAGCAGCGCAGCGAGCACGAACATCGTTTCGTCGGGGTCGCCGGCGGTGAACTC
>JBAXQV010000086.1:0-12204 GCA_037131575.1 Actinomycetota bacterium
GATTCGATGTCGCGCATCGACAGTTCGCCGACGTGTTTGTACTCACCGGTTTCGAAGACGCGTCGCACCGCAGCGACCGAACCATTTTCATCACCGATGCGGCCGGTGCCGCGGTAGCCGTAACCCTCGATGAGGTTGGCGGTGATGCTGGCCTGGAAGCCGAGGCGGGCGAGGAACTTCGGGCTCGCCGTGGCCAGCACCTCGGGGCTCACCGTGAACAGGAAGTTCTCTTGCTGGCGGATCCACGGCTTCACACACGAGTTGGTGAGCACATAGCGGAAGTCGTCGGAATGGTTCACGGCGCCGCCGTGCAACATGCGGCCGTCGAACACCAACACGGTGCCGGCAGGCGCCTCTACGTTGATGGGGCGAGGGAGTTCGCCGTAGAGGTTGGCCGGGCCGCCGCTGCCGTTGTAGCGATGTGAACCAGGCACGATGAGCGTGCCACCGTTCACTTCGTCGACGTCTTGCAAGATGTACATGGTGTTCACCAGCACCGGTGCCTCGGCCGGGTTGTACGGCGCGATGAACGTCTGGTCTTGGTGCATCGGCTGTGGATGGCAGCCCGGGTACGAGATGTTCGAAAGCAGGCTGAAGTGGTTCCAGCCCTTGCCCAGAGTCTCGTCGAGGAGTCGCTCGATCACCGGGCCGGCCTGCACGCTATTCGGGTCGTGCTCGATGAGCCCTACGAAGTCGGCGCCCTTGTTCACCAGGCTCCACACATGCTGCTGCGACTCGACCATGTAGGCGATGCCCAGCGCACGTTCGGCGGCAGCCTGGTCGGCAACACGGGCACGGATGCGCGTGTACTGCTCGGCCGAGAGCCCGTCTTCGATGAGGCAGTAGCCCCACTCGTGCAGGTTGCGCCTCATGACGGCGAGGTCCTTGGTGGGCTGGGGCAGATCGATGTGTTGCCAGTATTCGTGCTTGCGGGCCACGGTGGTGTCGTAGTACCAGCCCTTGCCCCACTCGAGTGGTTGCCCGGCCTCGGGTGGCTTCAGCCACTGGTTGTGCAGATAGATCGACAGGTATGGCTCGCCGTTGTTGAGGAAGGCTTCGTACGGCCGGAATGCGTCGGCTGAAGCTGCGTCAACGGCCTCGACCGTGAACTCTTGCGGAACAGTCATCGTCACCCCCCGTGCGATACCGCCACCTTAGTCGGGGGCGGTGGTGGCAACGTCAGGGAGCTTTGCCAACCATGGTGGCGAGCTGGGCGATATGTGCCGGTTCCATACCGCAGCAGCCACCCACCACGCTCACCCCTGCGTCGATCCAGCGAGCTACGAACTCGCCGTAGCTGGGTGGGTCGAGGTCGTCGCGGAAGCGGGAGATCTGCTCGTTGGCCTCGCCCGTGTCGGTGTGGCTGGCGACGAACCGGTTGGCGTAGCCGCCAATGGTGGCTGCGCCAGCAGACCGAGCGAGTGCGATGTCGATCGCCACGGTGATGGTTTCGGCCTGGCAGCAGTTGAACAACACCGTTGAGGCACCGAGGTCTACTGCGGTGGCTACGGCATCGCCCACGGGTTCACCCGAGCGCAGGGTGCCCTCCACGTGATCGTCGAGCGTGAAACTGATCCACAACGGCAGCGCCGAGCCTGCTCGGTCGAGCGCGTCGCGCACGGTGATCGCTTCAGCGATGGAACCGAGGGTCTCGCCGAGCCAGAAGTCGACGCTGCCCGCGAGCCCGTCGACCAGCGGGTCGATGATGCCCGGTGCCGCAGATGCATCGAACAGGTCGGGTCGGTAACTGCCGAACAGCGGAGGCAGTGAACCGGCCACCCGCACCGGGCGGGCTGCTGTGCTGGCAGCCTGGCGCGCCAGGCGCCCCGACAGCGCGGCGAGGTCGCGCCCCTGCGCGGCGAACCGCTCGTCGCCGATGTGGAACGGCACCACGGCGTAGCTGTTGGTGGTGATCACGTCGGCGCCCGCGTCGATGAAGTTGGTATGAGCCTGCACCACCCAGTCGTGACCTTCCAGCAGCGCCAGCGCCGACCATTCGGGTTGGCGAAATGGCGCCCCGATACGCATCAGTTCGCGGCCCATCCCGCCATCGAGCACAGTGATGTTCGTCGTCATGCCTGCAGTCTCGCACGGGCGCCCGGCCCGGCAGGCTTCGGCGGATTGGGGCCAACGGCTCTCGTGCGGTGAACGCATCGGTGCTAGAACAGGCTCACCCTGCAGAGGAGATTCACCATGGCACGCGTGCAATTGGCGCTCAACGTCGGCGACCTCGATGCTTCCATCGAGTTCTATACGAAACTGTTCAAGACGCCACCGGCCAAGGTGCGCGAGAACTACGCCAATTTCGCCATCGCTGAACCGCCACTCAAGTTGGTACTCATCGCCGGTGAAGGCGCGCCGGGCACGCTGAACCACGTGGGCGTGGAAGTGGATTCGACCGACGAGGTGATGGCGGAAGCGACGCGGATGCAGGCTGAGGGTGCCGCATGCGACCTCGAGGAAGCAACCACCTGTTGTTTCGCAGTACAAGACAAGGTGTGGGTGAACGGCCCCGAACTGCCGTGGGAGATCTACACGGTGCTGGCCGACGCAAGTGTGATGCACCCCACCGAGAACGCGTGCTGCGCCCCGGCCGAAGCACAGCCCGACCCAGTGCTCGTACCGTTCGGTGCGCGCACGTCTGCCGCAGGCAGCTGCTGCTGATCAGTCGGGTTCATTCACCTGCGAGAACCAGCGCCACGAGGGCTGCTGCGCGTGGTGGGGTAGTGCTGCGCGCCCGGTGCACCAGAGCAACGCAGCGGCGTCGTCGGTCGGCTGGCCCGCCCCGGCTTTCCGGTGGCAGCGATCGTGGCATACTCTCTGCCAGAACCGCGGAAGGGGATGGATATGGCAAAGGTGGCTGGGCAACAGGTGCGTTACGGGCAGGTCGATCGCGAGTACGGCATGAAACTCGCCACCACCCAGCCCGACGACGACGGCCCCGTGTGGATGGTCAACCTGATGAGCTACCGCGAGAAGGCCGATTATGCCGATGGGCGCGAGAGCGATATCAGCGGCGAGGAAGCCGACGATCGCTATGCGCCGCTCGGGCCACTGAAGGCCATCGGTGCTGAAGTGGTGTTCTTCGCCAAGGTCGACACGCAGTTCCTCAACGATTCGCCGAAGTGGGATCGAGTGGCCATCGTGAAGTACCCGACGCGCCGCTCATTCATCGAGATGCAGACCCGCAAAGACTTCCAGGAACTGCACCACCACAAAGAGGCCGGTATGGCGGCCACGTTCGTATGCGGTTGCCTGCCGATGCCCGTGCCCGAACTCCCCGCCGATGCGCCTGGCTGGGATGCCGTACCGCACCCGCCTACAGCCGACGACCCCTACGTGGTGGTGGTGCATGTGCTGAAGTTCAACGACGACGAGCGACGCAACGAGATGGCCACGTACAGCGACCACGCCGGCAAGGTGGCCGTACCCAACGGTGTGCGCCTCGCTGCGTGGACCCAGGTGGAAGGCACCATCATGGGCGACGGTCGTTCGTGGGATCAGATCCGTTTCAACGTGTTCCCGAGCCGTGAAGCGTTCATGGCAGTGGTGTTCGACCCCGACCGGCTCGAGGCACAAAAGGCGCACCGCGAGGTCGCCATCGCTGACACCTACACGTTGGTCACCCGGCCCACCATCGACCGGTTGTACGAGTCGATCACGGGCGAGCCGGCGCCGTACCCGGCACGCCCGCGCTGAGCCGCGCCCCGGTCAGTTCGAGGCCAGTGCGCCGGCGAACACCTGCCAGGCCAGCAGCGACTTCGCCACGAAGCTGAGCACGATGTAGATGCGCTCGCCGTGCAGGTAGTCGGCCCACTTGCCCTTCGCCCGGTACTGCTTCCACTGCACGATGGCGAAGCAGTTGAACAGGATGAACAGCGAGATGACGATGCCGTACACGAAGCCGGGCACCACCGTGTCGGCCGGGCCTTTCGGCGAGGCGACGTTGATGGCGACGGCCACCCACGGCACGGCGCCGGCGATGCATCCGAACCAGAACGGCAGCATGTCGCCGCTGCCCGGTGTGACGTAGCGCTCCTGCAGCCAGCCAAACAGGATCATCGACACGTTCACACCGAACACAGCGAGCAGGGCGATGTAATCGGTCACACCGTTCAACTGCAGGATGACGACGATCATGATCGACGACGACAGCGAGTACTCGACCCAGCGGTAGACGTTGATGTGCCTGCCCAGGCCGGCGGTGTACTTCGGGAAGATGGCCGGTGAGCTGACGAAGAAGTGGAAGAACGCCGACAGCGCCATGAACGCCGCCACCATCACGCCGATGCGCAGGTCGAACAGGTGGATTGGCTCTGAGAAGTTGCCGGTGCCGGGCGCCTCGGTGAGGTAGGTGGCGCGGACGGGGAGCTTGGCGTCGTTGGCCAGCAGCAAGATGGCGACGAACGACACCAGGTGTAGGCACCCCGCCCCGATGTTGAGGCGGCGGAGCTTGGCGATCTGGGGGTCCATGCGGCGCAGGCTAGCCATGAATGAACGGCCCGACGGTGACCCCGGTGGTTGCCGCCCGTGGCCGGAGCTCAGGCGAACAGCAGGAGTGCGGCCATCACGCCTTCGATGACCAGACCGGCGGCGTTCTCCTTCGAACGAGATCGATCGATCACCACCGACAGCGCACGCGCCACGAAGGTGCCTCCCCAGGCGGCGCCCAGCACGGTTGCCGCTGTGGTCGAGCCGCTCAGCAACACTGCGCCACCGGCGCCGATGAACAACCCGCCGTAGGTGGCGCGGAACTCCGACACGCCGAGCGTCGACGGCAGGGCCAGACCGATCCGGGCGCTCACCTGGCGAGGCCACACCAGGCCCATCACCCCGGCGAGCACCGACAGCACGGCCCCGATGTATCCCAGTGCGTTCATCGTGTTGCTCTCCCTGTGGCGCTGCGGTCGCCGGGGCCGGTGACCGAGTGGGAGAACAGCATCGTGTGGCGGGCTATTCCGCCCCTGCTGCCTCCAACGGATTCGTGGATCCAGCATCGACCACCCGGGGTACGCTCGGCGGTGATTTGCTCCCGCGACTCGTGCACCTATGACCTTTCGGCGGTGAGAGATGGGTTGGAGGAGGCGAGCGATTCAGCGAGCGCGCGGATTTTACGGCAGGCTTCCACCATCACGTCAACGTCGACGGTGAGCGCGAGACGCACGTGGCCTGCACCGCGTGAGCCGAAGCTCTCGCCTGGCATCACCACCACCTGCTGCTCGTCGAGCAGGCGCCAAGCGAATTCTTCGCCGCTGAGGCCGGTGGCGCGCACATCGGCCATCACGAACATGCCACCTTCGGGTAGCCGCACCTGCACGGCGGGTGAACCATCGAGTGAAGCCACCAACGCCTCGGCGCGCTCGCGGAACGTGGTGCGCAAGGTGTCGACTTCGGGGTGGCGTTCATTCAGGGCCACCACCACGGCATCGCACAGGAACGGTTGGATACCGAACAGCATGGTCTCCGACACCAGCGTGAGGCGACGGATGAATTCCTCGGGCCCGGCAGCCCACCCCGACCGAAAGCCGGGCAGCGCATGGCTCTTCGAGATCGACGCCACCGACACCGAGCGCTCACGCAGGTGCGGTCGGTCGAAGGGCGACGCGAACGGCACATCGAAGGCGAGGTCGGCGTACACCTCGTCGCTCACGATCCACAGATCGTGCCGTGCGCACACCTCGCCGATCGCGTCGATTTCAGCGGCCGACAGTACGGCCCCGGTGGGGTTGCCCGGTGTATTGATGAGCAACACCCGAGAACGCGGTGTGATGGCGGCTTCGAGTGCCGCAGCGGTGAGATGGAAGCCTTCGTCGGGCAGTGTGTCCACGGGTACGTAGGCGGCGCCGGTTGCCGCAACGACGCCCTCGTAGGTGGCGTAGTAGGGGTCGGGTACGAGCACTTCATCGCCAGCCTCCACGAGGATGCTGATGGCTGCATACAGAGCATGCTGAGTGCCCGACATGCAGGCGATGTTGTTGCGATGCACCGGCTCACCCGAGCGGCGGCTCAGGTGCCCGGCGATGGCATCGAGAGCGGCGGGTTCGCCGCGGCCCGAGGTGTAGCGGGTGCGGCCGTCGCGCAGAGAGGTGATGGCCTGCTCGATCACCTTCGCCGGGGGTGGCAGGTCGGGTTCGCCGATCGACAACATGATCACGGGCTGCCCGGCATTGGCTCGTCGTTTGCCCTCGATGTGCACGGCCCACTTGGTGGAGCCGAGCCCGTCGAGTCGGTCGGTGATCGATGCGTACCTCATGCTGGGTCGAGGCTACGCGAGGGAGTGGCGCCGCGTGCGCGGTGGCGGTGTGGGTGGAGCGATTTGGCCATCGTGTACGAGTGCGGTACCCCCACATAGTCGCCCCAGGGAGGGCACGGCGCGAACCCGAAACGTCGGTAGAGACTCACCGCGGCGGTGAGGTATTCGCCGGTCTCGAGCCGCAACTCGGTGATGCCCTGGGCGGCTGCCCCTGTTTCGAGCGTGGCCAATACAGCCGCGCCGAGCCGCATCCCGCGGGCAGAGGGGTCGGCCCACATCCGCTTCACCTCAGCGGTGTCGGGGCGCGCTGCCACGGTGTCGATTCGCCGCCATGCCCCGCACGCTTTCGCCTCGCCATCCACCCAAGCAACCATGAAGGCGCCCTGGTCGAGCGCCACCTCCTCGGCGGCGAGCGCGAAGAAGTTGGTGCCGTCGTCGGGGGTGGCGGCCCGCAGTTCGGCGTCGAGTTGGGCGATCATCGGGCGTACCACCGGGTCGTCGAATGCGTGCCGCCGCATCACCAGTCGCGGGTGTCGCTCGCCCATACCGAAGGCATAGGGGCTGCTCCCGAACTCGTCGTGGAACGCAAGGCGGGCCATGCACTCGGCCAGCGTGGGGGTGGTGCCCGCAGGCACCCACCACAGCACCGCCGCCGAGTCGTCGAACCATTCGCTCCGGCGTCGGTAGACATCGCGGTGGAACCCTCGGTAGGCGTAGTCGCGGAGCTGTTCGAGCGATTCCCACACCGATGCATTCACCAGTACCAGCGGGTCGTTGTAGGCAGTGTCGTCGAGTTCGCGTGAGTCGATGCCGTGCCGCCACACGAACCCGGGGCTGGCCTCGGCGCGCGCATTGGTCTCGTCGAGCAGTGCCTCGAAACTGGCCGTGCCGGGGTGGCCCATGGGGTGCCGTAAACGAGCGATGTTGAACTGGGCGAGGTGCACCTCACCCGATTCGCTGGAGAGTTCGAGGTGGGCCGACATGACAGCCCTCCACCGTATCGCCGTGTCAGTCGGCGACGGTACTGGGCACCCAGCTGCCGTGGAAGCCGAAGGGCACGCGGGGGAGTGCAACGGTGGCCACGGGGTCGGCGCTCATGGTGGCGGCGTCGTACACCACGAACTCGCTGGTGTCGCTGGGTGCGTCGTACACGAAGGTCATCAGGTAGCCGTCGTCTTCGCTCTTGGCGTTCTCTGCAGGTGCGAACACCACCTCACCGCTCACCCTGCCCATGCCGAGTTCGATCGACGTGCGGGTGCCTGCCTCACGGTCGTACTTCAGGATGGCGCCTTCGCCCACTTCGCCGAAGCCGGCCTCGCCCATCGACATCTCGTAGCCGAAGCGGTGCTTGCGCCCCACCACAGCGTCGCTGACACGCGGAAACTCGGCCGAGCGGTCGTCGATCTGCTCTTCGGCCACCTTGCCGGTGACGGTGTCGATGGTCCAACGCCACAGCATCGGCACTGCGAAGTCCATCGTGCCACCCCGCCACATGTGCTCGTAACGGGCCACGTCGAGCACAATCTTGTGTCCGTCTTCGTATGCGTTCATCGGGTGGAACACGTAGCACGGGTTCACGTCGAACCAGCGCACGTCGGCGTCGGTGCCGGTGCGCGGCATCACGCCGAGCCGGGGCGGGTAGGTCTCGCTCCACTGGAACGGCATCTCGCCCTTCATGGCCAGGTCGAGGTCGAACACGACGGGCAGATCCATGAACACCACGTAGTGCTCGGTGACGTTGAAGTCGTGCATCATCGTGGAGCCGGTGACGGTGATCTCTTCGCGCTGCACCATGGTGCCGTCGGCGGCCACGCGCAGGTAGGTGAGGTACGGCGGGAATTGCCCGTAGCCGAATGCCAGCAGTTCACCCGTGATGGGGCAGATCTTCGGGTGCGCGGTGAAGGCACCCTTCAACACACCACCGAAATCGGTGGGGCCCACGGTGGCGAGGTTGCCGTCGAGCACGTAGGGGAAGTGGCCTTCTTCGAGGGCGAGGTACTTGCCGGCGTGGCCCACCACATGCGTGTTGGCCTTCGAGCAGTTCATGTTCATCATGGCGGCGGGGTCCATGATGTCGAGCGACGGGTCGGCGATGAACGGTGTCTGCACGTAGCGGTTGCGATACCACTCGGCTTTCCCGTCGCGAAGGCGAATGCCGTGAACCATGCCGTCGCCGAGGAATGGGTGGTCGCTCATGCCGGTGATTGGGTTGGCCCCGTTGCGGAGATAGCGGCCATCGAGTTCGGCTGGCAGACTTCCACGCACCACCAGGTCGGTGAGCGTGAGTTCTTCCTGCGTGGGGCGGCCATTGCCCAACAGGTGAACGGGGATGTCGTCGGTCATCGCCATGATGTGCTCCTTCGCGTCAGTGCGCCGGTATGTGGTGGGCATAGTAGCCCTGTTGTGGACGTTCGTGTTCCCCGGGCTATTTCAACTGACAGTTCACATGCCAGAAGTGCTCCGCAGTTGTGGCAGAATCGTCATCGATACGACGTGCGCACGCACGCTCCATCGATCGGAGCCCCATGGAAATGCCTCGTTACGGCACCCCGAACATCGCCTACGTGAGCACCTGGTTCGCCGGCACCGATGAAAAGGCGATGTGGGCGCTCAACCTCATGAAGTACCGGCCCATCGCCGACTATCGCGACGGACGCGACGTGGTCATCAGCGGAGCTGAGGCCGATGAGCTGTACAACCCCACCGGCCCGTTGGCCGATGTGGGCGGTGGCGTGATGCTGGTTGCCGAAGTGCGCCATCACCTTTCCGGTGATGCCATTGAATGGGATCGAGTGGCCGTTGCCTTCTACCCCCGTCGCATGGCGATGATCGAGATGCAGTCGCTGCCCGAGTTCCAGGAGTTGCACGCGCACAAGGATGCAGCGATGGACTTCACCATCGTGATGGCCACCATGCCCGCCGCAGATGCGCCCGAGCCGCACGACTGGAGCATGCTCACTGCCGACGACCTGCTGCTCGTGCAAGTGGTTGCCGATGCAGCCGCGTTCGACCTGGCCTCACTGGTGCCGTCACGGCGCGTGGGGTTGTACGACGTGGAGGGCGTCATCGTGGGCGATGAGCGTGCGTGGGCGCAGGCCCGTTACGACGTGATCTCGCGCGCCGATGTCGATGCGTTGGTGGCCGCTGCTGCACCGCACGCCGGTGCCACCGTCTACGCAGTGATCGCTGAGCCCCGCCTCGACGTGATGGGCCCGAACGCCACGGCTTGAGCGGTCGCTCGGCCGTCGCCCCACTGAGGGCGGAAGGCGCCAGTTCGGCACCCTCTCGAGTGGCCTGCCAAAGTGTCGGCATGCCTGGAACCCGGGTACTGCGAACCTGCTGAGAGGAGCCCACTATGAGCGTGCTGACCGAACAACGTGATGGTGCATTGGTGATCACCCTGAATCGACCCGAGGCAGGCAACTCCCTCAACGGTGCGGTGGGGCAGGCGCTGTGCGATGCGCTCGCTGCAGCAGTCGCCGACCCCGACGTGCGCACCATCGTCGTCATGGGGGCCGGCGAGAAGATCTTCTGCGCCGGTATGGACCTGAAGGCGTTCGCCGCCGGTGAAGACATCGCCCCGGTGGGGCGTGCGTTCGTGGCACTGCGTGAATGCCCGAAGCCCATCATCGCGGCGGTGAACGGTGCAGCCCTCGCCGGTGGCTTCGAAGTGATGATGGGTGCCGACCTGGTGGTGGCTGCCGAGCATGCCCGCTTCGGCATTCCCGAGGTGAAGCGCGGCCTGGTGGCGGCCGGCGGTGGCACCCGTTTGCCCACCCGCATCCCGTTGCAGGTGGCGCTCGAGATGGGCCTCACCGGCGAGCCGATCTCGGCTGCCCGTGCGCTCGAACTGGGGCTCATCAACCGCGTGGTGCCGGCCGATCAGGTGCTCGACACGGCGCTCGGGTTGGCGGCACTCATCAATGCCAATGGGCCGCTCGCCGTGCAGGCTACGAAGCTGCTGATGCGCGAAGAAGTGGGCCCCGATACCGCCAAGCGAGTGGGTGAGGCCACGGCGCACGTGTTCGCCAGCGAGGACGCCCGCGAGGGTGCTATCGCGTTCGCCCAGAAGCGCTCTCCCGAATGGAAGGGCCGCTGAAGCACTGAGGCGATGGCCGCCGCGCCGTGTGGCGCGGCGGCCGGTCGCTCAGTTCGTCAGACGCGTTCGATGATGATGGCGGGGGCCATACCGCCGGCAGCGCACATGGTGATGAGGCCGTAGCGGCCGCCCGTGCGCTCGAGTTCGTCGAGTGCGGTACCGATGAGCATGGCGCCAGTGGCACCGATGGGGTGGCCGAGGGCCATGGCGCCGCCGTTCACGTTCACCTTGTCGCGGTTGAGGTCGAGGTCGCGGATGAACTTCTCGGCCACCACGGCGAACGCTTCGTTGATCTCCCAGATGTCGATGTCGTTCTTGTCGAGGCCAGCCTTGGCCAGCGCCTTGCGTGCCGCCGGCACGGGCGCGTTGAGCATGAGCGTGGGGTCGTCGCCCATGTTGGCCATGGCCACGATGCGGGCACGGGGCTTCCATCCGCGAGCCTGTGCGGCTTCGGGGCTGGCGAGCAGAATTGCAGCGGCGCCGTCGACCACGCCCGAGCTGTTGCCGGCGTGGTGCACGTGCTCGATCTCGAGGCCGGGGTAGCGGGCCAGCACCATGCCGCGCAGCGTGGTGCCCTGGTCGTCGAGTGGGAGGGCGGCCATGGCGGCGAACGACGGAGCCAGCTTGCTGAGGCTCTCGAGCGTGGTGCCTGGGCGCGGGAACTCTTCGCGGTCGAGGGCCAGCGTGCCGTCTTCTTTGTACACCGGCACGAGGCTGCGGTCGAAGCGCCCTTCGGCGATGGCCACTGCGGCGCGCTGTTGCGACACCACGGCGAGTTCGTCGAGCGCCTGACGCGAAATGCCTTCGAGGCTGGCGATGGCGTCGGCGGCCACACCCTGGTGGGTCTGCGGGTGACGGGCGCGCAACCGGGCGTTACCGGCATCCATCATCGGGCCGCGCACACCCATCTGCGCCTGGCCGAGCGCGGGGTGCAGGCTCATCATCTCGCAGCCGCCGGCGATCATCACGTCTTCGAGGCCGGCCATGATGGACGCGGCGGCCATGTTGGTGGTGCTGATGCCCGAACCGCAGAAGCGGTCGATGGTGACACCGCTGGCCTTGATGTCGAAGCCGGCGTCGAGCAGGGCCATACGGGCGAGGTCGCCACCCTGGGTGCCCACCTGCATGCTGGTACCGAAGATCACGTCGTCGACGTCGGCGGTGTTCAGGTCGTTGCGGTCGCGGATGGCGGCCAGCACCGTGGCGCCGAGTTGCTGGGGGTGGATGTCGGCCAGCGCACCCTTGCCCACCTTGCCGACGCCTCGCGGGGTACGGCAGGCGTCGATGATCCAGGCTTCAGTCATTGCAATCACCTTTCGAGATGGGTCGGCTTCGCTGCCGAACACGGTTTCAGTCTCCCATGTGTGTCGGCGCGCCGCACAGCCGCAGGCTCAGCCGGCGAGCACGGGCGCGAGGATGCGCCACTGCTCGACGGGCAGCGATGCCGGGTCGCTGGTGAGCACCTGCACGCACACATGGTCGGCTCCGGCGTCGCGGTGCTGCTGCACCCGTGCTGCGATGGCGGCTTCGTCGCCCCAGCCGATGAGGGCGTCGACCAAGCGGTCGCTGCCGCCATTGGCGATGTCATCGTCGGTGAAACCGTTGCGCTTCCAGTTGTTGGCGTAGTTGGGCAGTGCCAGGTACGTCTGCAAGTGGATGCGGGCGATCTCTCGTGCCTTGGTGGGGTCGGTCTCCAGCACCACGCCCACCTCGCTGGCCACCAGTCGGTCGGGGCCAATACCCGCCCGGGCCTGAGCGGTGAGTTCGGGGGTGACGAGGTAGGGGTGGGTGCCCGCCGTGCGGGCGCGAGCGAGTTCGAGCATCTTCGGGCCCAGCGCAGCGATGAGCCGGT
>JBAXQV010000087.1:0-12153 GCA_037131575.1 Actinomycetota bacterium
CTGAGCCACACATCGATTGGTTCGGGCTCGGTGATCGCCTCGCCGATGGTGACGCCGATGGAGGTGGCGGGCGTCGGCGCGCTGCGAGGCCAGCGTCGCTGCACCGTGGTGGCAACAGTGCCGCCTGCACCTCGCCCCGAGACCGAGTGCGACGCCTTCCCCCAGCAATACGGCAACGAGTACGTCGTACGTGCCACCAGTGTGGGCAGCAAACGGTTGATGTCGAGCGAGCAGAACCACACGCCGGGCACGCCGTCGCGCACCACGTACGTGCGCACGTTCACTTCGGGGAACGTGCCCAGGTACGGAACGGCCGGCAGGTGCGGCAACCCCAACCCGCGCATCTGGAACGGGATGAGCCCCACCCAGGCCCTCCCGTCGAACGTGTCGACCTCGAGGCCGGCCGGCAGGAGTCGTTGTACCACCTCGGGGTCGTAGGCCCAGTGCAGATAGACGAGATCGCGCCATTGCTGCACCATCACGGCCCGGCGCACCGGTGCAGGGCACACGGGCGACGGGTGCCGCGAGGCCGACCCCGTCACCAGCTCCCTCCGCCGCCGCCGCCGAAACCGCCACCGCTGAAACCACCGCTGCTCACCGAATTGCTGCCACTGAAACCCGATGCTGCCCTGGCCACAGCAGCCTCGCTGGCAAAGGCTTGGGTGCGCACCGTTCCCCACATGTTCAACATCGCCAGGTTGCGCAACGCCGATGCCGGCACACTGCCCACCATCACCGCATCAGCACCGGTGGGCATGGCGGCCACCCATTCGTCGACTGCACCGAATGCCACCGCATAGCCCATGTACTCGCGGAACAGACCCATCCGCTGTGCTGCTTGTGCATGCGCGGCCTCGCTGTCGCGGAAGAAGCGCTCGAAGCCGGCGGCGCGGCGCGCTGCCCCCGACCCGAGCGGGGTGTACGCCTTCACCCGTCGGCGGTCGTACAGCACGGCGGCCAACACCACCGCAGCCATCACCAGGCCGGCAGCCACGAGTACTCCCGCCGTTTGCGACAGCTCGCCCACACCGCCGTAGCCGATCGCCACGGCCGCAAGCACCGCGACACCACCAAGCACCCACTTCACGATCGTCGCGCCCCGAGACGTACCGAAGCCCTTCTTGCCCGCTGTGAAGAGGCCGAGTTGGAGCAGGTGTTCATCGACCTGACGCACGAAGGTTGGCAGCACCTTGCCCAGTTCGGTGCTGCGACTGTCGAGCACACACTCGTTGCTCTCGTAGCCGAGGAGCGCCGTGAGCATGGTCATCTCGTAATCGGTGACATCACGTGGTGCCCGGTCGACGCGGTGCACCGTCCACGAACCGTCGGCATTCTGCTTCAAGTCGATCACACCGTCGGCGGCGAGGTCGACCAGGGTGGCGGCCATCAGCACGCCGATATGGGCCTCGCCGGCATCGCGGATACGCAACATCGATGCCGGGTCGAGGTTCATCGGCGGCACGAACTCCACCACCGCATCACGATTGGGCTGTAACCCACCGCGGGCCGTGCGCCCGGGCAGATCGACCTGGTGCGGCGCCGAGAAGGTGTCGAAGGCAAACCCGTCGGCTCGACGCACCGATGCCTGAGAGCGGCGAACGGTGATGGCATAGGCCGCACCCACTGCGGCGATGATGGCGCCACCCATACCCCAGGCCAGCCCGATGGGGCCATGCAACGGAGTGACGGTGGCCGTAGCCGCGAAGGTGCCAGCCGAGTACACCACCGACACCGTCATCGGGTCGGCCCCCGCACTGCCGGACGTCTGCCGGAACAAGCCACCGGTCGGAGTGGCCGTGGCTTGCGTACACGGATTCGCGCTGCCGAACGGGCCCGATACGCAGTTGACGCTGATGGCCCGGCTGGGGCCGACGACCTCGTAGGTGAAGGTGCCGATCGGTTGCACCCAGTCGCCGGGCGAGTTGAGCGCCACCTCGACCTGGTCGCCCTGAATGGTCGCCACGTTCTCGAGCACATAGGTGAGCCGGTAGGCGAAGGTGCCGACGATGGTGGCCTTGGCATCACCGATACGAATGGTGATGCCGTCAGACGCATCGGTGAGGTCCGTAGCGCTCGACGCGCCGGGCGATGCCGACACTTCGAGGCTGCGCATCGCCGTGTTGCGTCCGTGGTTGCGCAACGGAATGAAACGCTCGATGCCGTGACGAGGGGTGGCGAAGGTCTGCACGATGTCTTCAGTGATGCGCACCGAGTGGTCGGCGAACACCTCCGCTGCCATGTGGAACGACGGGGTGACGTCGTTGCCATCGGGCGAGGCAAAGGCGGCAGGTTCAGACAGCGTGGTGCCGGCGACGACGTTGAACTTCGTGGTCCACCGATTGTCGAACGTGGTCCACACGATCAACAACGCGGCAGCGACACCGCACAGCAACGCCCACAGGCCCACCTTGGCGAGTGTCCAGCGTCGAATCACCTTTGCAGTTTGCTGTGGAACGACACCGATTGCGCACCCAATGGACGAACGACCTAGGCGCGACGGCCCCGGATGGCATCGAGTACGGCACCGTACGCGCTGGGGTCGACGGCAACGTCGAGCAACGTCGGCACCCCACTGACCAGTGCCGCCCTGAGCGCCGCCTCGTATTCGCCGGCATCGTTCACCCGCTGAGCACCCAGGCCGCAACCACGCGCCACGGCAGCGAAGTCGATGGGCGAATAGGTGACAGCGGCTGCTCCACCGTGCCCTTGGGGCTGCTGTTTGGCCGCAATGAGACTGAGCAGCGAATCGTTGAACACCACCACCACCACCGGCAGAGCGAGCCGAGCCAAGGTCTCCAATTCGGCGAGCGCCATGCCGATACCGCCGTCACCGGTGAAGCACACGACGGAACGAGCGGGCGAGGCGAGCGAGGCGGCAACCGCCGCGGGCAACGCGAAGCCCATCGTGGCCAGCCCACTGGAGATGAGCAGTTGCCCGGGTGCATCGACCTCCCACAACGGCATCGCCACCAGCATGTGTGCTCCGGCGTCGACCGTGGCGATGGTGCCCATTGGCGCTACCGACGACGCGATGGTGACCACCTGCTGCGGCGTGAGGCCGCGGGGTTGGTCGGGCACGACGGCGAGCAGTTCGTTGTTCGCCTGTTGCCGAAACGACTGCCCGTCTCCCGCGGCCCATGCAGATTCGACCACGGCGGCCAACTGCTGCGTCATGGGACCGAGCTGGCCGACTGCTTCAGCTGCGACGTGGTGCCCGAAATACACGCTGTCGCTAACAGCCCACGAGCCCACCAACACCAACGGCGCCGCGTACGGCCACGCGGCCGGAATGAATTCCACCGGGTCGAGCCCGACACCGATGATGAGATCGGCTTCCTGCAGCACCGGCGACTCGATCGTGGCACCAGTGGCAATACCGGCGCACCACGGCGCAGCATCGGCCACCACCCCGCGGGCCTTGTACGTGCACAGCACCGGAACGTTTCCCTCACGACCCATCACGTCGATGGCTGCCACCACCGCAGCACGTTCGCCGGGCCGACCACTCACGGCCCCGACGCCGGCGATGATGACCGGCTTGCGGGCCGAGCGCGCCAACCGGAGTACTGCTTCGAAACCGGCGTCTGACTGCGCTTTGGTGGGTGCCGGGGCCGGCACAGGTGAGGAGGCCTCAGCCGATGGGTCGAAGTCGATGTGCACCGGCCCTGCAGGTGCATCGAGCGCTACGCCCACAACACTCGCTGCTGCAGCAGGGTCGCTGCCGTCGAGCACGGTCGTCGCCTTGGCAACCGGTGCCATCAACGCCTGTTGGGCGAGCCGTTGATGCGACACCCGGTCCCAGTCGGCACTCGACACACTGTCGGTGACCAGCACCACAGGTTGGCGGTCGAGCAGCGCCTGGGCCATACCGTTCACCGCGCTGGCGGCACCGGGGCCACGCGTTGCCACGGCCATACCGGGTGCTCCGGTGAGTTCGCCCATGACACCGGCCATGACGGTGGCAGCCGTTTCAGTGTGTACCAGCACGAACTCGATACCGGCGGCGGCGGCGGCACCCACGACATCGAGGTTCGACCCGCCGCCGGGCACGCCGAACAGGTGCGTGGTTCCGGCATCACGGCACGCCGCGACCACCGATTCGGCCATTGCTCGACGCGACATCCGTGCTTGTCCGCCAGTACTCATCGGTTGGATCTCATCATTCGTGGGCTCGCATCTGGAAGCGATAGGTGTAACGCGCCGGATTGAAATGGTTGATGGCCAACTCGAGCAGTTCGCCGCGATGATCGACATACAGGCGATCGATGCGCAGCACCGGGGTGCCGATTTCGCATTCGAGTTCGCGCGCCACCTGTTCGTTCGCGCTGACCGCCGTGATGGTTTGGTCGGCGCCAGCGAAGGGCCGACCCGCTACTCGCTGCACCACGCTGAGCACGGTCATGTTGCGACGCACACCGGTCTCGGCGAATTCGGCGACGTCGAGCAACGGCGCCCCCACGGGAACTGGCAGGTAGGCCTGAGTGACGCAATACGGGCGGTCGGCATGAAGGCGTCGAAAGCGCATGGTGACCACGGCATCGGTGTCGAGATGGAGCCGGCCGGCAGCCTCGATGTTGACACCGATGCTCGGCGGTGCGAGCACATCGAGATCGGTGTCGAGGGCTAGCGACATCAACTCGTCGATGGAGCCAGATGAGCGGATGTACTTCCCCTGCAGGTCGCTCACGAACGTGCCTCTACCAGGCACGCGGTAGACCAACCCTTCGGCAACCAGGTCCTGATACGCCCGGCGCACCGTCTGACGGCTCACTGCGTAGCGCTCGACCAGTTCGGCCTCGGTGGGCAGGCTCACCCCCGACGGGTAGCGACCCTCGCCCACTTCGCGCCGAATGTCGTCGACGATCGCTCCGTACGAACTACGACTGCGCCGCGATGGCCGGGCAGCGACGACATTCATCTCGGGTCGAGCCATGTGCGTACATTACGGAGGAAATGCCCGCCGAGCAACCAACACCCCAAATCCTGAGCAAGGTTGACAGGTACGCCTGTCCAGCGCGAGAGTGCCCACCACCAGATCGGTAAATGTCATGACAAATATTTCACCCTCGATCTCCACGAAATCGATCATCGACGGTCGCTCAGTTGATGCTGCAGAGTCCTTCGATGTGCTCGACCCCGCCACGGGCGAGGTGCTCGCCGAGGTCGGTGCAGCCGATGCGGCAACGGTCGATACTGCCGTGGCCGCAGCCCGACGGGCCTTCGACGACGGCCCCTGGCCGCGCATGGCGCCGAAAGACCGGGGTCGGCGATTGCGTGCGCTCAGCGATCTCATCCTCAGCGACCGCGAATCGCTGGCCACCCTCGAGAGCCGCGATACCGGCAAACCCATCTCCCAAGCACGCACCGATGTCGACGTCGCCGCCCGGTACCTCGAGTTCTACGCCGGTGTCATCGAGGGCCTCCACGGCGACACCATTCCGGCCATCCCGGGCGTACTCGCCTACACCCTGCGCGAGCCACTGGGCGTGACGGCACACATCGAGCCGTGGAACTACCCACTGCAAATCGGCTGCCGCACCATCGCCCCGGCCCTCGCCGTGGGCAACTGCGCCGTCCTGAAGCCTGCCGAAGAAGCGCCACTATCGCTGCTGCGCCTCGGTGAGTTGGCATTGGCCGCCGATATTCCACCGGGAGCGCTGAACGTGGTGGCCGGTCTCGGCGAGGTGGCTGGCGCAGCGTTGGCCGGGCATCGTGGCATCGACCACCTGTCGTTCACCGGTTCGCTCGAGGTGGGCAGCATCGTCGCTGCCGCCGCGGCACGCAACGTGGTGCCAGTCGCGCTCGAACTCGGGGGGAAGTCGCCCAACATCGTGTTCCCCGACGCCGACCTCGACCGTGCTGTCCCCATCATCGCCCGGTCGGTGTTGCAGAACGCTGGGCAAACGTGTTCGGCAGGTTCGCGGCTGCTCGTGCATCGTTCGGTGCAAGCCGCCGTGGTCGATGCACTGACGGCCCACTTCGCCACCGTACGCATCGGGCGCGGCCTCGACGACCCCGAACTCGGCCCGCTCATCTCGGCCCGCCAACTCGACCGTGTGGCACGCATTGTTCGCGACGGCTTGGGTGATGCCTCCATTCGCGTCGGGGGCCGACGAGCCACCGGTAGTGGTCTCGACAACGGGTTCTTCTACGAGCCGACGGTCATCGACGGCATCGACCCAGCCAGCACCCTGGCCCAGGATGAGATCTTCGGACCCGTGGTGGTGGTGATGCCATTCGACGACGAAGCCGAGGCAGTGCGCTTGGCCAATGGCACCAACTACGGCCTCATCGCCGCAGTATGGACCAACGATGTGGGCCGCGCCCACCGCGTTGCCGCTGCACTGCGCTGCGGGCAGGTGTATGTGAATGGCTATGGCGCCGGTGGCGGCGTAGAACTACCATTCGGCGGGGTGAAGCACTCGGGCTACGGGCGCGAAAAAGGTGCCGAAGCCGTGCTGGCCTTCACCCAGACCAAGACCGTTGCGGTGAATCTGGCGGTGTCGTGAGCGGGCCGCTCGATGGGCTCGTGGTGGTGGCCCTCGAGCAGGCCGTCGCGGCCCCGTTGGCCACGCGCCACCTCGCCGATGCCGGGGCGCGCGTCATCAAGATCGAGCGGGTGGGTGATGGCGACTTCGCCCGCCACTACGACGATGCGATGGGCCCCGGCTATGCGAGTTGGTTCCTGTGGCTCAACCGCGGCAAGGAATCGATCGAACTGGATCTGAAGTCGGAGACCGGGGTGGCCACGCTGGCCGAATTGATCGGCCGAGCCGATGTGCTCGTGCAAAACCTCGTGCCCGGCGCACTCGAACGCATGGGTCTCGGCATCGACACCCTTCGTGCCCGCCACCCACGCCTCGTCACGTGCTCGGTGTCGGGTTACGGGCCCGACGGCCCCTACCGCGACCGCAAGGCGTACGACCTCCTCATCCAAGCCGAGGCCGGGCTGGTGAGCCTCACCGGCACGCCCGACGAGATGGCAAAAGCCGGTCTGTCGGTGGCCGATGTGGCAGGCGGTATGTACGCCTACAGCACTGTGCTGCTCGCCCTCCTGCAACGTGGCATCAGCGGCCAAGGCGCCCACATCGAGGTGTCGTTGTTCGATGCACTCCTCGAATGGTTGGGCCACCAGGTCACGTTCACCAGCACCTTGCATCGCCTCCCCCGCCGCGCCGGGGCTCGCCATGCAACCATTGCCCCGTATGGGCCGTTCCGCTGCGGTGACGGCACCGATGTGGTCATTGCGGTGCAGAACACTCGCGAGTGGCGGGCCCTCAGCGACGCAATCGGGCTGCACGAGATCGTCGACGACTCGCGCTTTGCTGGTAACGACGACCGAGTCACCAACGCGGCAGCACTCGATGCAACCATCACCGCCCGCACCATGGCCATGACGAGCGATGAGCTGATCCGCCGACTCGAAGCCGCTTCTCTGGCCTGGGGCCGCGTGAACGATCTGTTCGGCGTGATCGACCACCCTCAACTAGCAGCGCGCGATCGCTGGATCGACGTGGCCACCCCGAACGGCACCTACCGGGCATTGCGCCCGCCCACCGACATCACCGGTAGCGAACCCGTCGTAGGCTCTGTACCGGCGCTCGGCGAACATACTGAATCGGTGCTCGCCTGGCTCGCCGGCATGCGCCACCCTTGCACCACCGATCACTAACCCGTCTCTCCGTCAGCTTCTCCACAAACAACAACACCATCACCTGGGGGTACCACCATGGCAATCAAAGTTGCTCAATTCCTCGACGTTGCGTCGGGGCTGCAGCCCAAGCAGTTCTCGGTCGGCTCGCACGAGCAGATCAACTCACTCGACGACCTCGACCCGATCTACAAGAGCCTGCTCGACGAGCCGGTCACCTGTGTGATGGGGCTCATCGGTAACGACGGCCTGGTGAACCAGACCGCGATGTGGTTCGACTACGAAGGCGACAAAGTGCTCGTGAACGTCGCTGCGCAGCGCAAGAAGGTCGACTGGATCCGCAACAGCGGCAAGATCTCGATCTTCCTGCTCGACCCCAAGAATGCCTACCACTGGGTGTCGATCAAGTGCCATGTGGTGAAGGAGATCTCCGAGGACGACGCCGAGGAAGGCGCGAAGGTCACCGCGCAGCTCGACCGCATCTGGACCAAGTACACCGGCGCCGAGCCCCCGTACGGCCTGCGCGACCCATCGATCAACGAGCGGCGCGTGCTGTTCGTGTGCGACGTCGATCGCGTCGCCACCTTCGGCAAGCCCTGATCGAGACCCATCGACATGGTGTCGACGGCCAAGGTCGCCATTGCAGGAGGTTCCCTCGGCGGGCTCACCGCTGGGTTGCTGCTGCGCGACCTTGGCCTCGACGTCACCATCCACGAGCGCTCGGGGGTGGAACTCGAACAGCGCGGCGCCGGTATCGGGTTCCTGCCCGATAGTGCCCGCTACCTGGTCGAGCGCGCCGGTATTCCGCTCGACGACATCAGTACATCGACCAAGATCATTCGCTACCTCGATCGCCGTGGCGGTATCGAACACGAGCTGAAGCACCGCTATCACTTCAGTTCCTGGAACACGGTGTACCGCCAACTGCTCCACTGTTTCGGACGCGACCGCTACCTCCTCGGCCATGAAGTGATCGCCCGCACCGAAGCTGGCACCCACACCGATGGACCGGTCACGTTCACCCTCGCCGACGGAAGCACCGACACCGTCGATCTGCTGGTGGCAGCCGACGGTGTGGGTTCGGCATTCCGAGCGAACCTGTTGCCCGATGTGCACCGGCAATACGCCGGGTATGTGGCGTGGCGGGGCATGGTGCGCGAAGCCGACCTTCCTCGAGGCATCGTCGAGGCTCTCGGTGACGCCATCACCTACTACGTGTACGCCAACAGCCACATCCTCGTCTACCCCATTCCTGGGCTCGACGGCTCGGTGGCACCCGGCGGCCGGCTCATCAACTTCGTCTGGTACCGCAACTACCTCGACGGCTCCGACGTGAACGACCTACTCACCGACACCCACGGCGTGCAGCGCGACATCTCGCTGCCCCCTGGCAGCGTGCGAGCCGAGCACATCGCCGAAATGCGCGCCACCGCAGCGGCACGCCTCCCTGCAGCGATCGCCGAGGCTGTACAGGCCGTCGACGAGCCATTCCTGCAGGTGGTGTACGACGTGGAGATCGAGCGCATGGCGTTCGGACGCACCTGCCTCATCGGCGATGCCGGGTTCGTGGCTCGGCCACATGCCGCGGCAGGCACTGCCAAAGCGGCAGCGAATGCGTGGGCGTTGGCCGACGCACTGGCCGCACACGCCACCATTCCCGAAGCGCTCGCCGCGTGGGAGCCCGGGCAGATGGCACTGGGTCGTCAACTGGTGGCGCGTACGCGAAGGTTGGGAGCACGGTCGCAGTTCACGTCCACCTGGGACGGCACCGACCCCGACACACTGTTCCGGTTGCGCGAGGAGGGGCCGTGAACGCCCGCCGCGACATCGGCGCGCACATGGCCGAGCGGGCGATGGTATTCATCGAGTCGCTCGACGCTGCGCAACGTGCCGTTGCCGTACATCGCTTCGACGACGGCGTCGAGAGGCAACGCTGGTTCTACACGCCCACCGACCACGGTGGTGTACCGCTGTCGGCACTGCGGCCAGCCCAGCAGCGCCTGGTGTTCCAACTGCTCGCCACCGGCATGTCGCGCGCCGGGTACGTGACGGTGTCGACCATCGTGGGGCTCGACAATGTGCTCGACGCCGTCGAAGGATTCGTAGCCACCTGGGGCCGCGAACGCGGCCGCGACCCCGGCCTGTACTACCTCCGCATCTTCGGCGACCCGGCTGGTAGCGACCCGTGGGCTTGGCGTTTCGGCGGGCATCACGTGTCGATCAACCACACCATCGTCGACGGCGAAGTGGTGGGTTCCACACCCAACTTCCTCGGAGCCGACCCCGCCAGCGCACCGCTGTTGGGGCCCCATCCCCTGCGTCCTCTCGCCGGCGCCGAAGATCTCGGCCGCGAGTTGGTGAGATCACTCGACCAGACCCAACTGTCGGCCGCGCTGCTCGCCTCGGTTGCACCCGTCGATCTCGTCAGTGCCAACCGAGCCACGTTCGGTCTCGGCGACGACGAGGCCTCATCGGGCGATCTGCCGCTCCCCTTGGCCGATGTGTGGCGAGGGCGATTCGACGGTGAACTCGGCGAACGTGTGCGCATCATCCAGGAGCAAGCGGAAGCCGTGGCAGGGCTCACCGCCGACCACATCGAGGCGGTGCGACTCACCCGCACACCACGCGGTGTGAACGCTTCGCTGTTGCGACCCGACCAACGCGAGCTGATGCGGGCGTTGCTCGACGTGTACGTGGGGCGCCTCCCCGACGGTCTCGCCGACGAACAACGTGATGCCTTTGCCAGCGAGGCTGCGCTCGATGGGTGGGCATTCGCATGGGCCGGTAGCACCGAGGTGGGCGACGCCCACTACTACCGGGCGCAGAGTCCACTCACGCTCGTCGAATACGACAACACCCAACGCGGCGCCAACCACGTGCATACGGTCTGGCGCGATCTGCGCACCGATTTCGGTGGCGACCCACTGACGCAGCACTACACCCACGGTCACACGCACTGACCGTCTAGCGTGGGAGGCCCATGCGTTTGGTCATTGCTCGTTGTTCGGTCGACTATGCAGGTCGGCTCACCGCCCGTCTTCCCGAAGCCGTGCGGCTCATCATGGTGAAAGCCGATGGCTGTGTGGCCATCCATGCCGACGGCGGCGCCTACAAGCCGCTCAACTGGATGAACTCACCCAACACCGTCACCGACAACGGCGACCATTGGGTGGTGGCCAACCCCAAGGGGGAAACGCTCACCATCACCCTGCACGAGGTGTTCTCCGACAGCGAACACCATCTCGGCGACGACCCCGGCCTCCAGAAAGACGGTGTGGAGGCGCACCTGCAGGAACTGCTGGCTGCATCGCCGCACGCCATCGAAGACGGCCTCACCCTGGTGCGACGCGAATACCCAACTGCCATCGGCCCCATCGACCTCGTGTGCCGCGACACGACCGGCCAGGTGGTGGCCATCGAGGTGAAACGTCGGGGTGAGATCGACGGGGTCGAGCAACTGGGCCGCTACATCGAACGGCTCCATCTCGACTCGTCGCTCGGGCGTGTGCGCGGTGTGTTCGTGGCCCAAGTGGTGAAGCCGCAGGCTCGTGTGTTGGCGGAATCGCGTGGCTTCAGCGTGGTGGAAGTCGACTACGACGAACTACGCGGCATGAAGCCCGACGACCTGCGGTTGTTCTGAGCGAACCAGAAAGACGCGCTTTTTCGGCGCGATCGGGCAGACTTTTGGCGATGGAACTGATCTCGGGCGTCGTGCAGCACTATGCCTGGGGCGATATGGCGTTCATCCCACAGTTGCTGGGCGTGCGCGCCGACGACCAACCGTGGGCCGAATTGTGGTTCGGCACCCACCCCGGAGGCCCGGCGACGGTGGCGGGCGACGGCCCGCTCCATGCGCTCAGCGGCGACCTGCCGTACCTGCTGAAGGTGCTGGCCGCGGCCGAACCGTTGTCGCTGCAGAGCCACCCAGACGCGGCGCGAGCCGCGGCCGGGTTCGCTCGCGAGGAGGCGGCAAGCATTCCCCGCGATGCCTCGTACCGCACCTACCGCGACCAGCACCCAAAGCCCGAGCTCATCTGCGCGCTCACCTCGTTCGAGGCGTTGTGCGGGTTCCGGCCAGTCGACGAGACCGTGGCGCTGTTGCGTGAGTTCGGCGCGGTCGACCTCGCCGAGCTTGTGGCCTACACCGGCCTGCCCAACACCGTGGCCACGCTCTACCGTGGCGGCGGCCCCGTAGAGGCCACCCTGGCCGCCTGTGTTGGGCGCAGCGAACCCGAGGCTCAGTTGGTGGACGCCCTGGCCAAGCAGTACCCGGGCGACCCCAGCGTGGTGGTGACCCTGCTGCTGAACCGCATCACGCTCGAGCCGGGCGAGGCCATCTTCCTCGGCCCCGGCAACCTGCACGCCTACCTGCACGGCGTCGGTATCGAAATCATGGGTTCCAGCGACAACGTGGTGCGCGGCGGCCTCACCACGAAGCACATCGACGTGGAAGAACTGCTGGCGGTGCTCGACATTACCCCGCTCGTCGAACCGCGCACACC
>JBAXQV010000088.1:0-12067 GCA_037131575.1 Actinomycetota bacterium
GCAGAAATGCCGTCACCGTCACCCCTACCGCCAATACCGCTGCCACCCAGATCGGCGAGTCGCTCCAGATGAGCGATCGAGCCACGAGCAATGGCGTGATGAGCGCACCGATACCGAAGCACAGGTGCAATGCATTCATCGCCGAACCAACCCGCTCGACTGGCTGGCTCCACACCACGAGCGTGTTGCCACCCACATCGATGACACCACCTGCCAGGCCCAGCAGGGCAAAGAGTGCGGCAATGGCGGGCAGCGACGACAACCCCGACACCACCACGATGGTTGCAGCACCGACCGATGCCCACACGAGCAGCAGACGGTGCCCATGTCCGCGGTCGTAGAAGCGCCCCGCGCCGAACGAACCGACGATGTAGCCGAGCGACGAACTGCTCAACACCACCCCGCTCGCGGCAATACCTACGCCGGCACGATGCCGCACCCACCCCAGCAACGGACCCGACACCGACAGCATCACGCCGAGCACGATGAACGTGGCGAAATAGCCCGCCAACGGCGAGCGCCTCGGCGCCGCTGAAGCGGCGGAAGGCAACGAGGCAGAGGGCACGACACACGATCGTAGAGCACGCTCTCCGGAAGTACATCAGTACCGCGACCCGTTCTCTTCTGGGTTGCTGAGCACCTGTCCAGTAACGTTGAGCGACATGTCGGTGCTCATAATCGTGGTCCATCCCGACCCCGACAGCTTCACGCACCGCATTGCCGACCGCATCGTCACCACGCTGCAGGAGCAGGACCGTGCTGTTGTGTGGGTCGATCTCTATGCGGCTGGCTTCAGCGCAGCAATGTCGCCAGCCGAAATCGCTGCGTATCAGAGCGAAAATCCCGTTCTCGACCCACTGGTGATGGACCAGATCAGTCACATCTCGAGTTGCGAGACCCTGGTGTTCGTGTACCCAACATGGTGGAGTGGCCTCCCGGCGGTGTTGAAGGGTTGGCTCGATCGGGTGATGGTGCCCGGTGTGGCGTTTCGGTTCAATGAGCAGGGCAAGGTGCGCCCGGCGCTCACCCACGTGAAGCGGATCGTCGGTGTGAGCACCTACGAGACGCGGTGGTTGAGCACCAAGACGGTCAACGACAACGGTCGCCGCAAACTGTTGCGGGCCATGCGGTTGAGTACCGGGCTCACCACTCGCGCCGGCTGGCTCAGCCTCCACGACGTCAATGTGAAGACACCCGAGCAGTGCGCTCGGTTCCTCGAGCGGGTGGAACGATTGGCGGCACGCCTGTGAACGTATACGTGGTGTACTGCCATCCCCGCCCTCAGTCGTTCACCAATGCCGCCCTGCAGCGAACCATCGCCGGCCTGCAACGCGGCGGACACGATGTTCGCATCACCGATCTGTACGGCGATGGCTTCGCTCCTGAACTCTCGCGAGAAGAGTGGGCTGCCCGCGCCCAGTTCGCTCCAGCCTTTCCACCGCTACCCGACGACCTCGTCGCCTCAGCTGAGCTGCTGCGCTGGTGCGAGGCGCTGGTGATGGTGTACCCCACCTGGTGGTCGGGGCAGCCTGGCATGTTGAAGGGTTGGGTGGACCGCGTGCTTGCCCCCGGTGTCGCGTACACCTACCAGGAGGGCACCACCCAGGTCGCCCCAATGCTCACGAACATCAAACGCCTGGTGGCTGTCACCACTCACGGCTCGTCAAAGCTCGTCAACTCGCTTCAGGGAGAACCCGGCAAACGGACGCTTACTCGAGCCATCCGCTCGATGTGTTCGCGCCGCTGCCGTACCACCTGGGTGGCCCTCTATGGCATCGACAGGGCTTCAGAGGAGCGCCGCACGAAGTTCCTCGACCGCGTCGAACGAACGATGGCCGCGCTGCGCTGAACAACGGCACCAGTATCCGGGCTAGGCCAACGTACCCGCAAAGGCTCCATCGGGGTTACCGTTCGACACCACACCTCCGGCAACTTCCACCGTGAGCACTACTTGCGACACAGGTGCCGCCACGCTGAACGAGGCGACCGTGGGAGCATCGCCGAGCACGCCCATGGAGATCACCTTGTCGCCCACCACACCCCACAATTGGTACGTGTGGTCAGGGGCCAATGGTGGCAGCGCATCGGCCACCAGATACCCGTGCCCAGACTGGTCGACCATCACCTCGGCCACTTCGGTACCCGCCGCGCCGGTGAGATGAGCCAGCCGGGTGCCTGGCGCACGCCGAGCAGTGTCGGCCGCTGCTGCCAACGAGGCCTGCGGCGCACGATGGCGGGTAACCACGCTGCCCCCGGCGAAGGCCAGCACGCCGACGGATGCTGCCACAGCCAAGACCGCTGGCCAAGCCAGGCGACCTTGCCGCGATCGAGCGCGACGACGGGCTGAGCCGGCAGAAAAGTCGACCACATCGGCCAACTCGCCGCGTGCAGTCGCCCCACTCTCGTCGAGTTCGCCAGCGATGCGGTCCCACAACCCTTCGGGGGCACGCACGCCGCTCCAGGCCAGCATGGCGGCAGCCCCACGGTGTTCGGCAACCTCCTGTCGAGCCCGCGGATTCACGCGGAGGTATTCGTCGACGGCGCGACGCTCGTCGTCGCTCACGGCGTCGAGCGCATACGCGCCGAGCAGTTCGTCAAGTCGTTGTTCATCTGCGCTCATAGGTCACCCGCCGTCATTCCTGCCGCCTGCAGATTCGCCCGAAGGCGCTTCAACCCGCTGCGGATCCGACTCTTTACCGTTCCCTCGGCTTCACCGAGTTGTGCCGCCACCTCACGATAGGTGCGGCCACCGAAATAGGCCAGTTCAAGCGCCGCCCGTTCGCCTGGATGGAGCATCTGCATTGCCCCTCGTACCTGCTCGGCCAACGCCAGGTCCCATACCTGCAGGTCGAGGTCGTAACTTTCCTCAGGGGCGGCGACAGCATCGCGTTCTTCGCGCTTGCGCCTCGACGCATCGGCACGCAGCAGGTCGATCGCTCGGCCGTGCGCGTTCGAAAGCAGGAAGCTGCGCAGCGCGCCGCGCTCGGGGTCGAATCGCTCGGGGTTACGCCACAGCCGCAGAAACACTTCCTGCACCACTTCTTCGGCAGCGGCCTGATTCCCGAGAATGCGTCGCGCCAACCCGAACACCACACCCGAATGCCGACGGTAGATCTCGGCGAGGGCCGAATGCTGGTAGCGCGCGACAGCGAGCACCAGGCTCGCATCCGACATCGCTCGCTCATCGTCTCGCACATCATCTCTACGGAGCCGGGCATCGTCTGGATGAACGTTGGTGCGAACTTTTCGTTCAGGTCGCAGCCTCCCTGACAAAGCGGCTCACCACCTCTACATGATGGGTTTGCGGGAACAGGTCGAGCGCCACCGCATGGTCGAGGCGATATCCGGCACGCACGAGCGACGCCGAGTCGCGAGCCATGGCCACCGGGTCACAACTCACGAGAATCAGTGTGCCCGCCCCGCATGCCGCCAACCGTGTCACAGCTTCCCCGCCCAGCCCAGTACGCGCCGGGTCGGCGATCACCACATCGGCAGCAATGGGTTGCCACTGTTCGAGCGGCGAGCACACCACTTCAGCCGACCGGTCGGCGAGGTTCACCACGGCATCGCGAACAGCGCTCGCCGAGCCTTCGACCAGCATCACGTGAGTGTCGGCCGGAACTGCGGCAGCGGCGAACAGCCCCACCCCGCCATACGCGTCGATCACCACACGCGCTGTGGTCAACGCCTCACCGGCCACCTCGCGAACGGTGTGCACCAACAATTCGGCTGCAGCGGGCCCCGACTGGAAGAACGACAACGCGCTCACCTGCAGCGATACACCAGCCACCGTCTCGTGCACCCGTGCGCGAGGGCCACGCGCCGCCGACCGAGGCAGCCCCTTGGCCCAGGCGTACTCGGGCGTCCACCACACACTGCTCTCACCACTCGCCACACCCACACGAATCGACACTTCCTCGGCGCCGGGAACCTCGAGTTCGCGCATCAACGACGCCAGTTGCGGATGCGCGATGGGGCAGTCGTCGAGCACCACCACCTCTCGGCTGCGAGGCATGCGCAGCCCTAGTCGACCGCCATCGCCAATGGCGAAACGCATCGAGGTGCGATAGCCCCACTCGGGCACACTGGCACCACGATGAACCTCGACATCGGGCATCTTGGCCGTGCGGCGCAATGCTTCGCGCACCAGGCCCACCTTCCAGTCGAGGTGCGCCGCGAATCGAGCTTGCTGCCAATCGCACCCTCCACAACCGAGCGCCACCGCAGGGCAAGGGGGCCCATGCCGCTCGGGCGATGGTTCCACCAGGGCACGAACCTTGGCCCGAGCGAAGTCGCGCTTGCGCTGCACGATGTGGACGTCGACCACCTCACCTGGAAGCGCGCCGGCCACGAACACCACGCGTCCGTCGGGCAGTCGACCCAGCCCTTCACCACCCGACACCAGCCGTTCGATGGTGACCCGCGCGTCATCGGGTTGATCGCTCTGGCCAGAAAACACGCTGCAAGGGTACGCCGACTACCCTGGCGATGTGACTGATCCTGCTTCGACATTTGCGTCATCTGCACCGTCGCCCAGTGGCGTTCGACGTGTCGAGATCGCCCCGAGCGTGCTGCCAGCCGATTTCAGCAAACTCGGTGACGAACTCGCCGCTCTCGAAGCAGCCGGTGTCGACCGCATTCACTGGGATGTGATGGACGGCCAGTTCGTACCCAACCTCACGGTGGGTCCGCCGGTCATCGCTTCGTCGCGTCGGCATTGCTCGTTGCCGTTCGAGGCGCACCTCATGGTGTACACACCCGATGTGATGGCGGCCGACTACATCGCTGCCGGGTGCTCGCGGCTCATCGTGCACGCCGAGGCCTGCACCCATTTGCACCGCACACTCGGCAACATCAACTCACTCGGCGCGTCGGCCGCTGTGGCCATCAACCCGGCCACTCCGGCCTCAGCGGTGGCTCATGTGCTCGATCTGGTCGACCTGGTGTTGGTGATGACTGTGAACCCCGGCTTCGGTGGTCAGAAATACATCGCCTCGATGGAGCCCAAGGTGCGTGAGGTGCGTGCACTCATCGAGGCGGCGGGGTTGAGCGATCGCGTCGCCGTCGAGGTCGACGGCGGTATCGGGCCCTCCACCGTGGCTGCTGCTGCGAGTGCCGGTGCCACCGTGTTCGTGGCCGGCAGCGCACTGTTCAACCACCCCGATGGCCTCGCTCATGCTGTGAGCGACCTGCGCGCACGCGCCGCTGCCGCCAGCATCGCCTGACCGTTACGACAACAGGCGGCGCACGGCGCGGCCGAGGCCGAACACGGCGTGCTTCACCAGCACCAGTGCCACCAAACCGGCCAGCACCAGACCCACTGCTTCGAGTACCACCAACAGCAGCGACCGATTCGCCGTGCTGATGGGCGCCAACACGCCGGTCTCGATGGTGCCCCCATCGGCCCGCAGGGTGCGCACCGGGTCGTCGATCGAGGGGCAGTTCGCCACCGACGGGTTCACGCCGGCCACACCGCTGCCCCCGAACAGCGGGCGTGCACGCAGCACACGCGACACGAGTGCCCGCACGGTGCTGTCGGCCCCCGCGCCCACCAGGTAGGTGGTACCGATGTCGAGCAACTGCACATCGTCGCCGAAGCGCACATCTACTTCGCCGTTCAGGGTGAACCCGTCGAGCGTGCCTGAACGCACCTGTTCGACGGAGAACCGCGCGGTCTGTTCATCGCGTTTCACCAGCGTGCCGAGAAACACCGCTTGCTCACGATCGGGTGCAGCGCAGCCTGCTGGCACCGGGATGAGCCGAGTGGACACGAAGTTGGGATCGTCGATGGCAGGAAGGGCAGGCACCGGGGTGGGCGCGGGCAGATCGCCGGCGAGCACAGTGCCACCGCCGGCACCGAGCGCGGCGAGGCCAAGCGCTACAGCCAGCAACCGGCCACCTGCTCGACACCGCCCGAACCGCTTCACCCACCCCACGCTAGTGAGCGTCGGCCTGAACGGGGTGGCAGGGGCCGTATAGGTCAGCGGCCCTCGAACCGAGGGTCTCGCTTCTGCACAAAAGCAGCCATCGCCTCGGCGGTGTCCTTCGTGGAGAAGTTCACCGTTTGGGCCATGCCCTCGTCGTCGAGCGCCTCTTCGAGCGTCACGTTCATCGAGTTGCTGAGCATGCGCTTGGTCATCGCCAGCGCAATGGGCGGTCCGGCGGCCAGGCGGCGAGCCCAGTCGGCCACGAACTCGTCGAGTTGGGCATCGTCGACCACCCGGTTCACCAACCCGATACGTTCGGCCTCCGCGGCGTCGATGATGTCGGCCAGCAGGGCGAGTTCTTTCGCCTTGTGCATTCCCACGATGCGTGGCAGCAACCAACTCCCGCCAAAGTCGACCGACAGGCCGCGCCGGGCGAAGATCTCCGAGAATCGAGCGTTGGTGCTGGCCACCACCAAGTCGGCGCCCAATGCCATGTTGCAACCAGCGCCCACGGCCACACCCCGCACCTTGGCGATGACAGGCTGCGGCAAACGAGCCAGCGCCAGGCACACGTCGCCCACATGGCGCATATTGGCGAGTTGGTGGTTGTCGAGCCCACCGCCCGTGAGGTCGGCACCCGAGCAGAACGCCCCACCGGCACCGGTGATGATGACGGCTCGATCGCTGCTGGAGGCGGCAATCTCGCGGAAGGTGGCGAGCAATTCGTCCCACATTGCCCCGTTGATGGCGTTCTTCTTCTCCGGGCGGTTCAACGTGATGGTGACGATGCCGTCGGCGCGTTGTACATCGATGGTTTCCACGCCGACCGACGATACTGAGGGGATGGGATTCAACCCGCATCGCAAGCATGTCGCCCGTAGAAGCGACTACCTGTTCGTGGCCGCAGCCGTGCTTGCGGTGGTGGGCCTGCTCGCCTGGACGTTGTTCGGCTGACCCGCAGCGCTCAGAATGCGCCCTCGATCACCTCGAGCCGCGTACCGGTGACTGCCACCACGTCGAAGCGCACGGTACGGGCCGACGCCCGGCGGCCTTGCTCGGCCAACCAGGTAGCAGCACAACGGCGCAACCGCTTCTGCTTACGTTCGTCGACAGCCAAAGCCGGCGACCCGAACCGATCGCTGGCACGGGCCTTCACTTCCACGAACACGGTCAGCTCGCCCCGCTCGACCACGAGGTCGACCTCACCGGCGGGGCACACCCAGTTGCGTGCCACCACCCGGTACCCCTGCCGTTCGTACCAACGACCCGCTTCTCGTTCGCCCCAGCGGCCGCGTGCTTGCCGGGCTAGATCGCGATCTCGCCCGTCGGAAGCTCTTCCACGTTCACGTCCTTGAACGTGAGCACCCGCACCTTCGGCACGAACCGGGTCTTGCGGTACATGTCCCATACCCATGCGTCGGTCAACTCCACCTCGATCAAGGGGCGACCGGCCTCACCGGTGACGGTGACCTTCACATCGTTCGCCAGATAGAACCGGCGCTCGGTTTCGACGGCATAGCGAAACATGCCCGCTACGTCGGGATACTCCTGCGCGAGTTGGAGCTCGCGCTCGGCCTCGAAGTTCTCGAGATCGTCAGAGCTCAACGCGGGTGCCCAGTCGACACCGATGGCAACGGAACAGCGCGGGGCTCAGCCCTCGCGCTTTTCCTTGATCTTGGCAGCCTTGCCCGAGCGATCGCGCAGGTAGTAGAGCTTGGCGCGACGCACATCGCCACGGCGCAGCACTTCGATCTTCGACACGGTGGGGGCGTGCACGGGGAACGTGCGCTCGACACCGACGCCGTAGCTCACCTTGCGAACCGTGTAGGTCTCCGAGAGACCGCTGCCCTGGCGGCGAATGATGTTGCCCTGGAAAATCTGGACACGCTCTTTGTTGCCTTCGACCACCTTCACGTGGACCTTCACTTCGTCACCCGGCCCAAAGTCGGGCAGATCGCTGCGGAGTGATTGATTGTCGACGAAATCGGTGGACTTCATGGCGCGAACATCCTGCTGGCCTGGGAAACGGAACAGCTAATGATAGGCCTCAGGGGGGAACTCTTCCAACAAGCGACGGTCGAGATCCGAAAGTCCGCCGCGCCGATCGATGAGATCGGGGCGATATCGCAGCGTTCGGTGCAGTGCCTGGGCCGTGCGCCACCGCTGGATGCGCCCATGGTCGCCGCTGCGCAGCACCGCTGGCACCTCCCACCCACGGAACTCGGCGGGCCGGGTGTACTGCGGCTCCTCGAGCAGGCCGTGAGCCCCGAAGCTCTCGGTGACCGGGCTCACCGCGTTCCCCATGGCCCCCGGCAGCAGACGCGCGACTGCCTCGATGATGAGACACGCCGCTACTTCCCCGCCGCTCAGCACCACATCGCCCACGCTCACCTCACCATCGACGAGGTGTTCACGCACCCGGTGGTCGATGCCCTCGTAGCGACCACAGAGCAGACTGAACCCACCGCCCGCAGCCAGTTCATCGGCCATTGCCTGGTCGAATCGCCTGCCACCCGGCCCCAGCAGTAGCAACGGCCGCGGCGGTTGGGCAGCCTCCACCGATGCGAACACGGGCTCAGGCCGGATCACCATGCCGGCGCCACCGCCGAACGGCGTGTCGTCGACGCTGCGATGCACATCGGTGGTGTGTTCACGCAAGTCGTGCAGGCGCAGATCGAGCAGGCCGTTGTTGCGTGCCTTGCCCAACAGGCTCTCGGCGCAAAAGGCATCGACGAGCCCTGGGAAGATGGTGAACACATCGATGCGCATGGTCGGCCATCCTACGAGCGATGATGCTCTGGTGATCTTCCACATTGCCGAACGCACCCGCTGGGAACAATCGCTCGACACCGGCGAATACACCGCGTCCACCATCGGCCGCGAACTCGCCGACGAGGGGTTCATCCATCTCTCCACGGCGGCGCAGGTTCCCGGCGTGCTCGAGCGTTTCTACCGCGGCGTGGGCGGCCTCGTGCTGCTCCACATCGACGAAGCTCGGCTCACGGCCCCACTGGTGTACGAGCAGTTGGGCGAAGCACCCGAGGCTTTCCCTCACCTCTACGGCCCGCTCGTCACATCGGCCGTGGTCGACGTGCAGCCCATCACCACCTGAGCCGGCGAGGCGCGGGCAGCCCCTGGGTCAGTCGAGCAGGTCGAACAGGCCGTCGGGCGTGTCGACGGTGATGACACCGTCGGCCGAACCGGTGACGAAGGTGACCGGCACCAGGTGCCCGGTGTCGAGTTCGAGCAAGTCGTTTGCCGGGTTCTCGATCACCGAGACACACCGACCGCGCTCGACACCGTCGGCGTCGACCACGCGCGCACCGATGAGGTCGTGCACCCACAATGCATCGGGGTCGACAATGGGTTCGCCGTACAGCACACGCCCGTTCAGGCCTTCGGCGCTGTTGCGGTCGGCCACACCTTCGAACTGCACCACCCAGCGCGACGGGGGTTGGAGGCGCGACTGTTCCACCACCAGCCAGCCCTTGCCGTCGAACAATCGCGAGCCGGGGGCCACTCGCTCGGCCCGATCGGAGCCCAAGGTCACCACGACTGCGCCGCGCACGCCATGGGCGCGACCGACTCGGCCAACCTCGAGAAAGCCCTCGGGAACCGTCATCGCAGGTGGCTGGTTGCCGGGCTCAGTCGGCGAAGTCGACGTCGACGTCGACGCCGTCGCGCACTGCGGCAGCACGCACCACGGTGCGGATGCTCTGCGCAGTACGGCCACGGCGGCCGATGAGGCGACCGAGGTCGCCATCGCCCACGCGCACTTCGAGGCGCACTCGCGAACGCCCTGCGGCGCTGTCGACCTGCACCGCCGACGGATCGTCGACGATGGACCGAACGATGTGTTCCAGTACGGCCACGGCGGTAGGTGCCGTGGTGACCTCGGTGTCGTCGCTCATCGGACGATCAGCGAGCGGCCTTGGCGGCGGTGAACGCCTCCCAGGCACCCGACGCTTCGAGCAACTTGCGCACACGCTCGGTGGGCTGCGCCCCGTCGAGCAGCCACTTCACGGCCTTGTCGCTATCGACCTTGATGGTCGACGGCTCGGTACGCGGGTTGTAGGTGCCGATGATCTGGATGAAACGGCCATCACGCGCGGCGCGGCTGTCGGCCGCGACGATGCGGTACTGCGGCTGCTTTTTCTTGCCAACCCGGGTGAGGCGAAGCTTCACTGCCATGCGGTCTTGCTACTCCTTGCGAAAGCGAACTATGCGAGGATAGCGGCCCCGAGGCCCTCCGCGCACCTTCCACGTGTGATCGGTCAACGGAAACCTGGGAAACCGCCGGGCGCACCTGGCAGACCGGGCATTCCGGGCATTCCCGGGCCACCGGGCATACCGGGAAGGCCAGGCATCCCGGGCATACCGCCGAAACCCCCGCCCGACCCGACGCGGCCACCCTTGCCCTTCTTGCCCTTCTTGCCGGGCTTCCCCATGCCCATGGCACCCATGCGCTTCATCATCTTCTGCATCTCACCGAACTGCTTCACCAGGCGGTTCACCTCGGCCACACTGGTACCGCTGCCGATGGCGATGCGGTTGCGACGGCTGCCGTTGATGATCTCTGGCTTGCGCCGTTCGAGCGGAGTCATCGACCGAATGATGGCCTCCACCGGCTTCAGTTGGTCGTCGCCGATCTCGGCGCCCTTCAACTCTTTGGGCATACCTGGCATCATGCCGAGCACATTGCCGAGGGGGCCCATCTTCTTCAGCTGCTGCATCTGATCGAGGAAATCGTCGAGGGTGAACTCACCTTCGAGCAGCCGCTCTGCCGCGGCCTCGGCCTGATCTTTCTCGAACGCCTGCTCGGCCTGCTCGATGAGGGTGAGCATGTCGCCCATGCCCAAGATGCGCCCGGCCATGCGGTCGGGGTGGAACTGCTCGAACTCGCTGAGCTTTTCACCTGTGGAGGCGAAGGCGATGGGCCGGCCGATCACTTCCTTCACGCTCAGGGCCGCGCCACCGCGGGCATCGCCGTCGAGCTTCGACATGATGACACCGTCGATGGCCAGGGTCTGGTGGAACGCTTCGGCCACACCCACGGCGTCTTGCCCGGTCATCGCGTCGATGACAAGGAACGTGTACGTGGGCTGCACCGCCGCCGAAATCTGGCGCACTTGCTCCATCATGTCGGCGTCGATCGACAGGCGGCCCGCGGTGTCGACGATGAGCACATCGCGGCCCAGGCGGCGGGCCTCGGCCAAACCACGGGCGGCCGTGGCCACCGGGTCGCCCGGTTCGCTGAACACCGGCACGTCGATCTGACGACCGAGGGTGCGGAGCTGTTCCACAGCGGCAGGGCGCTGGAGGTCGGCACCCACCAGCAACGGCTGGCGCCCTTGACTCTTGAACCAGCGGGCCAGCTTGGCCGAGTTGGTGGTTTTACCCGAACCCTGCAGACCGGCCATGAGCACCACCGTGGGCGGGCGGCTGGCGTAGGTGATCTTCAACGTCTCGCCGCCCAGCATGGCGGTGAGTTCGGCGTTGACGATCTTCACCACCTGCTGGCCCGGGTCGAGGGCCTTGCTGAGCGAGACGCCGATGGCCTGTTCGCGGATGCGGGCGATGACGTTGCGCACCACACCGACGTTCACGTCGGCTTCGAGCAACGCCGTGCGAATCTCTTTCAGCACCTCGTCGACATCGGCCTCGGTGAGGCGGCCCTTGCCACGAATCTTCTTGATGACGCCTTCGAGGCGTGACGACAGTGAATCGAACATGGTGCCCACAGGTTACCGACGCTGTCGGCGCACCCTCGGTGCCGGGTTCAGCCGTTCGAGATGACCGACGAGATGACACCCTTGTCGACCGCCACGTCGTAACGGTCGGTGCGGTAGTCCATGGTGAGCGGCTGGTCGACGCCGTCGATACGGGCCACTCGGATGACCCACCCCTTGGTGGCGGCCAGCTTGGTGGCGTCGTCGACCGCGAGGCCCACCACCGCCTTGCTCACTTCGTCGACGGATGCCGGGGCAGCGGGGAGGGTGGTGTCGGGCAGACCGGCCACCGTGCTGTCGGCGGGCAAGGGGGTCACGTCGACCGGCACGGGGGTGGTGTCGGTGGGCGGAGCCACTTGGTCGAGGAATTCATCGGGCACGGCAACCACGGTATAGGTGCCTCCGTCGGAC